>JALHST010000249.1 GCA_022865355.1 Maribacter sp. | reverse complement strand
CTTATTTCTTTGCAAGGTAGCGGTGGTAATTACCAGAATGACCTTAATTTTTGGTATCTGACCATCCCCGTAGTTGCCAAGTACAATGTGTGGGACGAATTGTATATCGAGGCCGGCCCCCAAGTTAGTGTGCTATTATCGGATAATTTGGCAAATAATCCCTACGGGGGAGTTAACTATTCCAATTCGAACGGACTTGATTTTGGGCTGTCAATCGGTGCCGGGTATCGTTTGGATGACAATTTCTATTTTCAGGCGCGTTTTAATGCCGGGGTTGTCAATGCAATCAAGGATCAATCTTCCAAGAACAGGGTATTTCAGATTTCGGCTATTTACTTTCTGTAAGCAAAAGCGGATAATTTATTCAAGATAGAAACACACTATCTAAAGGCGGAGGATAATCTTCCGCTTTTTTTTGAAGTCATCCATATAAAGAAAGCCGGTATTCGGTCATCCATTTCGGTAAAAATCCGACGCATTGCTACTTCCCTAAAGCCTTGAAATCAGCATTCCACAACCATTTTCATCGTTTTTGCAACAAAAATAATCGGTATTTTGGCCAAGCAGTTAGTTTTGTAGCTAACAAAGCAATATTTTAAAAAATGAAAAACATACTATTGACATGTGTTTTCGCAATCATGGGCATAACCGTATGGGCGCAGGAAGGGTTAAAATTAGGATTTCAGGCCGGTTTACCCCTGGGCGATTACAATGATCAGGTGGGCGTGGTCCTTGGCCTGGATGCGGGATATATGTGGGCTCCCAACAAGGTATTCGACCTTGGAGTAAAGGCGGGCTATATCTACGGTTTTCCCGAAAAATTTCGTTCCGGAACCATCTTGGTCGACTTACCTAGCATTCAATTTGCTCCTATAGCGGCCTCTGTGAGGATATGGCCGTCACGTTCATTTTCGTTTGGTGCAGATATTGGACAGGCCTTCGGTCTGAATGAAGGAAATGATGGCGGCTTTTATTATCGGCCCCAAATCGGTTTTCTGATGGGCGCTCAGACCGAATTGAACTTTTCCTATACGGGCATCAACCAGGATCAAGAATCATTTTCTCTTATCACTATGGGGTTGGTTTATACCTTTTTGTCGGCTAGATCCTATCGGTAAATGATGTCATGTTAACCAGTGTATTCAACAGCTTTTATTTTTAGTCCCATTTGTTGACGTTATTTTGATTGCTACAATTTTTATTAGCACTTCGGATAAATTGATAGCTACAATTTGTTAATTTTAGCAAATGAAAATATTAATAATTAATGGCCCGAACCTGAACCTATTAGGAAAGCGGGAACCCGAAGTCTATGGAGACCTCACCTTTGAAGACTATTTTGCCAGACTCCAGATGAAATTTACGGAGGTACAACTTGGATATTTTCAATCAAACATTGAAGGCGAAATCATTGATAAACTGCAGGAAGTAGGTTTTACCTACGATGGCATTATACTCAATGCAGCTGCCTATACGCATACTTCGATAGGCATCGGTGATGCCGTCAAGGCCATCGAAGCCCCTGTCGTCGAAGTGCATATCTCGAATACCCTAAAACGCGAAGAATTCAGACATGTTTCGTATATCGCGGCCCATGCCAAAGGGGTCATTTTAGGTTTTGGCTTAAAAAGCTATGATTTGGCGATACGGAGTTTTTTAGAAGAATAGTCGTATTGACCTAACATATTAACGACACATTTTCGTGAAGATTTTCATCCGATGTGAGCACCGCATGATGGCACTCCCGTATATTTAAATTATTTAGCTTTAAAAATTTAGTTCTTTTTATCGAACCTTGGGATACAATAAAAGCGGCAGCAAGTAAAAAGAGTATCCGGACTTTTAATTCGCCCCTTGCACGTTGGGCCTTAGGTATTTCTTTTCAATATAAAAAGTACCAAAAGGCAGTAAGGATGCGACAAAAAGATTCAGGAATCGTATAAAGGTCCATTTTTTCTCCATACAAAAAACGATGGCTAAAATGATATAGCCCAAAAAAAGAAATCCGTGGGCATAGCCGATATAGAGATTGGGCTCCCGTATTTCCGCCATATATTTGAGGGGCATGCTCACCGCAAAGAGCGCGAGATAGGAGATTCCCTCTAGGATGGCGAACAGTCTAAATACTTTAAGCATTTTATGGGTTGTGGAATCTACAATATTGGATTGTACTTCATTTTAGGCTTATGCTACACCCTCGAGATGAAAACTTATAAATGGATTACCTCGCCGTAAGCGTCTGCAACGGCTTCCATGACGGCTTCACTCATGGTCGGATGTGGGTGTACCGCCTTTAATATTTCATGCCCGGTCGTTTCTAATTTACGCGCTACTACGGCCTCGGCGATCATATCGGTAACCCCGACACCGATCATATGGCAACCCAACCATTCACCGTATTTGGCATCAAAGATCACTTTTACAAAGCCGTCAGAGTTTCCGGAGGCTTTGGCCTTGCCACTAGCCGAGAAAGGAAATTTACCCACCTTGATATCGAGTCCTTTTTCCCTGGCTTGTTTTTCGGTAAGTCCGACCGATGCTATCTCGGGCATACAATAGGTACATCCCGGGATATTTCCATAATCCAGAGGTTCAACGTGCATCCCGGCAATTTTCTCAACGCACAAAATTCCTTCGGCCGAAGCAACGTGTGCGAGCGCCTGTCCCGGCGTAACATCCCCTATGGCATAGTAGCCGGGGATATTGGTCTGATAGAATTCATTGACCAAAATCTTATCACGATCCGTAGTGATTCCGACGGCTTCTAAACCAATATTTTCAATATTCGATTTTATACCAACGGCAGAGAGCACGATATCTGCCTCAAGGATTTCTTCGCCTTTGGAAGTTTTGACGGTAGCTTTCACACCCTCACCCGAAGTATCTACTTTTGTAACTTCCGAGGCGGTCATAATTTTCACTCCGGCCTTTTTGAAGCTGCGTTCCAATTGTTTGGAGACCTCCTCGTCTTCGACCGGTACGATCGTCGGCAAAAATTCCACTACGGTGACGTCGGTACCCATGGCATTGTAGAAGTAGGCAAATTCGATCCCGATAGCGCCACTACCGACAACGATCATTTTCTTGGGTTGCTTGGTCAAGGTCATGGCCTCCCGATACCCGATTATTTTCTTACCGTCCTGTGGAAGACTGGCTAATTCACGGCTTCGGGCCCCCGTGGCAATGATGATATGTTCAGCGCTGTATTCGGTCTCTTTCCCATCTTCGCCTTTTACCGAAAGCTTCTTGCCTGGTTTCAATGTGCCATATCCCTTAAGGACCTCTATTTTGTTCTTTTTCATTAAAAACTGAACCCCTTTGCTCATCCCATCGGCAACACTGCGGCTTCGCGCAACAACGGCATCAAAATCCTTGTCTACCCCATCTACTTTTAAGCCATAATCGCTGGCATGTTGCAGGTATTCAAATACTTGTGCCGATTTCAATAGGGCTTTGGTGGGGATACAGCCCCAGTTGAGGCATACACCACCCAAACTTTCCTTTTCAACAATAGCGGTCTTAAGTCCTAATTGGGATGCCCGTATTGCGCTAACATACCCCCCGGGACCACTGCCTAAAACAATCACATCGAAATTGGCCATAGCTCTACTCTTTTAATTTTAATCCCGATATCTTTCGGAAGAAACGCAAAAGTACGGAAATCAAATTCCAAATACCAAAACCAACTTCCAATGTTATTTGGAAAAAGAATTATAGGCGATTTTCACCCATTTTACTGTTGTAAAACTTCGATTATTTTTGGTAGGATAACCAATAGGACCTGATTAAAACCAAATCGATGTATTGATAAAATGCCAGTCCCTGTGGAAGCAGATTGCCGCTATCCTATTCCGCAGGAACAAATTTTAATGCGGCTCCATTGATGCAATGCCTTTTGCCCGTTGTATTTGACGGCCCATCATCAAAAACATGGCCTAGATGTCCCCCACAGACCGCACAATGCTCTTCGGTACGTACATATCCTAAATTCTTATCTACATCATAAGCAACTCCGCCGTCGATGGCTCGATCAAAACTAGGCCAACCCGTGCCGGAGTCAAATTTGTTCTCACTACTGAAAACGGGCGTGTCACAGCCGGCACAGACATAAATTCCTTTTTGCTTATTCTCAAGCAGTTCACTGGTAAAAGCACGTTCAGTCCCAGCCTTCCTTAAGATGTAATATTGCATGTCGGTCAATTCCTTGCGCCATTCGGCATCGGTTTTTGTGACAGGGAAAGCTACTGCCGAGGCCGATTCCTTGACGGTCGAGGCCTCTTTTTCCTGGGAAACCCCTTTACAACCGAGCGACAGAAGCAAAAGAATGCATAGCGATTTTGAATACATGGCTTTTATTTTTTTTATTTTGACGAAATTTTTATTGAAACCTTTCAAAGTATCAGCTAAACTAATTACCATAAAATATGAAAATGGTTTATTTTTTCTTTTGAAAATGGTAAAAAAAAACCCCGTTCTTCTAAATACGAACGGGGTCGACAAAAGGTTTTTAAAAAAGCTCAATTCAATTCTATTTTTTGAACGTCTTTTTCGGTGGCGCCAATGGCCTTCATCACGGCCTCGATATTCGACTTGTCCATTTTAGAACTTTTCGCAAATTCACTCGGAAGAATTACGATCCTAAAAAATTGGTTTTGTGTAAAACCCGGATCTAGATTCGATAGGTCGAAATTTCCATCGATAAAAAGTTCGAGATCAATAAAGGTATGGGCTACGGTGTACTGAATCGTACCTGAGTTTAGGAAAAAGTTTTGAGGAATCAAGCTCCAGGCATTGGCGGTAGTCCCACCCTGATATTGTATACTGCCATCATATCGATATACCAGCACGGCGTCTGATTCAAAAACCTCAAAATTCGTAAAATCGGCATAGGTCAAAACGGCATTATATAAGTTGGTACTGGCATTGTATCCGAAATTTACACCGTCGATTTCCAGCACCTGGCCTTGGATCCCCGGGGCTCCATCAAATCCGTCCTGTCCATCGAAGCCGTCAAAACCTGGAGGACCTTGTGGACCCTCGCAGGCCATTAAAAAGACGATTAAAAAACTACTTAAAATTTGCGTTATTTTTTTCATAATTATTGATTTATTTGATTAACAATAGGGTTACATCCTCACTAGGACAATGAAGTGTTCAAAAAGCGTTCCAAAGTTGAATCTACGCAATCGTTAGAGGCCCTTTAAAGTCATAAATATATGGTTTTGATGGTTTTGTTTTGCTAAGAATTCCCTATTTTTAACCAAACCATCAAACCAAAATTATGCTGAAACAACAACGCGTTGTTATTGGGAATATTTCGCCACATGTCGAATGTGGTGCATTTTTTGTAAAAAGGGTAGTAGGGGAAGAAGTAAATATCATAGCCGATGTGCTCGGTGACGGTCATGATGTCATTCAGGCCGAGGTACAATTCAAGCACGAGACCGCAAAGGACTATACGCTAATTCGTATGCATCATTTGGGAAATGATGTATATGGAGCCACCTTTCAGGTCGATAAACAGGGCTTTTATGAATATAATGTACGTGCTTGGGTCGATCATGCCCTGAATTGGCAGCATGGCATCCATGCCAAATTAAAGGACCGGCAACATGTAAAAAGCGAGCTCCTAGATGGAATCCAGTACTTGCAATATCTTGCCAAAAATGTGGGTTCCAAGGAGCAGGCCGATTTGGAACTCTGGATGCAACACTTTGGGGATGAAGCACATTATGATAGTGCTACAAAAATTGCGACCTCCCATAAATTAGAGAATTTATTTTTAAGATATCCACAGCGTTTCTTGGCAAATACGGGCAAATCGCTACAACTTTACGTGGATCGCAAAAAAGCCAATTTTAGTACTTGGTATGAATTTTTCCCACGATCTGCTTCCCCAGAAGTCGGAAGACACGGCACTTTTAAGGATTGTGAACCCCTTTTGCCAAGGATTGCCGAAATGGGCTTCGATGTCTTGTATTTTCCCCCCATACATCCTATTGGAGAAAAGAATAGAAAAGGCAAGAATAATGCTACCCATGCCGAAGAAGGCGATTCAGGGGTGCCTTGGGCCATTGGATCCAAATTGGGGGGCCATACGGCCATCCATCCCGAATTGGGTACTGAAGAAGATTTTAAGGAATTGATTAAAAAAGCCCAGGAACACCGTATCGAAATCGCCATAGACCTTGCTTTTCAGGCGGCACCTGACCATCCCTATATTTCGGAACATCCGGAGTGGTTTCGAAAAAGGCCTGATGGTACCATTCAATACGCAGAAAATCCGCCTAAAAAATATCAGGATATCGTAAACTTTTATTTTGAATCAACGGCATATAAAGCACTTTGGAAAGAACTCCTCGATGTTACCTTGCATTGGGTAAATTGCGGTATTACCATTTTTAGGGTCGATAATCCACATACTAAACCGTATTATTTTTGGCATTGGTTAATTGCGCAAGTGAAAAAGAAGCACCCCGATGTACTTTTTTTGGCGGAGGCATTTTCAAGGCCAAAGGTAATGCAACAACTCGCAAAGCAAGGATTTTCCCAGTCATATACGTATTTTACATGGAGGATCTTTAAGAATGAACTAATAGAGTATATGACCGAACTTACACAATCGGAAATGCGCGAGTACTATCGACCCAATTTTTGGCCCAATACGCCCGATATCAATCCGTATCATCTTCAAGGCGCCAACGAGGCCATGCATCTTATACGCTATACCCTAGCCGCCACGCTGTGCGGAAATCTGGGTATTTATGGTCCTGTTTTTGAATTTATGATTAGTGATGCCTTCCCAGGCAAGGAGGAATATCTTAACTCGGAGAAATATGAAATACGCCATTGGGATTGGAACCTTAAAAATAAATTGATCTATGTAATTTCGAAGATCAATGCCGAACGACGTGCCCATGAATCCTTGCAACAGACCAATAACATACGGTTCTGCGAGATTAACAATGACCGTTTGATCGCATTTTATAAATGGAACGATAAAAAAACCGACGAAACCTTGACCATCATAAACCTTGACCATCATTATGCCCACAGGGGCAGCGTGCAATTACCGCTGGAGGCGTTGGGGGTACATCACGGTCACCCCATAGAAGTATATGATGTTATTACGAATAATAACTACATTTGGCATTCTGAATGGAACTTTATTGAATTGCACCCTGCGTTGCCTTTTCATATTTTCCATATTAAGAAATAAACATGGCGAAAAAAAAGCAAGAGTCCCTATTACAGCCACCCTATGTCTTTGATGTAGTATGGGAGGAATTGCTCGACCATCAAGCATTTGTGAAAGTCTTTATTTCGGATGTGCTTGAAGATTATATCGTTAGACAGCGCTGGTATGGAGGGAAATCAAGTAAACTCAAATACATTGAACTCCATCAATATTTTAAGATCCAACAACATGGGGAAGTATATTATGGTCTTTTGTTGGAGGTAAATTTCGAAGAGGCTTTTTACCAACATTATTTTTTACCGATCGCTTTCGTTTCCGATGAAAGCTTTGCAGAGAAGGACCGCATTCTCCCTTTGACCATCAAAGGGCAAAAAGGGTTTATCATAGACGCCATTAATTTAGAAGCTTTTCGAAAATTGGTCTTTGAACGCATCATGAACTCCGAGCCAATTGATAGAAGCCCCGTTCGCTATCACAAAAGTAGTCTTTTTAAGGATTCGGCTTATGTCTCCTCACGCTTTATGGGCTTGGAACAGAGCAATACTTCTGTTATTTACAATGATAGTTCTGTAATCAAGTTTTTCCGACGAATTTATGCCGATAAAAATCCAGATTATGAAATGAGCCAATTCTTGTCAGAAAAGAAGGGCTATAAAAATACACCTGCTTACCTGGGAAGTATCAGTTTTATAGATAAGGATGACGACAATATTACTATAGCCCTCTTGCAGGAACTCGTACCAAATCAAGGAGATGCCTGGGAATTTATGTTGAAGGAGGTCGATAAGGTTTTTAGCAATCTGGCGAACAAACATATCCAAGTATCCCGATTACCTGCGACCGAATTGTTTCAGCGCCTACAAATTCGCGACGTACCCCCTGAGATTATCGATTGGGCCGGACTTGGCATATTTTTGAAGCTTCAGGTATTGGCAAGACGTACTGCCGAGATGCATGTCGCATTGGGATCCGAATTCGAGGATACGGCCTTTACGCCCACACATTTTAATAGCGATTATGAAGTCTGGTTGAAAAATAGGTTATTGTACCAATTCCAAAACAGTTTGAACAGCTTTGAGAACAACCTGCACAAATTGGAAGGAAGGGCGGCTATACTTGTAAAGGAGTTTCTGGAACGTAAAAATGAGATTAGAAGGCGTTTTGTGAATTTTGATTGGACGAAATTGAAAGGAGAGCGCATTAGGATCCATGGGGACTATCATTTGGGCCAGGTTTTGGTCAAGGATGACGATTTTTACTTGTTGGACTTCGAAGGGGAGCCTGAAAGCACTATACGCGATCGGAAGGTAAAGCACCCACCCCTGAAGGATGTGGCAGGCATGTTTCGTTCTTTCCATTATGCCATCTATGCTACGATTTTTAATAATGGCGACAAATACCCATATACTCAAGAACAACTTTTTAAGGCTGGTGAAACCCTTTTTCGATTTTTTATTGGTGTATTTTTGGAAGCGTACGTGACGATCATTCAAGAGAATAATTTGAATATAGGGTATCACCAAGAACGCATTTTCATATTGAAATACAGTATGCTAGAGAAAGCGGTATACGAATTGGGCTACGAAATGAATTCCCGTCCAAGCTGGGCGGTTATTCCTTTGGAGGGGATCTTAGGCATTATCAACGACTCAAACTAACAAAATAATGGGCAAAGTAATAGTACACAGTCTTTTTTCAGATTTCGATATCAGTCTCTTCAAAGCAGGAAAGCATTATCGATTATATGATAAACTTGGATCGCATCTCGTTGAGGTAAATGGGGAAAAAGGGGCATATTTTGCAGTTTGGGCCCCAACTGCCAAATCGGTTTCCGTAATCGGGGATTTCAACTTTTGGCTAGAAGGAGATCATAAATTGAACGTGCGTTGGGACTCCAGCGGGATATGGGAAGGATTTATTCCCGGCATCGACCAGGGCACTTTGTACAAATACAAGATACATTCAAACAATAATAACATCGTTACCGAAAAGGCCGACCCCTTTGCACGTCTCTGCGAGCATCCTCCCCATACGGCATCAATCGTATGGCAGGCTGACTATAAATGGAAGGACAAGTCTTGGATGGGCTATCGCAAGGATAAAAATGGCCTTGATAGGCCTTATTCAGTCTATGAGGTGCATTTGGGTTCTTGGAAACGTAAAAAAGACGACAAATTTTTGAGTTATATCGACTTGGCCGATGACCTGGTTGATTACGTAAAGGAAATGGGCTATACCCATGTTGAGTTTATGCCCATTATGGAATACCCGTATGACCCATCTTGGGGATATCAGCTCACAGGGTATTTTGCGCCCACTTCTCGTTTTGGGAAGCCCGAGGATTTTAAATTTTTGGTCGATAAATTCCATCAAAACGATATCGGGGTCATCCTAGATTGGGTGCCATCGCATTTTCCCGAGGATGCGCATGGTCTAGGGAATTTTGACGGTTCGAATCTGTATGAAAATCCAGATCGAAGAAGAGGATATCATCCCGATTGGAAGAGTCTTATCTTTAATTACGGGAGAAACGAGGTACGTGCGTTTTTGATAAGCAACGCACTTTTCTGGCTAGATCAATTTCATGTCGATGGTCTTCGTGTAGATGCCGTCGCGTCAATGCTCTATTTGGATTATTCGAGGGAAGAGGGCGAATGGGAACCGAATATATATGGAAACAATGAAAATCTAGAGGCTATTTCACTCATTCGCGAACTCAACGAGGAGGTGTATAAGAGCTTTGAGGGCGTACAGACCATTGCCGAGGAATCTACCGCTTTTACAGGAGTTTCAAAGCCCGTTTACTTAGGGGGCCTTGGTTTTGGCATGAAATGGATGATGGGCTGGATGCACGATACATTGGAATATTTTAAAAAAGAGCCCATCTATAGAAGACATCATCAAAATGATCTAACCTTTAGCATGACCTATGCCTTTACCGAAAATTTTATGTTGCCTTTCTCCCATGACGAAGTAGTGTATGGCAAGCAGTCGCTGGTCTACCGTATGCCTGGCGATGAATGGCAGCAATTCGCCAATTTAAGGCTTCTTTTTGGGTATATGTTCACCCATCCGGGAACCAAATTGATGTTTATGGGTGCCGAGTTCGGACAAACCTCTGAATGGAACTATCAACATAGCCTGGATTGGCACTTGACCCAGTACACGTTTCATTCGGGTATACAGCATTTGGTAAAGGACTTAAATGCCTTTTACAAAGAATATCCCGCCTTGTATGAAAAACAATTTAGTCCGGAAGGCTTTCAATGGATCGATTATGGAGATGCAGAGAATTCGGTACTTACTTATATCCGAAAAGGACATGACGAAAAAAACGACCTCATTGTGGCCTTGAATTTTACGCCGGTTCCACGAGAAGATTATAGGATCGGGGTTCCCAAGGGCAAAATATACAAGGAAGTATTCAATAGCGACCAAACGAAATATGGGGGTAGTGGCATGCAAAATCATCCGGCGAAGCCATCGAACAAGAAATGGCATGGGTACGCAAAATCCATAGAAATAAATATACCTCCCTTAGGTGTTGTTATTCTTCAGTAATTGGAACGGCCGATTCGCAAATCTTCGAAATTGAACTCAATATCTTTAATTATTAGCCGTTAATATGGTTTTTTTGCGGCACTTTTAAATTTAACCGACTATGATAACGAATACTGAACTGGAATATAAAGGCAATCTTTATCCAAACCAGATCGTAAACTATATACGCGACACCCATAAATTATACTTCACTACCGACAATGGGGTTATCCTCGAATTAACCGTGTTACAAGATGGTCTTTTTCGGTTTAGATATGCCACAGAGCATGTTTTTCAGCCCGATTTTTCATATGCGATCAGCGAAGTGGCCACACATGGTTACAATCGTTTGGAGGTGACCGAAACCCAAACCGAATACCTTGTTGAGACCTCGAAAATTCAAGTACTTATTGATAAGCAGACCTTACGGGTGCAGATTTCAGATTTAGAAGGTACAATTCTAAACGAGGATGAACTCGGCTTTCATTGGGAAGAAAATTATGAATATGGTGGGAACACCGTAAAAATGAGCAAGATTGCCCAAAGTTCTGAAAGCTTTTATGGCATGGGCGATAAAGCCACGCATTCTAATTTAAAGGGTAAAAAGGTTAACAATTGGTGTACCGACCAATATGCCTTTGGTAAGGACCAAGAACCCTTGTACAAAGCCATTCCATTTTTTATCGGGCTTCATAAAAATAATGCCTATGGTATATTTCTCGATAATACATTCAAGAGTTATTTTGACTTTGCCCATGAACGTCGTAATGTTACTAGTTTTTGGGCGGAAGGCGGCGAAATGAACTATTACTTTATTTATGGTCCCTTAATGTCGGAAGTAGTGAAAGCATATACCAATTTAACGGGGACGCCTGAACTGCCACCTCTTTGGGCGCTTGGGTATCATCAGTCAAAGTGGAGTTATTTTCCTGAAAAAAATGTAAAGGATATCGCCGCGAAATTCAGGAAATTAAAAATTCCTTGCGATGCCATTTATTTGGATATCGACTATATGGATGGTTTTCGTTGTTTCACTTGGGACAAGACCCATTTTCCCGACCCGAAACGCATGATAGCCGAACTTTACAAAGAGGGCTTCAAGACCGTGGTGATGATCGATCCCGGGATCAAAGTCGATAGAAACTATTGGGTCTATAACGAAGCAGTAAAGAACGATTACTTCTGCAAACGCGGGGATGGCCCGTATATGAGGGGTAAAGTATGGCCGGGGGAGTGTAATTTTCCTGACTTTACCAATCCAAAGGTTCGGGAATGGTGGGCAGAATTGTATAAAGAATTTATGATCGATATTGGGGTTCATGCCGTTTGGAACGATATGAACGAGCCTGCGGTGATGGAGGTCCCAACCAAGACAGCACCCTTAGATACAAGACATAACTTTGACGGGTATCCCTGTTCACACAGAAAGGCACATAATATATATGGAATGCAGATGGTTCGGGCCACCTATGAAGGGGTTAAAAAGTATGTATATCCCAAACGGCCTTTCGTAATTACAAGGGCCGCCTTCGCAGGAACGCAACGCTACTCTACCACGTGGACCGGTGATAACGTGGCTACTTGGGAGCATCTTTGGATAGCCAATGTACAGGCACAGCGCATGTGTATGAGTGGATATTCTTTCGTGGGCTCTGATATTGGGGGTTTTGCCGAACAACCCAACGGGGAATTGTTCGCACGTTGGATCCAATTGGGCGTATTCCATCCATTTTGTAGGGTACATTCAAGCGGTGACCATGGCGATCAGGAACCCTGGTCATTCGACAAGGAAGTTACCGATATCGTGCGCAAATTCATAGAATTGCGTTATCAGTTGCTACCGTATTTGTACACGATGTTCTGGCGATATACCGTTGCAGGGACGCCCATGTTGCAACCTCTGGTTCATTACGATCAAGAAGATACGCAGACTCACTTTCGGACCGATGAATTCATTTTTGGAAAACAAATTTTGGTCTGTCCCGTTCAGGAACCCAATGCGAAGGGCAGAAGAATGTATATTCCCCGAGGAAATTGGTACAATTATTGGACCGATGAATCGGTCGAAGGAGGCAAGGAACGTTGGGTAGTGGCCGATATGGACAAAATGCCCTTGTTTATCAAGGAAGGCTCGATCATTCCAAAATACCCGGTGCAACAATATGTGGGGGAATTGGTCATAAAAGAATTGATTCTCGATATTTATTTCAAGCTGGGAATCGAGAATTCGTTGATCTATGAAGATGCCCAGGACGGATACGATTATAAAAAAGGACAATATAGTTTACGAAGGTTAAAATTGTCGGGTAAGGAAAACGAATTGATAATACAACAGTTCAAGGATGGGTCCTATAAAACGCCTTACGGCCATATGAAAATAAAGCTACATGGCCTTCCCTTCAAAATAACGACCATCGAGATTGATAATGAGGTGGTCGCTTTAAAAGACTTAAAATTAAATGGGAATAATACGATTGAGATATCAAAAGACTTTACAGCGTTAAGAATGATCGGAAAATAATTATATTTTAGGTGTAGGAAGCTAAAAACAGAAAAAAAATGAAAAAATATATCATAATTATAGCCCTTTTTATAGGAGTGCTGGCTTGCAAGACCAACCCTTTCACAGGCAAGAGCACCCTGAACTTCTATCCGAACAGCCAAATATTTCCAATGGCCTTTGCCCAGTATGACCAATTCTTAAGCGATAATAAGGTCGTCGATAATACGACCGATGCTAAAATGATTACCAAAGTGGGCCAGCGTATTTCCTCGGCCTCTGAACGGTGGTTGACCGCAAATGGTTATCCAGGATATCTAAAAGACTATAAGTGGGAGTATCATTTGGTTCAGGACTCTACCGTAAATGCCTGGTGCATGCCGGGTGGAAAAATTGTTTTTTACACCGGAATACTGCCTATTGCCAAAAATGAAACCGGGGTGGCGGTAGTCATGGGACATGAAGTCGCTCATGCACTAGCGGATCACGGGGCCCAACGAATGAGTGCGTCAACCTTGCAACAACTCGGCGCGGTTGCAGGCAACATTGCAATTCAGGATGAGCAAACAAGAAATACCTTCAATCAAGCCTATGGTCTGGGTTCTACCCTAGGCGTCTTGTTGCCGTTCAGCAGAAGTCAAGAAACCGAAGCGGATCGGATCGGCCTTCAAATAATGGCCATTGCAGGGTACGACCCTGGGGAAGCAGCAGAATTATGGAAACGCATGTCTGCGAAAAGTGGGGGCCAGGCACCTCCTGAATTTTTAAGCACGCACCCTTCGAATGAGACTCGCATCAGTAATTTGACCGCCTGGGCGCCATTGGCCAGACAGGAAGCGGCAAAATTTGGCGTCACCTCCTTTCAGTAAGTATTATTAAATCAATAATCGTATCTTGGAAGCTGTTCTTTGGAGCAGCTTTTATTTTTAGCTATGGCGCGAGTTTTTGCTATTAAGGGGAGTAAAAAACTATTAAATGCCTGGGCATTTTATGATTGGGCGAATTCGGTCTACAGCTTGGTCATCGCTTCGTCTATTTTTCCCATTTTTTATGGAGCACTTTTCAGAATCGCCAAGGTCGAAAAGGTTGCCATTTTTGGGGGCGAGTTAGCAAGGGCTCCCTTGATCAGCTATGTGACCTCCGCCGCCTTCCTATTTGTAGCGATCATCACGCCATTACTGTCGGGTATTGCAGACTACCTCGGGAACAAAAAATTGTTCATGAAATTTTTCTGTTATCTGGGGGGTGTATCGTGTATCGGACTTTATTGGTTTTCCTTGGAGAATATTTATATCGGGCTCCTATGTTATTTTTTTGGTTTGGTAGGCTTTTGGGTAAGTTTTGCCTTTAATAATTCGTATTTGCCCGATGTGGCATATCCCGAACAACAGGATAGCCTGAGTGCCAAAGGATTTTCCATGGGATATATTGGCAGCGTAATCTTACTGTTGTTCAATTTGGCTATGGTTTTAAAACCTGATGTTTTCGGTATCGAAGGCGACGCCATGGAAGCCGCGGAAATAAAGGCCATGAAGTATTCTTTCGTATCAGTGGGCATTTGGTGGATACTTTTTGCCCAGTATACTTTCTTTCATCTGCCGAAAGGATTCAAGAAGGAGGGGGTGCGCACACATGTAATTTTGAATGGTTTCAAGGAGTTGAAAGGCGTCTGGCATCAATTAGGCAATGAAATACGACTGAAACGATACTTGGGGGCATTCTTTGTCTATAGTATGGCGGTACAGACGGTTATGCTCATAGCGACTTATTTTGGCGAAGAGGAGATTGCGTGGAGTTCGGATAGCGAACGTACTACCGGTTTGATCATCAGTATCCTGGTAATTCAAATAGTGGCGATAGCCGGTGCCACATTGACCGCAAGGGCTTCAAAGGCGTTTGGTAATATTAAGACATTGATCGTGGTGAATCTTTTGTGGATCATTATCTGTATTTATGCCTACTTTTTGATTACGCCCCTAGATTTTTATATCGCGGCGGGTTGTGTGGGGATTGTAATGGGTGGTATCCAGGCGCTATCGCGTTCTACCTATTCTAAGTTTATTCCCGAGACTCCTGATACTACCTCATTTTTTAGCTTTTACGATGTTGCCGAAAAGATCGGTATCGTCATCGGTACTTTTCTATATGGCTTCGTCGCACAATTTTCGGGAAGTATGCGATATGCGATTATATTTTTAGGTATTTTTTTTCTAATCGGGATGTTTCTGTTGACCCGGGTAAATAATAAGACCGCCATAAAAAAAGCCTCTTAAAAAAGAGGCCTTATGAAACAGAACCATGCATTGATTGATTACCCTTTTGAAATATCGCCTGATCCTGAGGTCTTGGTATCTATTTTTTCGGGATTGCCCCGATAACTGATATCCCCAGATCCGGAGACCCTTGCCTTCAACATTTTATGTGCCGTAACCTTAATATCGGCCGAACCTGAAATCGTGGCATCTACATTGTCGGCTTCCAGTTCATAGGCTTTGATATCCCCGCTACCGGAAATATTTACATCAAAGTTCTTTGCTGTCCCACTGAGTGAAATGTCGCCAGAACCTGACATGGAGGTCGATAGGGAACCCACTTCCAGCTTGAGGGTGATATCTCCAGATCCCGACATGGATGTACTGAAGCTATCGGTCCTTATTGTTTTCTTACCCACGATATCTCCAGATCCCGACAAGGCCAAGGCACTTATGTTTTCTACGGGCACAGTGATATAAATACCTTCTTTCCATGATGAGGGCTTCAAATTATAACCTTTTTCTACCCGAATCGATAATTTACCATCCTGCACTTCGGTAATGATATGTTCCAATAAATTTTCCTCCCCTTTCAAAGTAATTTGTCCCTCTGTTCCAGCTACAAGATCTACATCGAACCAGCCAGAGACCCCGATTTCATCATAATCGCCCGTAGATCGTTCGATAGTTACCGTATTTCCATTTCCTTTAACCGTTTTCCCCCATTGTGCTGAACACGAAATCGTCAGGAATATGAGACTTCCTAAAATTGTTAATTTGCTCATGATAGTGTGTAATTTATAGTTATGTATTAATTAAGTGAATATTCCATTTAGTTTTTTGAGAAGGTAATGCCCCCATAATCACTGTTGATCGTGACGTTCTTTCCGCTATTTGGTTTTCCATAATATCCCTTATAATATTTGTCACTTGATTTTTCGGTGCTGATATTGATTTCAAAATCATCCTTACCACTTACCCCGGCATACGAAGTACGTATTTCGAAATCAAAATTATAGGTAGCATCGTAGCCTATTTTGATGCCGGTGTGGTTTGAGGCTATCTTCAAATTCCCGGCATCCTCGGCCATGTTATTTATGCGTATGGAACCGTAATCCGACTTGAGGTCGACATTGCCATGCATGGTCCCTAATTTTACAGTGACGTAATCGCCATTTCCTTGGATATTTTTGGCTTCGCCAATATCAATGGTACCGTAGTCGCTGGCATACACGAGATTATCCATTTGATTTACATTCGAATTTGTATAATCTGCCTTGATCGTCAAATCGCCTGCCTTTTGAATCGTAAATCCTGAATAATCGGCTTTGATTTCCCCGCTGTTCATATATTCAATGCTGGATCCGGAGGTGTAATCAAAATTCAACTGATTGTTTCTACCGCGTAATTCCCCAATTTCAAGGCGACCATAATCGCAGTTTATTTTGGCATGGCCATCTACACGGTCCAACGAAATGCTCCCATAGTCGTTGTTGAGGTCAACGCTGTTTTTTATCGGTAGTTTTATGGTATAATTGATCTGCATGTTCACATTGTTACTTTTTCCCCAGTTCCATCCCCAATCGCCTTTATTTTTGTCAAAAATTGTTTTCGCCGAGACTATGCTGCCACTATTTTCGAAATCGACCGTAATCTCGTCTAGTTTGCGTTGCACCTTTTCCTCGTTGTTGCCATTGGTCTTAATATGAACTTCAATGAGTATTCTATTTTCATTCCAAGAGGTAATGTTCAAGTTGCCATAGCTATTATCGACTTTTAATAAAGCATCTGAATTTACATTGAATTCTTTTTTGATTGTCTTCTCCTTACTATATTTTCCGAGCAGCTTGCCATCATGAGCGATAAGGACCATTGGCAAAGCCAGTAAAAGAGTTAGGGCGTATTTTAGCGTACTTGTTTTCATCTGTAAAATTTATATTGTTTAATATTTGCCGAACGCATTCGTGTTTTCAAGCTAGTGACTAGACTTTAAAGTGCAGTTTGGCTCATTTCTTCGTTATAATTCTTTATAGTCTCGACTTGGTCAAGGACATCTTGCAACAAATCTATCCGCGTTTGAAAATTCGTTATCATGGCGCTGAGTATCAGTTTGCTGTTCCCTCCGTTCAAGAGATCTTTTTCCAATTCGGTATAATTCATTTCCATTTTTTTAAGCTGTACCAAGGCGTCCGTGATTATTTTTTGGGTCTCCGGGGTACTTTCGCTTTTTAATTGTTTTACTTGCTCCTCTATAAGACTGGCAAAGTAAAATTCAGTCCTGGATGCCTCGGGCGATATTTCTGCCACCCGTTCATTGATCGAGGGTTTCTCGTTGAAAAGGCCAATACTCAAGGTACACAGGAGCAAGATACTTGCGGCGATTGCCCAGGCTTTCCATTTCGTACTTCTTTTTACATCGGCAACATTTTGGCTTTGTTTCAATTTATCCAAAAATCGCTTTTCGTGTCCAGATGGCGGATTTTCAGTGTCAAATGAACCTTTAAGAGTCTCGAACAGGGTATTTAAAGTATCTTTTTCCATTAGTAAACTGGCGTTAATTTATTGCGTAAACTTTCCTTTGCCCTTGAGATCAATGTTCGGCAGTTGGCATAGCTGATATTCATTATTTGACTTATTTCTTCATAATCGTATCCTTCGATTAAATGTAAGGTCAAAGAAACTCTGTAATTGTCTTTTAACAGCTTCATGGCTTCCATCACTTTTTGAGCCTTCAGTTCAGAGACGTCATGATCTGTAACAACTTCGTCATTATCTTCGACCTTATAAAGTACTTCATCCAGGCCCACTTCGTTTGCACGTTGTTTTTTCCTGTAATGATAAATACTGTTGTTCACTACAATACGTTTCAACCAGGATCCGAAGGTAACCTCCCCTTTAAAAGATGCCAATTTCGTAAACGCGTTTAAAAACGATTCTTGCATCACATCCTCTGCTTCGGCGCTGTCTTTTACAATGCGCAATGCCGTATTGAACATGGCCTTATAATAGCGGTTGTACACTTCCAATTGAGCACTCTGGTTTCCGACCAGAGACAATTGGAGTAAAGCATCAATATGTTCTTTTTTGTGGCTCAAAAAGTACATGGTTTGTCTTATAGATGACCGAATTTAGGAATTGTTACAGTTATTTGTAAAAAATTGTTTTATGGCCCATCCTTTGCGTCTGATTTAATCGGTCTTATGTATGAATCTCATAAAGGGAATACCTACTTAAGTGATCGTTCAGGTTTATTCCAATTTGATCAACAGTGTGATTTTTCCTATAAAAGTGGAAATGGCACAACAATTGTCTATGAAGGTTGTACGAGGAGTCCATGAATACGAAAGAATAATGAAAATAGGGCTTCACAAGGATTATTAATCAAATAAAGTATCGGTTCAAGTCATTTTTATGACAGAATGACCGAATATATATATATGGGAAATTCCAAATTTGCAAATTTTGACAATTTGTCTATACACAGTATCGACGAGGATGCCGAGTTGATACCGCTTTTGACCCCGGAGGATGAAGAGAAAATGAATAGTGAGGGGCTACCGGAGACTTTGGCCATTTTGCCCTTGCGCAACACGGTATTGTTTCCAGGGGTGGTCATCCCGATTACTGCAGGTAGGGATAAATCAATTAATCTCATAAAGGATGCGAACAATGGGTCGAAGGTAATCGGTGTAGTTTCACAAAAGGACGAGGATACTGAAAATCCGGATATCGCCGATATCAACACCCTTGGGACTGTAGCGCGCATCCTACGGGTACTTCAAATGCCCGATGGTAACACTACGGTCATTATACAGGGTAAAAAGCGTTTTGAAATCGCCGAAGTCTTGACCAAGAAGCCCTACATGACGGCCACGGTACGCGAGGCACATGAAGTACGGCCCGACCCGAATAGCAAGGAATTTTTAGCGATTATCGAATCGATCAAGGATCTTGCCTTAAAGATAATTAGGGATAATCCGAATATTCCAAGTGAAGCCTCCTTTGCCATTAAGAATATTCAGAGTAATTCATTTTTGATCAATTTTGTGTCCTCTAACTTAAACCTAGATGTAAAGGACAAACAAGCACTGCTAGAAATTGACAATCTTCAGGAGAGGGCGATGGCTACCTTGAAATATATGAACGTCGAACTTCAAAAGCTGGAATTGAAGAATGTTATTCAATCGAAGGTGCGGAGCGATTTGGACCAACAGCAGCGTGAATATTTTTTGCATCAGCAAATGAAAACCATTCAAGAAGAATTGGGTGGCGTGTCGTACGACGAGGAAATAGACGAAATGCGCAACAAGGCCAAAGAAAAGAAATGGGGCAAAAAAGTTAAGGAACATTTCGAGCGGGAGTTGGCAAAAATACAGCGCATGAACCCGCAGGTAGCCGAGTATTCAATTCAAAGAAACTATTTGGATCTTTTTCTGGAACTGCCCTGGAACGAATATTCTAAGGATAAATTTGATTTGAAGCGTGCCGAAAAGATTTTAAATAGGGATCATTATGGTTTGGAAGATGTAAAAAGGAGGATTATAGAATACTTGGCCGTATTGAAACTGCGGAACGATATGAAATCTCCCATTTTGTGTTTATATGGCCCTCCCGGGGTAGGGAAGACGTCGCTCGGCAAGTCAATTGCAGAAGCTT
>JALHST010000248.1 GCA_022865355.1 Maribacter sp. | reverse complement strand
CGGTAGTTGGCCGCCTTGGTTTCGTTGAGATTTTTGATAGGAACCCCGTCAAGGGTATACTCGCCCGAATCGGCCTCATCGAGCATGCCCAAAATATTCAGCAGGGTCGATTTCCCCGAACCCGAGGAGCCCATTATAGCGACTAGTTCCCCACTTTCAACCGAAAAATTGATTCCTTTTAAGACATGCAGGGAATTGCTTCCCATTTTATAGGATTTGTGAAGGTCTTTAATTTCTATCATGCTGTACAGTTAGTGTTTTAGGAGGTTAGCTTTCTAAAACTGGTAATAAGACTTGCAAGGTGTTGAATTGTTACAAGTATTTCTCAAAAATTTATGTTAAAATAGTTTGGGTTGGGGCACGGTCATCAAAATTAAAGCCGCTGTGGCATTTTTGACCTAACAGGCGAGGAGTACATAGGTTACAAAACATACGGATAACTTCACTTCGGTACAAGAATAAAGCCAGGAAATATGGCCACTTCAACAGCCCCATACCCTTCGAAATTGTTGTCTTGCAGCCCGATGAACCGTTTAATTCTTGAAAAATCCCTTCCAGAAAGGCATTGAAGAAACGCCTGCGATCAACGAATCAAGAAGAAGCTGCCATTCTCTTTTTTATGAATGCCATGCTTACTTTAACGAATAACATAAAAAAGATAAGTGGCGCAATTAATTCACTGTATTTAATAATTGAGAATTGAGATGAACTGACAAAAATACTGTTGACAAAATCGACGGCATTTTGAGGAAAATGAAGAATTGAACTTGGATTTTCTATCAAGATGTAATATACAAACATACCGATCATCGAAAAACTCATAAGCCCATATAACAATAAAAGTATATCAATTCCATTCCATCGAATCGATTTTTTTTGGAAAATAAACCGATACACTTCCGGTATCTTCTGGGTGGCATGATAGATCAGATTTGGTTGGTTTGTCAAATCGGACAATACCCAATAACCATCACTTCTTAAAAAGGGATTCAGATTGAACAAGGTATGTAGGCAAACTATTAAGGACACTATAAGCAGGGTAGTATTTCCAGCTAAATACGAAGTAAGTGCCAACAGCGAACAAAAGATACACTCGAAATACATACCGGCCAAATTCACGACAATTCGCTGCTTTCGAGTTAGTCGCCAGATATCAGTGACATCGGCATAGTAAACTGGTGTAAAAAGGTAAAAACCACCGCCGATTCCACCATGGCGCGCACCAAAATAACCCGCTGCGGTTGCATGGCCTATTTCGTGAAAGGTGACACTTATTGCCATGGTCACAAAAAAATAGACCAAGCTCTCGCGAAGGTTAAAAGCGGTATATAAATCAAAATTCAAGGTCAACATCAATATGGTAATGACAAGGCAGATGCCTAGAATGATGATCACACTCGTTCTATTGAATAAAAAATGAAGGTGTCTTGTGATCCTATGCACAACAGACTCCGGTAAAATAACAAAGCTTAGGGCAAGATAATAGGGTTTTTCATACCCTTTTATGGCATTTTCGAATCCCTCCAAAACGCCATAGGGTGCCAATGTTTGATGTAAAAGTTTATATAATTCATCAACCGTTATACTTTTATTATAGATTTCATGAAAGGCTTCGGCTATCTGTTTCATATTTTTCAGACCATCGACCTCCTTTAACACCGCATACACTGCCGAATTTATTTTCAAATAATGTCGATGCACTTTATTACTTAAAACATATTCGGATTCGGTAAACTTATTATACGCAATGTTCTTAGATAAAACGGGTACAATAGCGTCATATTGATTTCCCATAATTCATGGCTTTTAAAACGAAGGCCGTGGTAATGGTTTTGCTCTTGTACGGTTCTTGCGCTTTTGGTTTGATAAAATTGCTTTCATTCCAAGACCCATCTACTTGCTGTGCACGTCTTAAGTAATTTTCCGCTCTCATTGAAGCCCTATGTTCTGAATTCAAGAAAAGTTTAAGCGATAATAAAGCAAAAGCGGTGGCAAGTGGATCAGATGTTTTCCCTGGCTCGGTTGAAAACCCGCCATCCTTGTTTTGGTGGTCTATGATATATTCAATAGCTTTTAGCATATAGGCCGGGAAAAGATCTTTGTATTCTTTAAATAACCGCAGACAGACATAGGTGCCATAATACCTCCCATAATACCACCTACTATCCCAATAACCTTGCTCGTTTTGGTTTTCAACGATGAATTTTATGGCATTTTTAATTGGGTTTAGGTACTTTATTGAATCGAATTGGTGCAAGGCATACATAAAGTTGGCTACGACTTCTATATCTGGCCCTTTGCCCCATTTCGACGTATTGAACAGATCTTGCTTTTGTTGTATGGCATTTTGGTTTTCTTTGGGAATAATCCATGTTTCTAGACCACCGTTCGAACATGTGCGCTGGCTTAAGGCTATTTGTATGGCCTGCATACAATACGCATCAACCAGACTACTTTTTCCACATGCAATAAATAATTGTATCATTTGTCCCAAATCGTCAATATCGGCTGCAATCTCGACAACGCTTGGAAAATAGGACCAGCCACCAATGGCATCCCGGTTTCTTTGCGCGACCAGATACTGACATTCCCGTTCAAAAAATTTAGTGGAATTAAAATTATTTTCTTTACAAATGGCGATGAGACATTCGTTAAGCAGTGCTCTTTGAAATACATCCGAAGAATGAATTTCCTGCTCATTTTGGAAGCCCTCGGATTTACTTAAAAACATGATATGTTTAAGTTCGGCATAATTTTCAAGGAAACTTTTTTTTATAAAATCAAGTCCGTTTTTAAGCACCTTATCCCGCGTCTTGCCATATCTAAAAAATGAATAATCTACGGTTCCTTGCCTTTTTATTTGAACCTTTTTTTCAATGGTCCTTACATAGCCTTCCGTACTATCTAAATAATTTTCAATAATTTCCTTTGTTTCCAAAACAATCCCTTTCCATTCACTTTCAATATATGGATCCAGTATTTCTAGGGCCCTTCTGAAACAAGAAATTGATTTGCCCAGTATTTTTTGCCCAATGCCATTAATAAAAAGGAGTTTGTGCAATACCCCATAATCTGAGTTTAAAGGGGCATCATTCATCATTTTTCTTTGTTCATAAATTGCCCAATTGAATTGTCCTTTCTTTATATCTTCACTATAATCTTTGACATCGTCATACAATTGAAACCCGAGCGAGAAATAATAATGTGATTTTACGAGGGCGTGGTAGAGGGCATCATCTTTCTGATTTGACAAAAGGTAGATGCAATCAATGGCTACCTTTCCAAAGGCCGTTTTTTGATCGGCCAGGTCGGCATATTCGGTAAAACGAATCGCTCGGTCATAGCTCAATTTTTTTTCGGTTTCAACGGCCTTAAAATATTCTTTCTTTCGGTTGTTCCAGAAATTCCAAAAAATCGATTTCGCCCCGTATATCGATGTCAAGGATTTTATAGTTTCCTCTTGTAAGTGCATAATTAAGGGGAGTTGGTCAAATTCCTTGTCATCGATCAAACCATCGACTAACAAGGTAGCATGATAGTACAAATACCCTGCTTGCGACAATTGACATAGAATTTCCTCGTCTATAGCGTCAAAATAATTCGAAAACAACCTAGGGTAGTTCTTATAAAACTTTGGCGACCGGTCATTTTCTATTAGGGTTGCAGGTATCATCAATTACTAATTTTGGTTTATAAAATCTAACTCTTCTTTCGTTAAAAGTATTTTATTTTCAAGGGGAATGCCACTTGGAAAGTTTTCATAAAAAGGTTTCTTGAGATCAAGTTTTTGCGATTTATTTATTTTTTTGCCTTTCGTGGTTTTTGTAACATATAATTCTTGTCTCATTTCAAATGCGTCATCTTTTCCGTTATAGGTGAAATGGCCTATGATTTTCGATTTGAAGGAAGCCAAAAGCCATTTCTTATCCTGTACTTGTTTGAAATTCAATTCAAGAAGTAGGCTTGTGGTTGCGCTTTCATACGCGACCTTTCTTCTTTCCGAGAATTCTTTGGTCATCTTGTCAGGATATTGAATATTGAACTTTAAATAGGTAATGGCACCCGATATATTGTCAAAAACAATTTCGCTCTTCACTAAATTCGATATGTTGTTACCGTTCAAAACTAAGGAGGCCGTAAAAACAACTTTGGTGCTACCGTTTATTTTTTGTACCTCATCGATAAAAATATCGACCGTGTATTTAAAGAGGTATACGAGATAGTAGTTTAGATAAAAGGCAGGAATCATAAAATCATTTTCTAGATAGCCCCCGTCTGATAAGGGGGAATCATCGGTAGGGATTTTCGAAAAATCTATTCCATTTAAACGAAATGCACATTGTTTGTCGAGGCCCTTGGTGAAGTCATAGTTATAACTTTTTTGCCACCAGTTGAGCTGTACTTGGACCAATCGAACCAAATGATTATCTATCTTAAGAATTTCCTTATAGGTGGTTTCGTTGGTATTATGATCAGTGAGATAGAGCCTTCCATATAATTTTGCCACCGTTTCAAGTTTCTTTTTCAGATCGAAATCGTAGACAACGACTTCATCAAGTTGGTTGACAATGGGATTCATATAAATGGTGTCGGTTGCCTTTAATGAGCTATCCGGTAATATTAGGATTTCATAATTAAGATGGCTTAAGGTCAAGGTATCATTTCTCGTCTCTATACTTATTACCCCCTCTTCATTGGTAATGGTACCCTCGTTCAACCTTGAGTAATACACGTTGACCAGGTCGATCGGGTCATTTGTAGTTTGGTCGAGAATCGTTATTCTTTTAGATTGGCCACAAAGGTTCAAGCTAATCGCCATCGTTACGGAAAAGAAAAATAATCGCATCATAGTATTCAATCATAATTCATTAGCAGAAGCAGGGGCGAAATCGCCCCGAACTTCTCTTAAGAAAGCTAAATTTAAAATTTTACTTTAGCTTCTACTTTAATGTTGCCATCCGAATTGGCGGAGGCTCCAACTTCTCCTCCCTTTAGCCAACCCATTTCATAACGTTTTTCAAGTTCCTCGACTTGAAATAATTCTAACATTTCATTTTGCATGATCATATTGTTAGGTTAAACAATCACCTTCTTTTTGCGATGGCATCCGGTCTCTTCCATTGTGCTATAAAATTCTTTTAATCAACCCTATTTTTTTGGCAGGCACATCCCAGCATTACGTGAGATTCTTTACTAAAACCATTTAAACATTCCTCATCCTAATTGAACAAGCTTTGGTTACGTATCTTGACCCTATTTTTCAAATATAGCGGGCGAAATTGCATGAACCTTGCAGTCTTCTTGATGCATCGTCTTACTTTTCTGAATATACATCCCCCAAGATTCTGGTTACCTCGTTGTTGCTGATCACCATTACCGATATTTTAACCTGTAACTGAAAATCATCACTGTAGTAATATGTTTTTCTCCCCCGATCATAACATATACTGGCTTCAAAGTCTTTTAATTGTTCAATTAGATTATAAACCAAACGCTCGCTAATGTTCATTCTATTTGCCAGGTCTTTCGGTGAACCGGTGCGCTCATTCTCAATGAGTGCATGCAATTGACTCAAGCGTTCAAGGTTTTTAATCGATTTCATTTTTGTAAAATTTCTTTTTTCTATTGTAAACAT
>JALHST010000247.1 GCA_022865355.1 Maribacter sp. | reverse complement strand
ATTTCCTGTATTGACATTCCCAAAGTATACCCTTTATAATCGGTTATGAAATTGGGGTTAAAGGGATATATTCGGACCGAATCCTTTTGTAGCGCTTTCTGTTTCAAAGCGTCTATCTCAGTCTGGACAGCCTGATCTATGGTAATGCTAAGGGCACCTTGCTGTCGATCATAGGACCTATATAGGTAAAAGCCGATTTGAAGCAGTGCAATAATAAGGAGCAAAAAGTAAATCCCGCTACGTTCCTGCTTGGTAAAGTTAAATGGCTTTATTTTTTTATTGGGATCCAAAGAATCAATCGCCTTGTCTTAACGTTTCATCATCATTATCGGTGTAGGAATCAGGTTCTTGTTTGGGCGGGGTTGTAAGTACTCTATAAAAAAAGTAAACGGCAAAGCCAATTACCGTGCCCTGTGCCAAAATCATCATAATCAATGCTGACGTATTCATATCGTTGCCCTCCCTTCTTTTTGTCGTTTCTTAAAAGCGATATATACCAGCATGCAAATGAATGCGAAAGTTGCCAATAATAGTACCCTTCCAATATTTTTATAAAATACCTTATTTGTAAATTCACCGGTTGCTATTGGGTCACCCGGTTTTACGATGTCTCCCGCGTTAACCTTGGTTTTTTGACCTTCTTTAAAATGATATTCCTTAAAATCGGTAAACTTTTCTTGATAGGATTCCTCGGTTTCCTTGTTGAAACGTTTTCGTGTATTCGTGAAGGAGAGTTTTAGGTTTTTATCATCGACCTCCTCCACTTTGCCCGTTACGCTAGTATCGGGGGTATAGTTTTCCGCATAAAATACATTGGCAAAAGCGGTATGGTTGTAGGTGTCTTTGTGCCTAATATTGTCAACAATACTCGGAATACTGGCAAAAAACACCCACCCCAGTAGTAATGGGGTTATAAACTTGATGACGAATTTGTAGAATCTTGGAATCTTGATATCGGCCCCTCGATTGATTTCGACCCATCCCTTATCCATGCCGAAAATCCAAGCAAAGAGAATGATCTCAAAAAAAGCAAAGATGACTAAACTAACTGTTCCCGCCCAATAGTCATAGTCATCAAAGACGCCCTCCTGATAAAAGAAAACCGTGGGTAACCCGATCAAAAGCGCAAGTGCCCCGAACGACCATGCACCTTTTGTGCGGTTCCAACCAAACTCGTCGGTCATAAAGCCCATCCATGGGGTACCCATGGCCAATGAACTGGTGATACCCGCAAAAAATAGGAGCCCAAACCACATGACCCCGGCAACGGCGGCAAGAATCGGACCCCACTGCTGAAATAGGTAAGGCATCGTCTGAAAGGCCATTCCAAAACCTGCATTGTTAAGTACCCAGTCAAGTCCCAAATATCCTGCGGCGATCGGAATAACGATGGCACTTCCCAGAACAACTTCGACGAACTCGTTCATAAACCCCGCAGATACAGCATTCAAGGCGATGTCGTCCTTACTTTTTACGTACGAGGCATAGCAATGGATCGTACCCATGCCTACCGATAAGGTAAAGAAGATTTGGCCCGCTGCCGCAAGCCAAACTTTCGGGCTCCACAAGGAATCCATTTGTGGGGTCCATAGAAAATTCAGGCCTTCCCAGGCATTCGCATTGGGAAAAAGATCTGATGCGCCTGAAGTTCCCAAGGTATACCCTCGAATTGCCAAAAAGACCCCAAAGAGGATCAACAAGGGCATTCCTATTTTAGCCACTTTCTCGACCCCCCCCAAACCTTTCGAAAGAATAAAGGTATTCAAGGCAAGACAAAGCACATAAAATATGACCGCTTCATACGGAATCCCCAATGTACTGTGGGTCACATCTACGTATGAATTGAAAAAGCCGGCCACTTCGGCCTGCGACATTCCTGTAAATGTTCCCATTAACGAATGAAATACATACGAGAGGGTCCATGATTCGATATAGGCGTAATAAGCTACAATGGCCACGTTGGTAAAAATTCCGAAGACGCCAATATACTTTAAGATCCTGCCCTTGACCATTGAATCAAAAATATATGGGGTACTGTGATTGCCGAATTTTCCACCAAACCTACCCGAGGACCATTCTACAAATAACAAGGGCAAGCCCATTAAGAGGAAGCAGACCAGATATGGGATTATGAAGGCGCCCCCACCATTTTGAACAGCCTGAACTGGAAATCGCAGAAAATTCCCCAGGCCGACGGCGTTTCCCGCCATTGCCAATATTAATCCGATACGGGAGCCCCAGGCTTCGGTATTTTTAGCCATAGCGTACTATTGAAGTTTTTATGGGACGAAAAGTAGTAAATAAAAGAATATGCAACCGAATAAGAGATCGAAAAGAAATTTTGGACCCCTTATGTCTCTCATTTGGCGACAAATATTTGACTGTGACTAACACAATTACCTTACTGGGCCATCGCTTTAATGGCGTCTAAATATCTTGTCAACTCTTCCTTGACTTTAGGGAAAAGAAGAATGAGTCCGAGCATGTTCGGAAAAACCAACGCAAGTATCATCGCATCCGAAAAAGCAAAAACGGCCCCCATTGATGCCGAAGCACCAATAATGATAAAGGCAATGAACAGAAGTTTATAACATAGATCGGCCACTTTGCCCCTGCCGAACAAATATTTCCACGCTTGAAGTCCGTAATACGACCATGAAATCATCGTAGAGACCGCGAATAATACAACCGCAAGGGTCAAGATATATGGAAACCACGGAATTACCGATTCAAAAGCCAAGGAAGTCAGCGTTACACCGCCCACATTTACTCCTTCGACCAGCACTTGGCCTGCCCCATCACCACCATATTCGAAAATTCCGCCACTGTTATAGAAAATGATTACCAAAGCGGTCAAAGTACAAATTACTACCGTATCGATAAAGGGTTCCAATAAGGCCACGATGCCTTCACTTGCGGGATATTTGGTCCTAACCGCAGAGTGGGCGATAGCGGCCGACCCGGCGCCAGCTTCATTAGAGAATGCTGCCCGTCTAAAACCTGTTATCAAAACACCGAACAAACCTCCTAACCCAGCTTCAGGGGTGAAGGCACTTGAGAATATCAATCCGAAGGCATCATCTATATAAGAGTAATTGGCAAAAATCACGACCAAACATGCAGTCGCATAAATAATTGCCATAAAGGGAACTATTTTCTCAGTGACCGATGCGATACGCTTTATTCCCCCGATGATTACAACCCCTACTAGAATAGCCAAAACAACCCCAATAATAAAACCTGAAGAGCCACTTTCCATCCCGGTCATAGCGACCAGTTGTTCGGCAGCCTGGTTGGCCTGTACGGCATTACCACCTCCAAATGAGGCCCCCACGCACAATATGGCAAAAATAACTGCCAGCGCCTTGCCCAGCCCCGTAAATCCCCGTTCTTTGAGACCCCTTGACAAATAATACATAGGGCCACCATAGACGGTGCCGTTTTCGTCCATGTCCCGATATTTTACCCCAAGGGTACATTCAACGAATTTAGTGGACATGCTCAACAGGCCGCAGACAATCATCCAAAAAGTCGCCCCAGGGCCTCCAATGGCTATTGCCAAGGCCACCCCTGCGATATTACCCAGTCCGACGGTTCCGGAAACGGCAGTTGCCAAGGCCTGAAAATGGCTTACTTCGCCATGATGGCTTTCATCGCGTATGGTATCCACCAAATCGCCGTCGACAATGTTTACTTCGGATTTCTCGACACCATGGCCTTCATCCCCTTCCACCGCATCGTATTTACCCCGAACCACATTAATGGCAAAGGGAAATTTCCGGATATTTACAAAGCCAAAATACAGGGTAAAAAACGTTGCACCAAGTACCAATATGATAACAATCAGAGGTACTCCTGTACCAGGAACGACCCAAAAAACAATACTTTCCCAAACAGCGGTGATAGGTTCAAACCAGGCATTAATGCGTTCATCGAGCCCGAGTTCGGCTGTTTCTTGGGAAATTGTTGAAAAAGGCAAAAGGAAGGCAAAGAGGGAAAGGAAGGTATACTTCATAATATGGTTTTCGGTTAGAATATTTACGGTGAACCTCGGCAATATCTAAAAAAATGGTAAGCTTTTCAAAAATAATTGCCAAAAGATACTCAAACTATATGGAACATCTCGTTTAATTTTCGGATCTGCTCAGGCCGTCCCAAAACGATTACCTTGCTTTTGGGTTGTAGTTTTAAATCGGCTTCGGGATTAATAATATAGTTTCCATTCGGTTCAATATACCCTATAATGGTACAGCCCGTTTTTTTCCTAAGATCAAGATCACGGAGCGAATTACATTCCATATTACCGGAAAAATCCTCGATTGCCACTTCTTCCAAATTGGTGGTATGCTCACCCTCCATCGAAAGTTTGTCCATAAACGTAATCAAATCTGGCATGACCACAAGGGAGGCCATGTGATCACCCCCTATCTTATCGGGCATGATTACTTTGTCAGCACCGGCCAACCGTAATTTGTTCTGTGACGTTACCAACGACGCCCTGCTGATTATAAAAAGATTCTTTTTCATCTGCCTCGCCGAAAGCACGACGAACAGGTTGGCGGCATCGTCGGGCAAGGCGGCAATAAGATATTGCGCATTCACGAGACCTGCATTTTTCAATACTTCGTCATCATTGGCATCGCCTTCGACAAATAATACGTCCTCCTCGTATTTTTCAATGACCTCCCGATCCTTTTCAATAACTACGAAAGGCTTTTTGTAGGCATTGAGCCGTTGTGCCGCCTGCATGCCGTTTCGACCAAAACCGCAAATAATTACATGATTCGTCAAGCTTCCTATTTTATTTTCCACTTTTTTCTTTTTTAGGAGTTGTAATGAGTTTCTGCCTAGGACATATTCGGTAATCACTGAGATGGCAAAAGCAAAAATAAAAACACTGGTAACAATTAAAATTACCGTAAAAATCTTTCCAGTACCATCCATCGGACCTACTTCGGAAAAACCTACGGTCGTTACCGTAATAATCGTCATGTACAGCGCGTCGATCCAATTATACCCTGAAATGAATCGATAACCCAAAATGCCGAAAAGCAATACGGCCGTCATTAATGACAGTGCTAAATACATTCTAGAACGAAACATTCTTAGCATATCAAAGGTCAAAAACCGAAGTCCGTTTTGTATATAATAAATCTTTTATTTTGAGCCAAAACGCCAAAAACAAATATAATGCGAAACCAAAACCCAGGGTAACGAAGGTAAGATAGATGAAGGTAGTGCGCACTACCCTCGCCCGAATTCCCAATCGCTCGGCAATGCGTCGGCAGACTTCAAAGCCACGTTTCTGAAAATAGTAGAGTAGTTGATAGAATAAATTCATGTCTAAAATTAACTATTTCCGCTCAATAAACTATTTCCAACCGCACATTGCAAACATTTATTTTTTTGAACAGTAGGCATTATACAACTGCAAAGAGGCTTGGGTTTCCATGGCATTTCCATATAGAATTCCATGGCTTTCAAAGTTCTTAATAATACCATTTTCTTCCTTTACTATTTTAGTGGCAATCCCAGTAATTTCGTCATTCGCATTCTTCCCCATGCAATTTGCATAACAATACTTTAAAGGTAATAGTCCATTCAGGATAAACAGATCCGTGAATTTTTTGGTCACTTTTTTTGGACTCTTATGTGAGACTTTTCCGAAAGTATAGTGATTATCCCAATATACGCTCGCCCTAACCTCAAATACCGAATAAAGTTCAATCAATTCGTGCGTATTGATCAAGAGACTGAACAAATTTGGCGTAGTGGCATATAGATTGGCCACTTGGGACAATCGGATGGTAGGAAAATTAGTCGGTCGCAATTTGAAGAATTCAGGTCTGCGCACGCCTATTTCAGTAAATTCGTATTTGGCCCTTAGATGATGATATTCTTTTTTTAACGTGTGGTAATAATCATCTACAATGGCATCATTTTCAAGCAAATGGGACAATCCGAAGAAAACACTTTCAAGTTTAAAGAGGTCGTTTTGTATCTTTCGTACGACCGAATAATCCAATGCCCGGGCCAAACTATAAAAAGCTTCCCCGTTGATTTTCAGTCCGAAACATTTAAGTAAAAGGGCAAAAAGTACCTGTTCCCAATCATTCTTCGATCTATCAAGGAGTTCAAAAACAAAATCGGCTTTCTGTTCCAATCGTTCAAAAAACAGATTTTCAGACCAATTTTGTAAAGTAAATTCATCAATGTGAGCAATATCCTTTTCACAATTTATAAAGGAAATTCGGCTGTTGTCAAATAAATTTCGATAGTTCTCCAATAGCGCATTCGAAATATAACTTTTAAGTTCCAAGGTAGGGATTTCGGTAGAATCCCCTCGGTGAACATCAATATTATGCTCCCAAACTACATGAAGGATTACGTTGTTGTAGTTCACATCGTGTTGGTGGTTGTGCGTGAACCAATCGGAGGATCTTACATGTATCTCCACATTGCCCGCCCAAAGTTGTCTGCCAATTCGGATCTTGGCATTAAAGAAATCAGGACCCGCCAATTGGTTGTGTCGGCCAACATCAAGTATTGATACGGCTTCATTCTTGGAGGTAACCAATTGCCCTAGTTGCAATTTTTTGTACTTCCAAATAAAATGAAGGAGGTCT
>JALHST010000246.1 GCA_022865355.1 Maribacter sp. | reverse complement strand
TTGTTGAATGGACTAATGTGAAAAAGTGACTGCATTTTATAAAAAGGACATCATGGACTATTTTTTGGTCGGGTCTTGGCCACTTTTCTTAAAATGGCCCACAATAATAAATAGGACGCCCCCAAGATATTCCCATTTCCATGCCACAAGCAGCAGGGCCAGTAATAGGAACGATGGTATAAGATGCATTAGAAAGCCACCGAGCTGTTGCCAAAAAGTCAAACGGGGCCCGAAGGAATCCATAGCAAATAAACTGATAAATAGAATGGCTAGGATACCCAGTATACGTGGCAACCAATACAGAACCGTTTTCCCCGTTTTCATTGCTTTATTTTAGCCAATTATGTAATCGCCTTTTGGGTTTTTCCCGCCATTATATATGGGATTGCTGAAGTTACCTAACACGTTTTTAAAATCCTCCTTTTTTGCGAAGACGTGCCCGCAACCTAGTGCCCAGTATAAAGATACTTTTTTTGTGCTTTTTATTCGAATTTGATTTAGGGCTTCCAAGGCCATCGATGCGCTATGTAACAGATTACTTCAAGCGAGGGAAATCGGGGTTGCGGCCGAACGAATGAGATCACAGGGTATTCTGCCTTGACATTTTGCAAAAAGATAAAAATCGGTAGTGTACGGAAATGGCATGAATAGCAAAGCCTTGCAATTTTTTAATACGTAGTGCTAATCTAATAAGTTGCGGATTTCCAATAAGCGGGAATACATAGGTTCCGGAGTCGATTCTGAAAGCGTAAACGATTTGGTCACGGTATCGAAATCAAAGCTGATACTGTCCAAATCGGCTTCTTCATGGTCTTTCATCCTGTTCAATAGTAATTTGGTTACGCGCAACCTGAATTTATATTCCTCCATGATCAAGGATCGAATATCCTCTTCCTTTTTTTTTGTGGTGCGCAACCAATTGATTTGCATCGTGGATGAATTAGCCTTGAAAAATAAAAAAATAAATCCGTTTGACCAAATAGCACGAAGAGGTCCTTAAAATAGGGCCTTTTTGAAAAAATACCCATTCGAGAGCCTGTATAATCCCAAGACTTAACGAATTGTTTATACTAACGTAACACGCTGAACGGGCCGCTATGCCTATTTTTGAACATCCTTACGGCCCAGGGAAACGTTCTTATTTAAAAATAGTTGAGTTAGTTTAGCTAAAACCGATGTCTTCATCGGTTTTTTTCTTTATGAAAGGTCCTTCGTTACTTAGGAATTCAATGTACCATCGCCCCGAAGCTTTGACGATCCTTCGCCGATTCCCTGCACCATAACCTCCTAAGCTGCAGAGGCCGTTTAAAATGGTCGTGAACTTTTTGAATTCGGGTTGTTTAAAAAGTACCCGGAAAAATCATAATCTGATAAATAGTATCTTTAAAAATATTGGAAGGGCGGAGTTCGACAGGATTCGTAAATTAGTAATCCCATATGAATCGATGTATTGGGCAGGCGCTATTCAACAAAAGCATGGCGCTCTTTTAGGGTTCTTGCATGGGCCTTTTTCGGATTTCTATTTTGTTGCCGAAAAGACATAAACCTGATGCAAGCGAAAAAACACCGATTTATTTAATTTCAATAGAATGCTAAAAATTATCCTTCTAAGCGGTTCCCTGCTTCTTTTTTGCTCGGCCGAGCTTTTAGCTCAGCAAAAAACCTATTGCAACCCGATCAACATCGATTATGGGTATACCCCCATCCCCAATTTCGCCATCCAGGGCAAGCATCGGGCGACGGCCGATCCCGTCATCGTCAAATTTAAGGGCCAATACTTTCTTTTTTCGACCAACCAATGGGGGTATTGGTGGAGCGATGATATGCTGCACTGGAATTTTGTGTCCCGTAGATTTCTCCTGCCACAACACCAGGTATACGATGAACTCTGTGCCCCGGCCGTCTTCGCCATGAAGGATGCCCTCTATGTCATCGGCTCCACCCACGGCCCCACCTTTCCTATATGGAAAAGCAAAAACCCCACGGTCGACGACTGGGAGATCGCCGTCGATTCGCTCAAAGTGGGTGCCTGGGACCCGGGCATCCTCTATGATGAAGAAAAAGACAAGTTGTTCCTGTACTGGGGCTCCAGCAATGAATTTCCCCTACTCGGTACCGAATTAAATACCAAGACCCTGCAATCAGATGGGTATGTCAAGCCCTTGCTTTCGCTGCACCCCGAGGATCATGGGTGGGAACGATTTGGCGAATACAACGACAATACCTTTTTGCAGCCCTTTATGGAGGGTGCCTGGGTCACCAAATACCATGACAAATACTATTTACAGTATGGCGCGCCGGCCACCGAATTCAGCGGTTATGCCGATGGGGTCTATGTGAGCGAGGAACCCCTCGGAGGCTTTAGCTATCAAGCACACAATCCGTTTTCATACAAACCCGGCGGCTTTACGCGCGGCGCGGGCCATGGGGCGACCTATCAAGATGCTTTTGGGAATTGGTGGCATGTTTCTACGATCGCTTTGGGCCAAAAGAACAATTTCGAACGGCGGATCGGAATCTGGCCTGCCGGGTTCGATGCTGATGACGTACTGTATTGCAATACGGCCTATGGCGATTATCCTACCTATTTACCGCATGAAAAAGCAGACCATTTAAACGGACAATTTTCGGGGTGGATGTTGCTCAACTACAACAAACCCGTGCAGGTATCCTCGACCTTGGGCGGGTTTCAGCCCAACTTTGCGGTCGATGAGGAGATGAAGACCTATTGGTCGGCGAAGACCGGCAATACAGGGGAATGGTTGCAGACCGATCTGGGAGAAATTTCGACCCTTCATGCCATCCAAATAAATTATGCCGATCAGGACGCCGAATTTTTGGGTAAGAGCCTAGGGGTCTATCACCAATACAAAATCTGGGCCTCGAACGATGGGAAAAAATGGAAGGTGCTGGTCGATAAAAGCCAAACTACCACCGACGTGCCCCATGACTATATTGAATTGGCCGCCCCTGCGAAGGCACGCTATCTAAAACTTGAAAACCTAAAAATGCCTTCCGGCAAGTTCGCCCTGAGTGGGTTCCGGGTCTTCGGCAAAGGCCATGGGGAGGCTCCCTTGGACGTCGACGATTTCGTGGTACTGCGTGCCGATCCCAAAAAGTATGGCGAACGGCGCAGTGTCTGGTTAAAATGGCGACAGAACGATCGGGCCGATGGCTATGTCATCTATTTTGGCAAATCGCCCGACAAGCTGTATGGCAGTATAATGGTCTATGGCCAAAACGATTATTTCTTTACCGGCATGGACCGAACCGACCGGTATTATTTTCAAATCGAGGCGTTCAACAACAATGGCATTTCCCCAAGGACGAAAGTGGTAAGCGTGGAGTAGGGACTTCCAATTTCGCCCAATCGAGGGTAAATCACTGCACCCACTGCTTACCTTGAACCTTGAACCTTGAACAAATTAACCTTGAGGCTCAATCCCTTTTATGGCTCTCGGTCAATGGAAATTCCCCTTTAAGCATACGAATCACGTTCATCATAGAGCGGCCATCGTGGTAGTTCGCCTTCCAAATCTGGGCCTTGGGCCGCTTTTTGGCCTCCGGACTGATGTCTAGGCCGGCTTCGTACCAGCCCCCGTACTCGTGATCGATCAGATAGGTATCGATATAGGCCCACTGCTTTTTGAACAGGTCGTAGTAGCGGGCCTCTTGAGGGTATAATTGCGATAGCAACAATAAAGAGTTAAGCCCTTCTGCTTCCGCCCACCATACTTTTTCCTTGTTTTCAATGGTACGGGAATCCTCATCCTGATAGTATCCGCCATCATAAAACCCTCCTTTCTGGGAATCCCAGCCCCATTCGAGGGCGTGATCGACCATTTTTTTCGCTTTTCTGGCGGTAATCGTGTCATGCTGTAGGCCCATGGCATGCGACGCTTCCAATAACAAAAAGGCGGTCTCCACATCATGGCCAAACGACACATGGTCAAGATAGAAATTCTGTTTTCTGTAAACTTCCGAAGAATCGCGAAGCGAGACGGGCGTCCAATCCCGTTGCAAGTGTAAGGTCAAATAGCCCTTTTCGGTGGTGATCGTATCGCGGATCAAGTAAAAGAGCTCCTCCAATCGTTCCCGTACCAAAGGATCGGGCCAGGCCCCATAAAGTGCGGTAAAGCTCTCCAAAAGATGGATCGAGGAGTTCTGGTCCTTCCAATCCTTTCGAATAAAATTATCATAGTGGTTGTCGTTGTCGGTGACATCGAGCATCCAGGCACCGTCTTGTTGTAACACATCAAAATAGCCCTTGTAAACGGGATCATGGGCGTGCTCCTCAAGCCAATAAAATGTCTTTTTGGCAAGTTCCAGGGCGGCTGTATCCTTTGAAATCTGCGAATAGGTAGCAAGGGCATAGATGGCAAAGGCATTGCCGTAGGTGCTTTTATTCGTTGAAAGACGTTTTAAGTTCGTGCCTTCAATGCCCATTAAGGTGTTAAAACCACCATTCAGGCTATCCCACATCTGGTCGCGCAGAAAGTGGTAGCCGTGGGCGGCGATTTTCACATAGCGTTCGTCCTTATAAAAAAGGGCTAGCTGGGAGGCCGTCCAGATGTGACGTGCCTGACTTACGATCATTTTGTCCTGCTTCCCTACTTTGTCCCATTTGTAATTGAAATCGGACCAATACCCACCATACACCGTATCAAGGGCCTTTGGATACCAGTCCGTTGCCAGGTCATGCAGGGCAATTTCTATGGTGGGCAGCAGTTCTTCTTGGGATAGGTCTGCTACCTTGGCTTTCTGTTTGCAGGAAACAAGGAGTAATACGACCAGAAACAGCCAATATCCCGGCATTGTATTATTTGGTGGAAATAGCTTCATCGGAATGCGATTGAATTCGTTGGATACTAAAGCTACGCAATGTTGTCGGATTTGAAAACAACATGATTGAAAATGTGCCTTTGTAGCAAACCGTTCTTTTTTCTTCCATCTTTTGTCTATATTCTATATTCTATTTTCTATTTTCTTTCCTCTTTCTTCATTTTTTTCCATAAACCACAAACTCCCTATCGGAACAAGATCAAAATCGCCCCTAGGGCGGTGAGCACCAGGATCATTTTTCGGTAAAACCCTTCCTTGATGATCTTCACCAGGCGTACCCCGACGAACAATCCGAGGAGCACCCCCGGGATGAGTTTTAGATCGAGGAGCAGGGTTTGGGGGGTAACGGTTTCCCAAACAAAAATATGGAAGGGGAGCTTAAAAAGATTGACGATAAAGAACAGCCAGGCCGCGGTACCGATAAATTCATTTTTCGGGAAGCGCATCGCAAGAAAAAAGATATTGGCAAAAGCCCCGGCCAGATTGCCGATCATCGTGGTAATCCCCGCCATGATACCCATAAAACCTGCAAAGGCCCAATGTGTGGGCACCGATTGCGATTTTCTTTTTTCCCATCCGAACATGATGACGACACTCAACAGGATGATCAGGGCCATTCCGATTTTAAAGGTGTGTTCATCGAGGTCTTTGCCGATGAGTACGCCGACCAAGACCCCGGCCAGCATCCAGGGAAGAAACTTAAAAATATATTTCCATTGGGCGTGGCGGCTGTAGTAGATGACTGCGAAAATGTCGCCCGTAATCAATAGGGGTACGATGATGCCCGTTGATTCCCTGGCCCCAAAGGCCAAGGCCATCAAGGTTACCAATAGCACATCGATCCCTTTTAATCCGGCCTTGGTCACCCCCAACACAAAGGCGGAGGCAAAGGCAAGCACCCAAGCGGTCAAGGAAGGTTCGGAGGCGATGGATAAGGTCACATAAGAGGTTTCGTGGTCAAAGCTCAAAAGTATGCCAAAAAATAATATCTTTATCATGCGACCAAAAAACCAATATTATGGAATTCAGCATCCTCGATTATAGCTTTATCATTGTCTTCTTCACCGTTGTTCTGGGCATCGGGATCTATGTTTCCAAAAAATCGGGGAAAGACGCCAACGAATATTTTCTTTCGGGCCGAACCATGCCATGGTGGCTTTTGGGCCTCTCGATGGTAGCGACCACTTTTTCTACCGACACCCCGAATTTGGTCACCGATATCGTGCGCACCAACGGGGTTTCGGGCAACTGGGTCTGGTGGGCCTTTTTGCTCACAGGGCTATTGACCGTCTTCGTATATGCGAAGCTCTGGCGACGATCCAACGTGCATACCGATCTTGAATTTTACGAGATGCGTTATGGCGGTGCGACGGCAAGCTTTTTACGAAAATTCCGTGCCGTGTATTTGGGGGGCCTTTTCAATATCATTACCATGGCTTCGGTAACTTTGGCCGCCATCAAGATCGGAGGCATCATGTTAGGGCTCGAGCCTTGGGAGACGGTGGTAGGCGCTGGTTTGATTACGGTTTCCTTTAGCGCCTTGGGCGGCTTCAAAGGCGTTGTCTATACCGATTTTATCCTGTTCTTTGTGGCCATGTCCGGCGCCATCGGCGCCGCCTACTATTTGGTCAATATTCCCGAAGTGGGTGGCATCCACGCCCTTATGCAGCATGAAGCAGTCGCCTCGAAACTCAATATCCTGCCCGATTTCAGTAACAAAAAAGCCTTGGTGACCTTGTTCATCATTCCCTTGACGGTGCAGTGGTGGAGTTCGTGGTATCCGGGCGCAGAACCTGGTGGGGGCGGGTATATCGCCCAGCGGATGTTGGCCGCCAAGAACGAGAACCACGCCATTGGTGCGACCTTCTTTTTTAATATTATGCACTATGCCTTGCGTCCCTGGCCTTGGATTTTGGTCGCCCTGGCCTCTTTGGTGGTCTATCCCGATATTGCTAGTATCCACGAGGCCTTTCCGAACATTGCGGAAAGTAAATTGGGGAATGACCTGGCCTATTCGGCCATGTTGACCAAACTGCCAAGCGGCCTCCTAGGCCTTGTGTTGGCTTCCCTAGTTGCCGCCTATATGAGCACCATTTCGACGCAGTTGAATTGGGGCTCTTCATACATTGTTTTTGATTTTTACAAACAACAGATCAATCCGAAAGCCACTGAAAAACAAATGGTGGCCGTGGGACGGCTCTCGACCGTGGTTCTTATGGTATTGAGTGCGCTGTTCGCCCTATTATTGGAAAATGCCCTACAGATCTTCGCCATATTATTGACCTTTGGTGCGGGTACCGGTTTGATTTTCATCTTGCGCTGGTTTTGGTGGCGTATCAATGCCTGGAGTGAGATCGCGGCCATGTTCGCCTCGGGAATTTTATCGATGGTTCTGGCATTTACCTCTTTGAAACCGTTTCTTTTCGACCCTGCTACCGGTGTATTGCCCGATTGGGCCGAATATCCGTTCGTAGTGGTGGTAACGTCCGTTATTTGGTTGATCGCCACCTATGTTACCCAACCGGAATCCAAAGAAACCCTGCGGTCTTTTTACAAAAAAATACAACCGGGCGGTCCTGGGTGGTCGAAGGTAGTGAACGAGGCGAATGCAGATAACGTACAGATTGTCAATACCAAGGAAAAATGGAGCGTGCCCTCGGGAATTACCGCCATGCTTTTGGGCTGTGTCCTGATCTATTCGATCATGTTCGCCACGGGCTATTGGATCTATGGCAGAACGCCCCAGGCCATGGTGCTAACGGTAATCGCCTTCGTTTCCGGCTTCCTACTTATCAAGGCATGGAATCGAATGAAAGGGCATTTACTATAACGTCATTTTTCAATGAAAGACAGAATCCTCTCCGTTGATATTTTTAGGGGACTTACCATCGTCCTGATGATCCTGGTGAATACGCCGGGTACTTGGTCGAGTGTCTATGCCCCTTTTTTGCATGCCGACTGGCATGGGTATACCCCGACCGATCTGGTTTTTCCGTTTTTCCTCTTTATCGTGGGCACGTCGATCGTATTTGCTTACAAGAACAAAGTGGCGAATGCGGAAACCTATAAAAAAATAGGCATCCGTAGCCTTAAATTGATCGGGCTGGGCTTGTTTCTGGGAGCATTTACCCTGACCTTCCCCTTTATCAAAGATTTTGCTGCCATCCGCTTTCCGGGCGTTTTGCAACGCATCGGGCTGGTCTTCTTTTTTGCGGCCCTCCTCTTTATCAATTTTAATTGGAAGACCTTGATCGGCATTTGCGTAGCGATATTAATCGGCTATTGGTTATTGATGTGGTTTGTTCCTGTAAACGGAATGGCTTCCACTTTTGATAGGGCCCCGAATAACCTCGCGAACTATGTCGATCTGCACGTATTGGGCACCCATATGTGGAAGCCCGATTATGACCCTGAGGGCCTCTTGAGTACGTTGCCTGCCATCTGCAGTGCATTGTTAGGGATTTTTACCGGCCTGGTCCTGACGTCGCAACAATCTAAAAAGACGACCTTGTTGATTGGTATCGGGGGTGTTTTTTTGATCATCGGTTCGCTCTGGGATATGGTGTTCCCTATCAATAAGGCCTTGTGGACAAGTAGTTTTGTGCTGGTTACCGCAGGCTGGGCGAACATGATCTTGGCATTGATCTATTATTTGACCGATGTGAAAGGCATCCAGTTCGGGAGTATTTTCCGATACGCTGGGGCCAATGCCATTGTGGTCTATTTTTCGGCCAGTTTTATCGGGAAGATCATGGGGATGATCAAGGTAGCCGATGCTATGTCCTTACATGCCTGGCTTTTCAACTCCCTGTATGTGCATGACTTTATGCCCTTACAACTGTCCTCGCTCCTATATGCCTTGACGGTGGTGGCCTTTTATGTTCTGTTGGCCTATGTGCTGTACAAAAAAGGGATATTTATCAAAGTGTAGTTACCCAGTTCCTATAATTTCAGAGTCAGCTCCCCTCATTAGTCCCGATAGCTATCGGGAGCGGGGTGTCCCCGCCTAAAACGGCGGGACCGGGGAGTTTTAAAACTTTGATCTTTTTCCCAATTCCCCGAATTATTCTTGCCCAGTTATTTCTTGTGAAAAGCCCAGGATATGAATTCCGGAAAAATGGCCGCCCAGGTGGGCAAGTCATGTTTTCCGCCTTCGATCTCAACATAGGTGATATCGCCGGGATAGGAATAGCCCTTTAATTCAAGTTCCTTGATGAGGTCCAAGGTATCGTCGATGGCATCGATCACCCCGTTATGATTGCGATCCGCCGTCTCATCCTCGGTACCGCACTGAAACCAGAATTTTAGATGCGGGGTAAAGTGGCCCTTTTTGACCACGTCAAGGATGATCCTGCTGCGGTCGAGCAGATCTTTTTTGACATAGGCTTTTTTCCGCCACCAAAAGGAGCCACTAAAGACCCCGATCTTACCAAAATGGGATGCATGCGTATAGGCGATATCCAAGGCCGATAACCCACCCAATGACAAGCCACAAAAAACCCAGTCGGGTCCATGGTGCGATACCTTGAACTCGCCCTTCAGAAAGGGGATAAATTCCTCCATGATAAATCGGCTGTAATCGGCCGCCTTACTACCCCTCCCCTTAAAATCGGCCGAAGAGGCCGTCCCGTATTCCTGGATGCGGTCTTTGTTGCATTCAACACCGATATAGATAAAGGGCGCCAGGGCCTTTGATTTGTATGACGAGACCAGAGTCTGTTCCAATTGCAGGGCCGAAAAATCCTGGCCGTCGTTCATCAATAGCACCGGATAATGTTTTTCCGAATCCTTGTAATTGGGAGGGGCCATCAATCGGAAGGCTACCTTTCTTTCCAGGTTTTTGGAATGAAAACTGCCCTTGAGGCTGATAAAATCGGTCTGAAAATGCATGTTTTTTGCTACGGGTCTGCAAGTATAGCGAATCCGTAAAAAAATTACATAGGCATCTAAAAAATAAATTACATTTGCCGGCTTTAAAAGATTGAGAATTAATCATTTTAAGTATATTTATAATTATGGCATCCGTGCAGCATATACCATACTATTCTAACATCCTCGGTCGAAATATCAATCTCGAAGTTACCGGCCACTGGGGGTACCCCATCTTGATGTTCCCGTCTTCCGGGGGCCAATTCACACAGAATACCGATTTTGGATTAACGGGTTCGGTGATGCAATTTATCGAGGAAGGACGTATTAAGCTATATAATGTGGAATCGTTGGACATGCTTAGTTTTTATAATGATGGGATGGATTCGGGAACGAAGATCCATAATTATGAACTCTTCATGCAATTTTTAAAGGACGAACTGATACCCTATATGCAAGGGGAGTGCAACACCCATAGGATCGGAACCGCCGGAGTTAGCTTTGGGGGCTACCACGCTGCCAATACCGCTTTTCGATTTCCCGATCTGGTTTCGCACTTGTTCTCTATGAGCGGCGTATTCAATATCCGCAATATGACCCCCTTATCGGATGATATCCGTATTTATTACAATTGCCCCGATGAGTTTATGCAGAATGAGGAAGGCTGGAAATACCACCACATGCAGATCGTTCTAAGCACGTCGGATTGGGACAGTTGTATGCCCAAGAACCAACATATGGCAGGAATCTTAGAGGCCAAGGGCATCCCCTATTGGTACGATGAAAAAAAATGGATTGAACACGATTGGCCCCTCTGGAAAATGGTTTTTCCGGATTATATAGGCCGTTATTTTTAATAACAAAATTTAATATATAAAACAGATGGTTAAAAAAGTAGGAATATTATTCGGGATGGAAGACACCTTTCCCTGGGCTTTCATAGATAAGGTGAACGCTTTGGGAAATGGCAAGGTAGTTGCCGAGGCCGTGAGCATTGATAAGGTACAGCAGGGCATTGATTATGGGTACGATGTGATTATCGACCGCATATCGCAGGAAGTACCTTTTTATAGGGCGTATCTGAAAAATGCCGCATTAAAAGGAACCGCGGTCATCAACAATCCGTTTTGGTGGAGTGCCGACGAAAAATTCTTTAACAATTGTTTGGCGTTGGAGGTGGGGGTTCCCGTACCCAAGACCGTGCTTCTGCCTTCGAAGGAACGCCCTGAGGACACTGCCGAAAAATCGTTCCGGAATTTAAAAGCGCCTTTGGATTGGAATTATATCTTCGACTACATCGGTTTTCCGGCCTATATGAAACCACACTCGGGCGGCGGATGGAAAAGTGTCTATCGTGTTGATAATGCGGATGATCTTTTTGCAAAACTCGAGGAAACCGGTCAATTGGTGATGATGCTGCAGGAAGAAATCGTTTTTGATGATTATTACCGGGTGTACTGCCTAGGACAAAAATATATTCACATCATGCCCTACGAACCTAGGAACGAACCGCACTTGCGGTATGCCACCGAACCAAAGACCAGTGGAGAGGAACACACCAAGCTGATGCGCACCATTTATGATTTTACCCTGCGACTGAACAAGGCCTTGGGCTATGATTTTAATACCGTAGAGTTCGCTATCCGCGACGGGGTGCCCTATGCCATCGACTTTTGCAACCCTGCTCCCGATGCCGATGTCAATTCGGTCGGACAGGCCAATTTTGATTGGATCGTAGAGCATTCGGCTAAGTATGCCGTTGAAAAAGCAAATGCACATATATTAAAACAGAACAATACCTCTTGGGGTACTTTTGTGCAAAATGCGGTGGCCCCATCAAAACCGAAATCCAAAAAGACGGCGGTGAAAAAGCCGGTCGTAACCAAAGCGGCTCCTAAAAAGACCAAAGGGGCATCACCGAAAGCAACCCAGGCAAAGTCTCCGGTCGCCAAAAAGTCCGCTCCCAAAAAAGCCCGTATCGTGAAACCGAAGGCCGTTAAGACCAAGGCGGTTCCTGCCAAAAAAGCCAATCCGATAACAAAGGCAAAACCAGTTGCCATCAAGAAGGCGCCGACCAAAGGGGAAGTTGCGACAAAAGCGATAGGCGAAGCCAAAACAACGGCGGTAAAAAAGGATGCGGCGAAAGCCAAACCCGTCACAAAGCCTGCCGCAAAAGCAAAAAACACCCCTAAAAAAACGAAATAGGGGCCTAATTCAAGCGTCGATATGCATAAGTTCACACTGGGAATAGAGGAAGAATTTCAAATTCTGGATAGCGGGGCGTTAACGCTCCATTCGCAGATGTCGAAGATTATCGATGGTGGCAAAGTAATCCTGAAGGAACGCATCAAGGAAGAGATGCACCAGTCGGTGGTCGAGATGGGCACCAATGTTTGTGAGAACATCAATCAGGCCCGGGACGAGGTTTCCTATTTGCGTAAACAGGTCATCGAACTGGCGGCCAAGGAAGATTTGAAGGTCGCCGCCTCGGGCACCCACCCGTTTTCCCATTGGAGCGAACAATTGATAACACCAAACCCACGCTACGATCAGCTGATTGCGGAAATGAAGGATGTGGCGCGCTCCAATTTGATCTTTGGGATGCACGTGCATGTGGGCATTCCCAATCGGGAGGAAGGCCTGCAGATTATGAACATTGCACGCTATTTTTTGCCACACCTATATGCATTATCTACCAATTCGCCCTTTTGGGAAAGCCGCGAGACGGGATTCAAATCATATCGATCTAAAATATTCGACAAGTTTCCACGAACCGGGATTCCCCCTTATTTTGCCAGTGTGGGGGAGTATGACAAGTTTATAGAGTTGCTCGTTAAGACCAATTGTATCGACAATGGCAAGAAGATTTGGTGGGATATCCGACTCCACCCCTTCTATCCTACGGTAGAATTCAGGATCTGCGACATGGTCATGACTGTTGACGAGGTGGTCTGCATTGCGGCACTCATGCAATGCATCATCGCCAAGCTGAGCGCATTGCATCAAAAAAACCAGAGTTTTCGATCGTATCGCCGAATTTTGATCAATGAGAACAAATGGCGCGCGGCACGCTGGGGAGTGGAGGCCAAGCTTATCGATTTCGGCAAGGAAGAGGAAGTACCTTTTGCCCTTTTGATACAGGAACTCCTTGAATTTATCGATGATGTGGTCGATGAACTCGGCTGCCGAACCGAAGTGAATTATGTGTATCAGATGCTCGAACAGGGTTCGGGTGCCGATAGGCAGCTCAAGCTTTTTGAGGAGACTAATGACTTAAAACAAGTAGTTCATTATATTGTGCAGCAGACGGCAAAAGGACTCTGAGTATCTGGATACCGCTTCTGAACGACATATGATTTGTCATTTTCGAACGTTCTTATACGATAACAGGGTCTTCCTTATACGATAACAGGGTCTTCACCGACACTCGCTTTGACCGTGTTCAGTGAACGGGGCTGAAGTCGAAGCGAACTGAAATAAAGACGATTTTAAGAAGACTATAGGTACGAAGCGCGTGGCGCAAGGCACCTCGGAAGAAGAAAAAAAATGCAAAATACCTATAAAATTGCGGTTTTAGACTTGAATGCTGGAAATCCCAATGAGGGCTTACGCTGTATCAAGGAATTGGTGGCCGAATTTTTGGCCAAGGAGGGCGTTCAAGGCAATTTTGATGTTTTTGAAGTTCGATTGGAAGCACAGGTGCCCCAAGTCGAAGACTATGATATTTTTATTTCCTCGGGAGGGCCTGGTTCCCCCCTGATTTCGGGAGCAGCTTGGGAGGGCAAGTATTTTGGCATGTTGGATGCCATTTTGCACCATAATTTATCACAGCCTGTCAAGAAGCACTTGTTTCTTATTTGTCACTCCTTTCAATTGGCCTGTCTTCACTGGGATTTGGCGAAAGTCACCAAAAGAAGGTCTACTTCTTTCGGAATTTTACCCATCTACAAGACCCTTAGCGGGCAGCGGGAAATACTTTTCGAAGGTTTGCCTGATCCGTTTTATGCGGTCGATTCCCGGGACTATCAGGTGGTGGGCCCCCATGAATGGAAGTTGGACACCTTGGACGGAAAAGTGCTCTGTAGGGAAAAAATACGGGACCATGTTCCTTTGGAAAGGGCCGTAATGGCCATCCGATTCAGTAAGGAAATCTTTGGGGTACAATTTCATCCCGAAGCAGATTCGGTGGGGATGTTGCACTATTTTCAAAGACCCGATATGCGCAAGAAAATTGTAAAGCATTTTGGCAAGAAGAAATACTTGGAAATGATCGAACACTTAGACGATGACGACAAAATCATGAAGACCAACCATACCATTATCCCACGATTTCTGCAATTGGGGGCCGAATCTATTGATCGATCTAAACTTATTTCGGCATGATTCCAGAACGAAGGGAAGCCTTTAACAAAGGCTTCAAACAGGAGTATTATGAAAATCTCCAAAACTATGTGACCGAAACCCTTGGGGAACCCTGCGCTTTTCGAATCTCCGAAACCCCGGTTTTTATCAGCAAAGAGATCAAGGAGAAAGTGTTGGAAGCCAGTGCTTCGATTTTGGATCAGATTTGGCAACTCGATATGGATGCTGTGCGGCAACGATTTATGCCGAAGCATTTGCAATCGCCAAGTCCATTGGGAAAACCCCATTTTTTGGCGATCGATTTTGGGTTGTGCGATGATGCCGATGGCAACATTTCCCCGCAATTGATCGAACTGCAGGCCTTTCCGTCGCTCATGTATTACCAACCTTTTTTGGGAAAGGCTTTTCTGCATAACTACCCGAATCTTGACCCGACAGGACTTCATTATTTCTTTGGCAATCTCGACGAGACCAGCTATCTGAAAACGGTGAACAAGGTAATTCTGGGTGATGAAAACCCTGAAAATGTGATCCTTATGGAACTTTTTCCAGAGAAACAAAAGACGCGTATCGACTTTTGGGCCACAAAACAGGCTTCGGGTATTGAAGTTGTATGCATCACCAAAGTCATCAAGGAAGGCAAAAAACTTTTCTATGAAAAGGACGGCAAAAGAATTCCGATCCACCGCATATACAACCGGGTCATTTTTGATGACATGCAACGCCTTGAAAATGTTCAAACCAATTTTAATCTTTTCGACGAGGTCGATGTAGATTGGATTACCCATCCCGATTGGTTTTTTATGATCTCAAAGTGTATCATGCCCATGTTGCGGCATGAGTTCATTCCCCAATCATACTATTTGAATGACTTCCCCCCAGATCTTCAACTGAGCGATTTTGTCTTAAAGCCGCTATTTTCGTTTGCCGGGCATGGGATCGATTTGAATCCGACCCTGGAAAGCATTTCCAAAATCACCGATAAGACGAACTTTCTTTTACAGCGGAAGGTCAACTATGCCCCGATCATCAAGACAAATACCGATAAGAACTCCAAGGTGGAGTTGCGTATTCTCTTTGTTCTTGATTCCGAAAGCAACAAATTAAAACCGGTCATCAACCTGACCCGAATGGGAAAGGGCGGACTAATCAATGTATCCCATCAAAATGCCGATACCTGGATCGGATCTTCGATCAGCTTTTTTGAGGATTAGTTGGGATTATTGAAATGGTATTGCGATGAGCCCTTGGCGACGCGGCAATCCTCCGAATCCCTCGGGAACCCATTCAATCAAACCGAACTTAAAAGCTGTCTTTTATCAACTTGGCCACATATTTCCCGATAACATCAAATTCGAGATTGACCCGCGTTCCGATCATATAGGTTTTGAAACGGGTATGGTCATAAGTATAGGGGATAATGGCTACGCTAAACGAATTTTTTCCTGAATTTACGACCGTTAGGCTCACCCCGTCAATCGTTATCGAGCCTTTTTCAATGGTCACATTTCCTTGCCCGGTAGTATATTCAAAGGAAAAAACCCAACTGCCCTCTTTTTCTTCAATGGCCGTACAAATAGCAGTCTGATCAACATGACCCTGCACAATGTGGCCGTCTAATCGCGCTCCCAATATCATGGCACGTTCCAGGTTGACGGCATCGCCCACCACTAGTTCTCCAAGATTTGTTTTTTGAAGGGTCTCATCGACGGCCGTAACGGTATAGCCCGTGTCGGTGATACCAACGACCGTCAAACACACGCCATTATGGGACACACTTTGATCGATTTCCAATTCTTTGGCAAGGGGAGAATGCATGGTAATGTGTAGGTTGCCCCCTTCGGGTTTCAGCTGGTCCACCGTGCCCAAAGTTTCGATTATCCCTGTAAACATGTGTCGTTTAAATTAAGTAGTTTTGCATCCAAGATCAGACACAAAGGTAAAGATATAATGGAGGAAAACACGAAAATAAAACTGGGGATATCCATAGGGGACCTCAACGGGATCGGTTGTGAAGTGATTTTAAAAACCTTTGAAGATCCACGGATGTTGGATTTCTGTACCCCCATTATTTTTGCCTCGAACAAAACCATAACCCATCAAAAAAACCATTTTGGGATTGACATCAATTTCAACGGCATTCCCGATGCCACCAAAGCACTGGATGATAAGATCAATGTGGTCAATGTTTGGAAGGAATCCCCGGAGTTTAATTTTGGGGAGGCTACGCCTGAAAGCGGGTCGTTTGCTCTTAATTCCTTAAAAGCTGCCGTAAAAGCTTTAAAGAACGATGAAATTGATGTGTTGGTAACCGCCCCGATCAATAAGAATACGATTCAGTCGGAAGATTTTAAGTTTCCGGGCCATACCGATTACCTGGCCAAGGAGCTCGAGGGCGAAAGTCTTATGTTCATGGTCACCGATGATCTGAAGATCGGGCTGCTGACCGATCATGTTGCGGTGAAGGATGCCCCCGCGGCCATCAATCCGATCTTGATCCGCACCAAAGTGCGTACCATGGAAAAATCGTTGATGATGGATTTTGGCATCCGGAGACCTAAAATTGCCTTACTGGGCATAAATCCCCATAGCGGGGATAATGGCCTAATTGGCAAAGAGGACGAGGAAATCTTAAAACCGGTAATCAAGGAAATGTCGGATGCCGGGCATTTGGTCTATGGGCCCTATGCAGCCGATAGTTTTTTCGGCTCGGATACCTATAGGAAATTTGATGCCATTTTGGCGGCCTATCATGATCAAGGGCTCATACCCTTCAAAACCCTCTCCTTTGGAAGGGGCGTAAACTTTACGGCGGGTCTTTCAAAAGTGCGCACCTCGCCAGATCATGGCACTGCTTTCGAAATTGCGGGAAAAAACGTCGCAGACCCTAGCTCCTTTGAAGAAGCCGTTTTCATGGCTATCAGCATTTTCAGGAAGCGGGAAGAATATAAGGAACTTATTGAGAATCAGTTGCAGAAGCAGAAGGTTCGGCGATAACGCGAGCGGGCCAAAGTACTTTTTTTATAAGTTTTTTAGATAGGGTTTTATAATTCGATATATTTCACATCAAAGATTGGCTTTTATCAAAATAATAGTATCTTTGCACCCGCCGGAACTGGAATGGCCTGGCAAGCCCGCTTAACGGTGGGCCTTTAATATAAGGGGTTACGTTTAATCAGTGTTGTAAAAGATGAAGCATAAGGAATATATAATTCCTTTCTCAGGATTGAAGCAAGGAAAACACGAATTCAAGTACGTAATCAACAACAAGTTCTTTGAATCTTTTGGGTATGATGAGTTTAACGGGGCAAATGTTGCGGTAACGATTTTCCTGAACAAGACGAGTACCATGCTGGAACTGCAATTTGAGGCTGCTGGCACGGTGAACGTGAATTGTGATATTACCAGTGAACCCTATGATCAAGAAATTGAATCAGAACTGGAGCTGGTGGTCAAATTCGGGGAGGCATACAACGACGAGGACGATGAGATCTTAATCATCCCGTATGGGGAACATCAAATAAATGTGGCGCAGTATATGTATGAGATGTTGGTGTTGGCCGTGCCTCAAAAAAGGATTCATCCAGGAATTGCCGCGGGTACCCTCAAATCGGAAGTACTCGATAAATTAAAGGAGCTACAACCAAAAGAAGCGAAGGAAAACAAAGATATCGATCCCAGATGGGACGCATTAAAAAAATTATTAACGGACAAATAAGTTACCATGGCACATCCTAAGAGAAAAATTTCAAAGACCCGAAGGGATAAAAGAAGAACACATTACAAGGCTGTGGCCCCCACTTTGGCAACCGACCCGACTACCGGAGAAATGCACCTATTCCATAGAGCACATTGGCATGAAGGGAAATTGTACTACAAGGGCCAAGTGCTGATCGACAAAACTGAGACCGTAGAGGCGTAGCCCTGCAATCGTATTTATAAAAAATCCCACTGGAAATAGTGGGATTTTTTGTTTTTGATAGGGTTACGCTGATACGAATGCGACTTTTCGAGGCTATTACTTTTATATTGCGGGAATATTTTCGGGATCATCGGTATTCCTGAAAAAGACAGCTTTTTAGGCCTAAAGTCACAAAAAATCATTAATTTTCACAACTTTTGAGTCATTTTGAGGACTTTTTGACACAAAATCAACTTTAGAATGGGGAAACTATCGGCAGCCATTACAGCTGTAGGGGCTTATGTTCCGAAATTTATACTAACCAACAAAATGTTGGAAGGTATGGTAGATACAAATGACGAATGGATAACGACCCGAACCGGAATCAAAGAAAGAAGAATTCTGAAGCCAGAAGAAGGAGAAGGCACTTCGTATCTTGCCATCAAAGCCGTTAAGAACCTGCTCAGCAAGAAAGAAGTCGACCCTAGTGAAATTGAACTCGTAATTGTCGCAACAGCGACTCCCGATAGTACCGTTGCCTCAACGGCTGCCTTTGTAGCTTCCGAAATCGGGGCCACGAATGCTTTTGCCTTTGATTTGTTGGCAGCTTGTTCGAGTTTTTTATTCGGAATGTCGACCGCGGCACGCTATATAGAATCGGGCCGATACAAAAAAGTTTTGTTGATAGGTGCCGATAAAATGTCATCGATCATTGACTATACCGATAGAACGACCTGTATAATTTTCGGCGATGGCGCCGGGGCCGTTCTTTTTGAACCCAATACCGAAGGCATGGGATTGCAGGACGAGTATTTAAGGGCCGATGGTTCTGGAAGACCGTATCTTGGCATGGATGCCGGTGGGTCTTTGCTTCCCGCTTCCCTGGAAACCGTCAAGAATAGAAAACATTATATTTATCAGGATGGTAAAACCGTATTTAAATTTGCCGTTTCGAATATGGCTGATGTTGCCGAACGGATAATGAAACTCAATAATCTAGACCATACCGATATTGCTTGGTTGGTACCCCATCAAGCCAATAAAAGGATTATTGATGCTACGGCCAATAGAATGGGACTCGATGGTTCAAAGGTAATGATGAACATACAGAGGTACGGGAATACCACTTCGGCCACATTGCCGTTGCTGTTAAGCGATTATGAAGACCAGCTCAAAAAAGGGGATAATCTTGTTTTCGCCGCGTTTGGTGGTGGATTTACATGGGGGTCCATCTACTTAAAATGGGCATATAACTAATCTAAACAAATTCAAATTCTATGGATATTAAAGAAATTCAAAGCTTGATCAAGTTTGTGGCCAGATCCGGGGCAAGTGAGGTAAAACTCGAAATGGAGGATCTGAAGATTACCATAAAAACATCCTCAGGGGAACACCATCCCGAGACGACCTATGTGCAGCACCTGCCGGTCGGACAACCTACCATTCAACAATCCCCAACCAACCAAGCCGTTCCCGCGGCCGCGGAACCGACCCCGGCCAAAGAGGCCAAGGACGATGAGGCAAAATATCTGACCATCAAATCGCCGATCATAGGGACGTTTTATAGAAAACCTTCGCCCGACAAACCGTCATTTGTAGAAGTAGGTAGTGAAATACATAAAGGGGACGTTCTCTGTGTTATTGAAGCCATGAAATTGTTCAATGATATTGAATCTGAAGTTTCGGGCAAGATTGTCAAGGTATTGGTCGAGGATTCATCCCCGGTCGAATTTGATCAGCCGTTATTTTTGGTAGATCCGTCATAATATTGATCCTCGATATAAAGGGTCGGATTCTGAAACTGGGTTTTGGAATCTGGCCCCGATAACCATCGGGGTGGAATTTGAAATTTTCAAAGGGTTATGTTCAAAAAAATATTGATAGCGAATAGGGGAGAGATAGCACTGCGTGTCATTCGCACCTGCAAGGAAATGGGAATCAAAACCGTCGCCGTATATTCGAAGGCCGACGAAGAAAGCCTACATGTTCGTTTTGCGGATGAGGCCGTTTGCATAGGGCCCGCAGCTAGTAGCGAGTCGTATCTGAAAATACCGAATATCATTGCCGCAGCCGAAATCACCAATGCCGACGCCATTCATCCCGGATACGGCTTTCTCTCGGAGAATGCAAAGTTCTCAAGAATTTGTGCCGAACACGACATTAAATTTATTGGGGCCTCGGGCGACCAAATCGACAAAATGGGCGACAAGGCAACCGCCAAGGAAACCATGAAAAAAGCGGGCGTACCTTGTGTTCCTGGGTCTGATGGCCTTCTAAAAGATGTGCCGGATGCCATTAAGGTCGCCAAAAAAATGGGCTATCCCGTGATGATCAAAGCGACGGCTGGGGGCGGCGGGAAAGGAATGCGGGCCGTCTGGAAGGAAGAGGATATGGAAGAGTTGTTCAACAGTGCCGTAAAAGAGGCTACGGCTGCTTTTGGCAATGGTGGCATGTATATGGAAAAACTCATTGAGGAACCGCGCCACATCGAGATTCAAGTCGTTGGCGATCAATACGGGAAAGCCTGCCATCTTTCGGAACGCGACTGTTCGATCCAACGAAGACATCAAAAACTCACCGAAGAGACCCCTTCCCCCTTTATGACCGATAAGTTGCGGGAAGCCATGGGGAATGCGGCCGTAAAGGCAGCCGAATACATAAAATATGAAGGGGCGGGAACCATTGAATTTTTGGTCGATAAGCATCGAAAATTCTATTTTATGGAGATGAACACCCGCATTCAAGTAGAACATCCCATTACCGAACAGGTGATCGACTATGATTTGATCCGCGAACAAATACTGGTTGCCGGCGGGGTACCGATTTCAGGCAAGAACTACATTCCGAAATTGCATTCCATAGAATGCCGTATCAATGCCGAAGACCCCTATCATGGGTTTAGGCCCTCCCCTGGAAAAATTACGACCCTTCATATTCCCGGAGGTCACGGAGTGCGTATGGATACCCACGTGTACAGCGGGTACACCATTCCACCCAATTATGACTCCATGATCGCCAAGTTGATTACAACGGCACAAACACGTGAAGAGGCCATTAATAAGATGAAACGGGCGTTGGACGAGTTCGTCATCGAAGGGGTAAAGACTACCATACCTTTTCACAGACAACTAATGGATCATCCTGATTATTTGGCCGGAAATTATACGACGAAATTTATGGAAAGTTTCGTAATGAATCCACCTCCACAAGAATAATGCAATCCGATCTTGCAGGCCCCCCTTGCGGGTCTAGCTTTTCTATGCCATGAACCTCAGCTATTGGGAATATAAAACTTGGCTTTCCAACATTGACTTTGCCGTAATAGGCAGTGGCATTGTGGGCCTTAATTGTGCCCTACAGTTAAAATATAAGTTTCCCAAAGCCAAGATATTAGTACTCGAAAAAGGCATTTTTCCCCAGGGCGCTAGCTCAAAGAATGCAGGATTTGCCTGTTTCGGAAGCATTTCCGAAATCATTGCCGATTTGAAGACCCACACCGACGAAGCGGTCTTTGAATTGGTCAAAAAACGGTGGGAGGGCATAAAATTGTTGCGAAAGACCCTTGGCGATGAGCAAATCGGCTACCAAAATTACGGGGGGCATGAATTGTTCCTCGACAATGCCGAAGAATTATACCAGCATTGCCTTGAAAAATTGACGGAAACCAATGGCTTATTACGTCCCATTTTTAAAAATGACCCCTTTCAACCCCATGAAAATAGCTTCCATTTTAATGGTATTCAGAAAATGTATATTACCAATTCGTTTGAGGCACAAATTGATACGGGAAAAATGATGTCGGCACTCTTAGGCAAGGTGCAGAAAATGGGGATAACAGTTCTAAACGCGATTACGGTCGAAGCCTTTGAGGCCCATGATAACGAGGTAACCGTTCAGACGAACCTCTTTGAATTTAAAGCAAAGCACCTATTCATCGCTACCAACGGCTTTGCGAGGAAATTTGGCATTGAGGAAGTGAAACCTGCCAGGGCGCAGGTATTGATCACAAAACCCATATTAGACCTTCGTATCAAGGGAACCTTTCATCTTGAGGAAGGCTACTACTATTTTAGGAATATCGATAATAGGATTCTCCTTGGCGGCGGAAGAAATCTAGACTTTAAAGGGGAAGAAACCTCCGAATTTGGTGAAACCGAGGGGATTCAAAATCAGCTCGAAAAAATGCTGCGGGAAATAATCCTGCCTAAAACCGTCTTTGAAATCGAAAGCCGTTGGAGCGGCATCATGGGCGTAGGCGATCATAAGCAACCGATCCTGAAGCAACTTTCAAAAAATGTGTATTGTGGGGTGCGCCTAGGCGGCATGGGTATTGCCATCGGTAGTGCTGTAGGCAGGGATTTGGCCGATATGGTCGGTGAATCATAAAAATCTACTTCAACCGATTTTTAAGGTCGAACACCTATGTTTCAAGCAAGGAAAACAATTTTTTACTATATTGGCTTCCCCTGAAATGAAGTTCAAAGTCTTGATACTATTGTCCCGGGCACCAGGCCTAGTTTGATTTTTGAATAGAACCTCCTTGGGATATTTGACGACACCCCGTCTCTTCCGTATGCTATTTGGTACCAGTGATCGAGAAACGATCTTTATACGACGTTCCCTCACATCGGTTTTAATTAATGACCAAGAAGCACCTATGGAAATACGTACATTAAGCGTACATTGCTTTCGGCTTTTACTGCTGGCCTTTATTCTCGTGCTGAGCAGTTGCTCTACCGCTAAGACAAATTATAAAAGGCGGTATAACAAAGTGTGGAAGGAAATGATAAAGTCGCAGGCGTGGAAAGATGCCTTGGAAAACAAAAATGAACCAAGGACCTCTATAAACACTAATTTTTATGCAAGTACCGAGGATGCCGGGTTCTCTGACGAAACGACCTTTACCTCCCATTCCGCCGAACTATTTCTTACCGAATATACGAACTTGGTGTATAGGGCCTATGCGAAGATAATTGCCGAAGCCGAAGCAGCCGATGCACGGCTGGAACGTGAATATAATCTAAGGAACGCAAGCAATCAAAGTGTCTCCCATAATGGGGTTAAAAGACAGCGACAGGAATTAGAATTGGTCAACAAAAGGTTCCATGCACATCGGGCGATGTTGGAAGGACTTAAATCCTGGGATGTATTTAGTGAATATGGTACCGACGATCTTGATTTTTTTAAGGAAGAAAATAAAAACAAGGTCTATGAAATGTACCAAAGAGGCGAAAATCAAAGTACGATAGTGAATTATTTAGTCTATAAACTGGCCGATCTCTATCATTTTGAAAATTAAGCTTGCTTGTCAGACTTCAATTTCATAGTTAATTTCTAAAACCGATCCGGGATTTCATACTTTTATCGCATGAGCGCGAATAATACCAAAGGAGTACTTTATAAATTCTGCGAGGCCTTTGTAAATAAGAGGATTGCGGGAATTCAGGGCAATATACGGGACGTACGCGAATCGTTGGATTCCGAGGACAAGAATACCGCCGGAGACAAACACGAGACAGGTCGCGCCATGTTGCAGCTTGAACTCGAAAATTTGGGACAACAGCTTGCGGAAGCAGAAAAAATGGAGGATGTACTTGATAAGGTAAATATCAAATCGGTTCATTCGACGGTCGGACTCGGGAATTTGGTCGAGACCTCCAAGAGCAACTATTTTTTGGCCGTTTCGGCAGGGCTATACAAGGAGGACGATTTGGCGGTCTATTGTATTTCGATCGGGACCCCCATGGGTCAATTGTTGCTTGGCAAATCGGTCGGCGATGTCGTCGTATTCAATGGGGAATCCATCCGTATTACCGCCGTAATCTAACGCGGGACAAGTCAAAAGAAAACAACATGCGAAATAGTGGCACATTCATCGTCATTCTGTTCCTAAACCTTTTATACGCAGCGGCACAGACGGTGAACACGCCCAAAGTAATCTTGATCACCTTGGACGGCATGCGCTGGCAAGAGGTATTCACTGGTGCCGATTCCCAGTTGATATCGAACAAAACCTATGTAAAAGACCACTCTGAACTATTAAATGACTTTTGGCGCAAGACCCCGACCGAATGCCGTAAGGCCTTAATGCCTTTTTTTTGGAATGAGGCCGTAAAAATGGGTCAAATGTATGGCAATCGCAAGTTGGGGAATACGGTAGACTTGACCAATACTAGGTGGTTTTCCTATCCGGGGTACAACGAAATCCTAAGCGGTAAGGCCGATGACGAACGAATAGATAGCAACGATAAAGTAAATAACCCAAACACCACCCTTCTTGAAATTGCAAACAACTCGCCAAAATACCATGGCAAGGTCGCTGTCTTTGGGAGTTGGGACGTTTTTCCGTTTATAGTAAACGAAAAGCGATCAGGAGTTCCCGTTAATGCCGGTTTTAGGAAGGCCAAGGGCAGCGATCTCACAGAAACCGAGAACTTTCTAAACGAATTACAGGACCAAATCCCGAGTCCGTGGGGCAGTGTACGTCTCGATGCCTTTACCTATCACTATGCGCTCGAATATATGAAACGGGAGCATCCCGAACTGCTCTATATCGCCTTCGGCGAAACCGATGATTTTGCCCATGATGGCGATTATGCGGCGTATCTGAAATCGGCCCACTCGGCAGATGCCTTCATCAAAGGCCTTTGGGAGTTCACCCAACAAGACCCATTTTATAAAGGGAACACCATTTTCATAGTGACTACGGATCATGGTAGGGGCACACGGCCCTTAAAAACCTGGAGGGACCATGGAAGCACGGTTGAGGATTCCGGACAGGTATGGCTTCTGGTCTTTGGAAATAATGTGAAGATACTTGGGGAGGTCAATTCAAAAGAGTCCTACCGTACCAACCAGATTGCGCCCACCATAGTAGAAATTTTGCAATTGAAGATAGACCCGAAAATCATGGAGGGCCGTCCGATCCATGTTATTTCACAGTAAACCGAAAGTGCCTTATTATTCACTCCATAGGAGGTTTCGAGCGCCTTATCTTTTTCAAGGCTTCTTTTTTCTTGCTTTTTAATCTTTTTTCTATAGCCGATTTCGAAGGCTTGGTTTTTCTGCGCTTTTTTTTTGGTTTCAGGGCCTTCTCCAAAATTTCGAAAAATCGATCAATGACCAAACCTTTGTTTCTGTGTTGGCTCCGGGTTTCATCACAAAGTAGTAGAAGAATGTTTTCTTTGGTCAATCGATTGCCTAGTTTTACGAACAAGCGTTCCTTTTCCCAGGCCGAAAGCGCCTTTGAATTCGACACATCAAAGGCCAGTTCGATTTTCGAGGAGACTTTGTTGACATGCTGCCCCCCGGCACCACTGCTTCGTATGGCCTTGAATTGAAGTTCTTGCCGTAATTCTTCTTTTTCCACTTTTCCTAGAGGTTCAACCGCTGATTGATGACCTCGATGGCAATATTAAGAAAAACTTTTTTACCGTTTTCCAAGGCCGTGCCATGGTTGAAATAGATGGGTTGCCCTTCATAATCGCCAATGATCAAATAATGGCTGCCCATATAATACGAATGGGTAACGGCTACCTGAAGCCCCGAATTGCCCGAAACCCTTAATTCATGGGCATAAACAATAATCTGCCTTTTCGTATCGGCATAGGATTTAATGATGTTGATGGGGATCCTATTGGCTTCCCCGAACAAGGATGCAATGTAGAGATTCCTAGGATGTTCAAAGAGGTGTTTGGGGTGGTCCTCAGCGATAATTTGTCGGTCCTTTAGAACGATTACCCTGTCTGCAAACGGGAGCATATCATGGTGATCATGGGTTGCGGTTAGCACGGTGATCCCTTTGTTTTTCAAATAGGCAAAAAGATTCCTACGAAGACTGTTTTTGCTGAAATTATCAATATGGCTAAAGGGTTCGTCCAACAAGAGTATTTCAGGTTGTTGTGCCAATACCCTGGCGAGGGCCACCCGTTGTTGTTGCCCACCGCTCAAGTTCTTTACCTTGGTCTTTGCAAATGCGACCATTTCGATCATTTCCAAGAGTTCGTCAGTTCGGGACCGCATGGCTTCTGGATCAAAAACGGACAGATATTCGCGAATATTTTCGGCCACCGTCGTAAATGGCATCAAATCGAAATCTTGGGCCAAATATTTCATATAGGGTTCCCCGGGGACAAGATTATATAAAGGGCCCAGGATGGGAAACTCTTCCCAAAATACCTTGCCGGTGGTTACCGGTAATTTGCCGTAGATGATTTTCAAAAGCGTACTCTTCCCACAGCCACTTTCACCAATGATCGAGACGTGCTCTCCCTTGGCCACTTGTAGACTGATATCCTCAAGTACCGGGTCTTTGGCATAGGCAAATGTTACATTATCTATTTGAAGCATGTTAGTATCAATAATTGAAAAGAAAGTAGATGCTTACGTTTGTAACGGCCGTTATCATAAATTATGCTATTATCAAGATACTATTCTTTAAAATTTTTTAAAATCGCGGTATTGGGAAGTTGCTCAAAACCCATATTGTAGAAGGTAAAGCCAAAAATATCGGCATATTGATCGATAGTCTTGTTTACTGGGGTTCCGGCGCCATGCCCCGCATTTGTTTCGATACGGATCAAAATCGGATTAGGGCCCTTTTGTTTTGCTTGAAGCTCAGCGGCTAATTTAAAGCTGTGTGCAGGCACTACCCGATCATCATGATCCCCGGTCGTGATCAGTGTCGCTGGATAAGAGGTACCTTCCTTGACATTGTGCACAGGGGAATAGCCTAGCAGGTAATCGAACATCTCCTTGCCGTCCTGGGCGGTCCCATAATCATATGCCCAACCGGCACCCGCGGTAAATGTGTGGTAGCGAAGCAGGTCTAATACCCCAACGGCAGGCAAGGCCACTTTCATCAGATCAGGGCGTTGCGTCATCACGGCCCCCACCAAGAGTCCTCCGTTACTCCCACCCCGTATCGCCAAATAATCCGGGGACGTATACTTGTTGGTGATAAGATATTCGGCTGCGGCGATAAAATCATCAAATACATTTTGCTTTTTGGTCTTAATACCGGCGTCGTGCCACTCCTTACCGTATTCCCCGCCGCCCCGAATGTTGGGGACGGCCAAGATACCACCCTGCTCCATCCAAACTAAATTGGGGATATTGAAATTGGGCGTTAAACTGATATTGAAGCCACCGTAACCATATAACCAGGTCGGATTTTTACCATCTCGTTTCAGTCCTTTTTTGTGAGTTATGATCATGGGGATCTTTGTGCCGTCCTTGGAGGTATAAAATATTTGATTTGATTCATAGTCTTCCGAATTAAAATCGATTTTCGGTTTCCAATACAGGGAATAGGATCCCGTTTTAACGTTGTACTTGTAGGATGAGCCCGGTATAATATAATTTGTAAACGAAAAATAGAATTCGGTATCCTCCTTTTTTCCACCAAAACCACCGGCACTTCCCAACCCCGGAAGCTTTACCTCGCGAATTAACTTTCCGTCATAATCATATTGAAATACCTTCGAAATGGCATCGACTATATATTCCGTAAAAAAATAACCCCCACCGGTATTCGGTGATAGCACATTTTCGGTCTCGGGGATAAAATCGACCCAGTGCTCCGGACCAGGGCTGGAAGCATCTACCGTTACGATTTTTTGATTCGGGGCATCCTTATTGGTAACTATATACAATTTAGAGCCAACATTCTCGATAAGGTAGCTATCGGTGTCCTCATTGCCAAGGATGGTAACCATCTTGTTGTCGGGTCGGGTCAGGTCTTGAATAAAAAGTTTGTTCCCAGAAGTCGAATTAGAGGCAGAGACAACCAAATACCTATTGTCCTCGGTAACCTGCGCACCAACATAACGATGTTTTTCGGAAGCAGTCGCACCATATAACACAACATCCTTATTTTGAGGCGTACCCAATGTATGGTAATATAATTTGTGTTGATCGGTCTTTGCCGAAAGCTCACTTCCATTCGGCTTGTCATAACTCGAATAATAGAACCCATCCTTTCCTTTCCATGAAATGCCGCTGAATTTGATATCGATCAAGGTGTCTTCTATGATTTCCTTGGTATTAGCATTCAAAACTATGGCCTTGCGCCAGTCACTGCCACCTTCCGATATGAGATACCCGGCAAGGGAACCATCTTTCGTAAAGCTTAGACCTGCCAAGGAAGTCGTCCCGTCTTCCGAAAAGGTATTGGGGTCTAAAAAAACTTCAGGCTCGCCACTCCCCTGTTGTCTATAGACCACATATTGGTTTTGAAGACCGTCATTTTTATAAAAATAGGTATAGGCACCTTCCTTGAAGGGTGCCCCCAATTTTTCATAATCCCATAATTTTTCCAATCGTTTCTTTAGGGATGCCCGAAACGGTATCTTGTCAAGATACCCGAAAGTTACTTTGTTTTCGGTTTTGACCCATGCTTCGGTCTCCGGGCTTCGATCATCTTCAAGCCAACGGTAGGGGTCTTCAACCTGAGTTCCAAAATAGGTATCGGCAGAATCGGCTTTTGCGGTGGTGGGATAGGTTACGGCGATGGGTTCGGGTTTAGGTTCGGTGCGACATGAAAGCAAGATCAGTATTGACGTGACAAGAATTGCTATTTTTTTCATTGGATATTTCTGGTTGATGCCCTAAAAATACCATTAAAAAACCTTCAAAATAAAACGATTCCGAAGGTTTAACAATTTAAGTTATTTGCATTCAGACAAAACCTTTTTTTACCAAATATTCGGCTATCTGTATCGCATTGGTCGCAGCGCCTTTTCTCAGGTTGTCGGCCACGATCCACATATTAAGGGTATTTCGTTGGGTTTCATCCCGTCGGATGCGGCCTACAAAAACCTCATCTTTCCCGTGGGCATACATGGGCATCGGATAGGTATTTGTATCCGGATTGTCCTGTACGGTCACTCCTGGGGTAGCGGCCAATAATTTTCGTACTTCAGTTAATTCAAAGTCGTTTTTGAATTCCACATTTACCGATTCGGAATGTCCACCTGCCGTTGGAATGCGCACGGCGGTCGCGGTTACCGAGAAAGTGCGGTCATCCAATATTTTTTGAGGTTCACGGGCCAATTTCATTTCCTCCTTCGTATACCCATTTTCTAGGAAAACATCGCAATGGGGCAAGGCATTCCGACTGATTGGATATGGATAGGCCATTTCTCCTTGAACACCGGCTATCTCATTTTCCAATTGTTGAACCGCTTTTAGGCCTGTCCCGGAAACCGATTGGTAGGTAGAAACCACCACCCGTTTCATTTTATATTTTTTGTGCAAGGGAGCCAGGGCCATGACCAATTGTATGGTCGAACAATTGGGATTGGCAATAATTTTATCGTCGGACGTCAATACATGGGCATTAATTTCAGGCACCACGAGTTTTATTTCGGGATGCATGCGCCAAGCGGAGGAATTATCGACAACGACTGTGCCTACTTCGGCGAATTTGGGCGCCCATTCCAAAGAAGTATCGCCACCTGCGGAGAAAATGGCAATATGGGGACGGGCGGCCACGGCTTCAGCCAAACCGATGACCGTATATTCGGCACCCTTATAGGCGAGCTTCTTACCTGCTGATCGCTCCGAGGCCACCAAAAACAATTCCGTTAAGGGAAAATTGCGTTCTGCCAAGACCTTGAGCATTACTTCCCCCACCATTCCCGTGGCGCCTACTACCGCTACTTTCATTTGTTACAATTTAGTTATGAATACTACCTATTTCGATATGCCATGCAATAATCGAATGGACTGTCAGACTGCCGACCGATTTGCAGATTAAATTCGGAAGGCAAAGGTACTTCAACAAAGCATAGCGAACAAGGACCGATCTATATTTATATAAAAATATAACAAAATGTTATAAAAAATAAATTGCGAACCTTCGATTCCAAAATGCAAAACCCCTGCCGATGGGCAGGGGTTTACTGGTTTAGTTGGTCTATTTGAAAGTTAATCCTATGATTTGATGGCTTACTTTTTTAAGAGGTCCCTGATTTGGGTCAAGAGTTCTTCTTGGGTCGGTCCTGCCGGTGCAGGTGGTGGCGGTGGCGTTTTTGTTTTTTGATATGCCTTAATGATAATGAACATTACCAAACCTACAATGATCAGATTGATGATGGTATTGATCCAGTTACCATATGCGATAACGGCTCCACCTGCTTCTTTGGCTGCGGCCAAGGTAGCATACTCCTGTCCGTCCATGGCATAGAATAGGTTGGCAAAATCGACACCACCTGAAAAATACCCCACGAAGGGCATGGCAATATCGGTAACAAAGCCATTGATTACGGCGCCCAAGGCAACCGCCATGATAACCGCCACCGCAAATTCGATGACGTTCCCGGTCATGATAAAATTCTTAAACTCTTTTAACATACTTGAATGATTTAGTTGGTTACTAATTGGTGCGATGCAATGTAATAAAAAAAAGTATTCCTTAACAGAATGTTAAAATGAAATTAGTCGTTAATGAAAATTCGCTTTACCCTTTGGGAAATACCGGTAAGCAGCTCATAGGATATCGTTCCGGCAAATGCGGCAAATGTTTCGGCATTGGGAGCTGCCCCGAAGACAAGGACTTCATCGCCTTCTTGGCATGGAATTCCGGTGATATCGATCATGATCATGTCCATACAAACATTCCCAATAATAGGAGCATACTTTCCGTGGACATTTACATAGGCCTTGCCGTTTCCATAGTGCCGTCCAATGCCATCGGCATGGCCCAAGGGTAAGGTGGCCGTGACCTTTTGATTGGGAGAGGTAAAGGCACGATTGTACCCCACGGTTTCCCACGGTGCTATTTTATGGATCTGGGAAATGACGGTTTTTAAGGAAACGATCGGGCGCAATTGCGAATCTATCGCCGTATCGTTGCCAAAACCATATAACCCGATCCCACTTCTGACCATATCATATTGCGCTTCCGGAAAATTGATGATTCCCGAGGTATTCAGAATATGTTTATACGTGGGATAGCCCAGGGTGGCATCGAAAGACTTACCAATGGTATCAAAGCACGCAATTTGTTTCTTCGTATATGCCTTTTCATTCAAATCTTCGGATGCCGCCAAATGTGAGAAAATCGAGGCAACCTTGACCTCATTTCTTCCCCTGATTTGCTCCATAATATAGGCCACATCGTTTTCCCCAAACCCCAATCTATTTAAACCGGTATTGAACTTAATATGTATCGGATATCCTTTTTGTTTATGTCGGCGGGCCGCCTCCAAAAACTCCCGTAAGATTTTAGGCGAATAGATACTGGGCTCCAAACAACGTTCGATCAGGGTATCAAAATTGACCGCCTGCGGGTGCAGTACCAAGATAGGCTTCGTGATGCCCGCCTCGCGCAGGGCAACGCCTTCCTTTACATAGGCTACGGCAAAATAATCGACGCCCAAACTTTCTAATTTTCTGGCGATTTTTGAAGCATCGCTGCCGTAGGCAAAAGCTTTTACGACGGCTAAAAATAGGGTGTTCGAATGAAGCCTTGACCTTAAAAATCGATAATTATGTGCCAGTGCTTCTAGGTCGATCTCGAGGACGGTCTCTTTGACTTTAGGCATTGGATCGTTTTGTGTTTGGAGGTACTTCCTCAGACTCGACATCGATTCCCCGTACCCTTTCCTTGAGCATGGCCTTATAGAAAGCGGCCCTGCTCAAGGGTTCGTATTCCTCGATTTCACCTAATAAGACCAATTTATCATTGTTTGACTTTCGATAGCTGTAATTGGCTAAATTGCCCGTTCGCGTACATATGGCATGCACCTTGGTCACATATTCCGCAGTGGCCATGAGGGCTGGCATAGGCCCGAAAGGATTGCCCTTAAAATCCATATCGAGTCCGGCTACCACCACCCGCACGCCTTTATTGGCCAAATCATTGCATACGGTAACGATCTCATCATCGAAAAACTGGGCCTCATCAATACCGACACCATCACAGGTATCGCCTAAAATTCGAATATTGGCAGCCGCTGGCACAGGGGTTGACCGTATTTCATTGGCATCATGTGAAACCACCATTTCCTCATTATAACGGGTATCGACCATAGGTTTAAAGATTTCCACCTTTTGTTTGGCAAATTGGGCCCGTTTCAATCTTCGAATCAATTCCTCGGTCTTTCCGGAAAACATCGAACCACAGATTACTTCTATCCAACCGAATTGTTCCTTATGATTAACGGTGTTTTCGAGAAACATTTTGTAATTTTAGACGAAAATAAGGTGTTTTTCCGTTCTAATTATAGGCAAACTTAAAATTAGTAAAAAAGGCACACCTTTTGTAATAGAATAAAATAAAAGCCATCAAATGCCATACACGGTTTTATGGCATGCTATTTTATTATTGCCAAAACCCGGAACGGTCACATTACACGAACTTATTGACAATAGCAAAGGTTTTGAGCAACCAATTAAAACAACGTTGAAAATCATTGGGCATTTTGGGGCGAACTGAATTTTAACCACTTTGTACCATGCACCACGGTATTCTCGAGCAATTGTGGAGGCCGATGTTTTTAATGGATGTATTTTCAATTGATATAAAAGAATTGAACGAATGAAAAGAAAATTGAAAGAAGAACTGCGAAAGTTATCTACCGATATAATTACGTCCCGCGATTTAAAAGATATCACGGATCTATATACAGCGTCCAAAGATCTTTATGAAAAATTGGCGGTGTTAAAGTTCATCGAGGAAAAACTCCATGATATTGAAGTAGATGTTTCAAAAAATGTAATCGCTGCAAAATTTGAAAAAATGGCGAATGTGGTACTGAGTGCCAATGCTTCGGTGCCAGAAAGTAATCCACATGATGAGGATATCATGATTCCTGGCATCGATACCATAAAAGGCATGGTATCGGAGATGCCGAACAGCGCTCCTGTCGATGAGGTGTTGAGTGAATTTTTATCAAGACCCAATCTGATGAAGAACGACAAGGAATTATTTATGCCCCTTTCAGGAAAAAGTGCAACGGAAGAAGCGAAACCGAAATCTTTGAACGATAAACTGGCCCATACCCATATAAAAATAGATTTGAACAATCGATTGGCTTTTGTAAAGCATCTCTTCAATGGCAGCAGTGAAGACTACAATCGGGTACTTTCCCAATTAAATACAATTAAAACAGAGGAACGGTCCATTGCTTTTATTACGAATATGGTAAAGCCTGATTATAACAATTGGCAAGGAAAGGAAGAATACGAAAATCGATTTATGGAATTAATCTCTCGAAGATTTTCGTAGCCATCCTATTTCTTCAATGAAAATTTAGGCCGGAAGTTGCTAAACTAACTTCCGGCTTCTTATTTTTAACAAATGGGAAAATTATTTTTGGTACCGACCCCGATCGGTAATTTAGAGGATATCACTTTACGGGCCATACGTGTCCTCAAGGAAGTCGACGTCATTTTGGCCGAAGACACCCGCACAAGTGGCAAGCTTTTGCAGCATCTCAATATTGCAACACCTATGCAAAGCCACCATATGCATAATGAACATAAAAGGGTCGATGCAATCGTAAAAAGGCTACTAGGCGGAGCATCGATTGCCTTGATTTCCGATGCGGGAACTCCGGGCATTTCCGACCCAGGGTTTTTATTGACGCGCGCCTGTATCGAACAACATATTGAAGTAGATTGTCTCCCGGGGGCAACGGCTTTTGTGCCTGCCTTGGTCAATAGCGGCTTGCCCAACGATAAGTTTGTTTTTGAAGGATTTCTTCCCGTTAAAAAAGGTCGGCAAACGCGATTGCTTTTGTTGGCCGAAGACCCAAGAACCCTGATCTTCTATGAATCGCCCCATAAACTTATTAAGACCCTAACACAATTTTTAGAATACTTTGGATCCGAAAGGCAGATATCAGTTTCCCGAGAGCTGACAAAAATGTATGAGGAAACGATTCGGGGGACCGTTGCGGAAGTTTTGGAACATTTTTCCCAAAAACCACCCAAAGGCGAAATTGTAATCATCGTTGGCGGGAAGAAATAATAGGAAATTAACCATGCAAACACCTTAAACTGACACCATGTTCATACCTTGGGGAATTGCCTTGTTTACGGTTATTGCGGTTTATTTTCTAGATCTATGGGAGAATCGCCATATAAAATCGCTTTTCGACTGGGTCCCCGCCATTCTGCTTGCCTATGTCATCCCCGCGATTATTTCCTATCTCTTTAAGGTCGATTATTCCCAGGCCCCTATTCACGATTTTAGCAAGGAATATTTCATTCC
>JALHST010000245.1 GCA_022865355.1 Maribacter sp. | reverse complement strand
GCCTTTAGGTTACCGACAAAACAAATAAAAATGAAAGAATATAAAATTATAAGACAAAAAGGAAGGTTCTTTCAAAATTCGGATCTGGAATTTGAAAAAGACCTGAATCAATATGCTCGGGAGGGTTGGTCTGTGGTCAATACGGTTTTTAACCACCGAACCCATTCCTTAAAGGTAATCCTTGAACGTGACAAAAGATAAATCGATGTACAAGGTATCGATTATACTATTTTTTTTAGCCCTTGAAGTGGGGGGCCAGAAGATTATTTCCGAAGATTTTACCCTTTACAATGGGAACATAGCACTCTCCGGCACCCTATCTTACCCCGAAACCGCCGAAAAATTACCCTTGGTGTTATTTGTAGCAGGTTCGGGCAATGTTGACCGAAATGGGAATCAAGCGGGTACGCCCATCCAAATAGGGTATATCAAGACCTTGGCCGACAGTTTGAATGCCAATGGCCTGGCATTTTATCGTTATGATAAACGAACGGCAACTCCTGCCAATCTTGATAAATTGGGTGGTATTACCCTACTTGATTTTGTGGAAGATGCCAAAATCGCCATCGAAAGGTTCAAGGATGACCCACGTTTTTCCTCAATTAGTCTCATAGGCCACAGTCAGGGATCTTTGGTCGCCATGCTAGCTTGTACCCATGCCGTTAAAAGTTACATTTCAATCGCCGGTCCGAGTACGACCATCGATAAGACCCTAATCGAACAACTTAAAAAGCAAAATACCGACTTTGGGGATGCCGCCACCCAATATTTTGAGGAGCTGCAACGAACCGATACCATCCGCGATGTCAATCCGTTGCTTAGGTCGCTTTTTGCCCCACAGAATCAAAAATTCTTAAAAAATTGGATGCAGTTGGATCCCTTCGAAGAAATTAAAAAAATCACGGTCCCTATCCTACTATTAAATGGTGACGCCGATTTGCAAGTATCAATCGAAAATGCCGAAAAACTGAAACAGGCCCAACCCAATGCCACTCTGTACATTGTTCCCAAAATGAACCATGTCTTGAAGGAAGTCAATTCCTTAACCGAAAATTATAACGCCTATTCAGATACAAATTTTCCGATTTCAAGGCAGTTGATACGGCATATAACAGACTTCATTACAAAAAAAGATGAGTAAAAAGAAGGCCTTCGCATTGCGACTCAATGAAGAAACGCTCAAGGCGATTGAAAAATGGGCAGCGGATGAATTTCGCAGCACGAACGGCCAAATCGAATGGATGCTTCAAAAAAGTCTCAAAGAGGCCAAAAGAGAACCTAAAAAAAAGTCCGAGTAAACTCGGTTTGGGTTTTTTATAACGTTCGAAACCTTTAAATTTGACGCTGCAACTAAATGAGTACAATGCTTCAAAAATTATTTCCCCCTTTATTACTTCTTCTTGCATTCAATACCCACAGTCAAATCCCCAACAAATCACTACTGGTTAAATATATAAACGAGCCGATGGTAACCGACGGTCTCTTGGACGAGCCTGTTTGGCAGACGGCCGAAAGTGCCAACGAATTCTGGGAGTACTTTCCTTCGGATGATATACAGGCCCGGGAACAAACCGAGATCAAAATGCTCTATGACGATAAGAATCTGTATATAGGCATTCGGGTCAATGCTGCCGGCACAAAGTACTCGATAGAGTCATTAAAACGGGATTTTAGGGCAGGCAATGCCGATAACATTACTTTGTTGTTCGATACGTTCAACGACGGTACCAATGCCTTTTTATTCGGAACGAATCCGTATGGGGTATTGCGTGAAGGACTGGTTTCTGGGGGCGGACTTGATTTACGGGGCTTTACTATTTCCTGGGACGTTAAATGGAAGGGGGAGGCCAAAATGTATGACGACCATTATATCGCAGAACTTACCATTCCGCTCACCTCCTTTAAGTTTGAGGAGGGAACGACCAAATGGCGTTTCAATAGCTATCGATTCGATACCCAATCGAACGAAACCAGCACCTGGATGAATATCCCCCAGAATCAAAATGTTTTTGGGCTCACGTTTATGGGCGATATGATCTTTGAAAAACCCCTGGGAAAGTCTAGGACACCTATGGCCTTAATTCCATATATCAATGCCATCACCGAAAATGATCGTGAAGCCGTTCTTACCGGCAATGGATTAAAAGTAGGCGGCGATGCCAAAATATCGATTGGGAACAGTATGAACCTTGATATCACCGTAAATCCTGATTTTTCCCAAGTTGAAGTAGATGATCAAGTGACCAATCTCACAAGATTCGAAGTATCGCTACCCGAAAAAAGACAATTTTTTATTGACAACAGTGATCTTTTTTCAAGTTTCGGAGGTTCCCGCGATGCCAATCCTTTTTTCTCGCGACGTATCGGAATTGCGGTCGATACCGCAGACAATTCGATAGAAAATAGAATTATCGGAGGTTTAAGGCTGAGTGGAAAACTCAATAAAGATCTTCGCGTCGGTCTTTTAAACATTCAGACTGCCTCGGATGTCCTGAACAAGATCCCTTCCAATAATAATACCATGCTCGCCATTCAACAAAAGGTATTCTCCCGTTCGAATGTCAGCCTGTTCTTTATCAACAAACAATCGTTTAAAGATTATGATTTTGTTGATGATTTGGACAAATATAACCGGGTTCTTGGCGTAGACTATAATTTGGTGTCCAAAGACAACATTTGGAATGGGAAGTACTATCTGCACAAATCGTTTCAGCCTGAAATAAAGAACAAGGACCTTTCGGCCGGAGCTTTCCTGGGTTTTAATTCAAGAAAGTACAACATTTTTTCTGACTGGGTCTATGTGGGAGAAAATTTTAGGTCGGATTTGGGTTTTATTCGACGCAACGACATTTTAAAAGTTGCCACCCAAGTTGAGCGCATTTTTTGGTCTAGTAATGGTGTTCTAAACTCCCACGGATTTAAATTTTTTCCGATCATAATCTGGCGACCGGAGCTTAATTTTAAAATATCCGATTACAATATTATGACCGGTTGGCAGGCCAAGTTCAATGATCAATCGGAGTTGCAAATTGAAATGGCCAACGAATACGTCTATTTGGTTGCTACCGATGAATTCGAGCCAACGGGTGAGGATGGGGCGCTACTATTGCCCACTGAACAGGGATATTATAACAATGGGGTTACTTTGGATTATCGTTCAGATCGAAGAAAGGTCTTTTCCTATGGTCTCAAACCATCCCTGGGTACTTTTTATAATGGGCGTAAGTTCTCAACGGAGGGTATGATGACCATGCGCGTTCAGCCCATAGCATTTATTTCGATGTTGTTCGGTTACGATCACATTAAACTTCCCGAACCATATGCCAGTGCCGATATTTGGTTGATAAGTCCGAAGGTCGAAATTACCTTTAGTAAAACCCTGTATTGGTCGACCTTGATACAATATAGCAATCAACGTGACAATCTGGGCTTCAATTCCCGATTACAATGGCGTTTTGCACCGCTTTCAGATCTTTTCCTGGTATATAACGATAACTATTTTGTAGATCTCTTTTCGCCACGATACCGTTCTATAAACCTTAAATTGACGTATTGGCTAAATATTTGATGTGCTTCTTCATGAAAACAGCCGGGCTTGGTAATTTCATTATATTTGGAAAAGACGTATGGCTGTTATGAACCAACCACTGATTACCGATGATACTGTAGTTTTCGGACTGCTAGCGCTTTGCTTGGGCTTTGTTTTTTATACCGCCTCGCTCCCATCTGGATTTTGGAAGCGATTTTATAGTATCGTCCCAACCGTACTGATGTGCTATATGTTGCCCGGTATATTAAGCAGTATGGGCTTGATTTCAGACGAAACATCCAACCTCTATTTTATGGCCAGCAGGTATTTACTGCCCGCAGCACTTGTATTGATGACCCTCAGTATCGACTTAAAGGCCATAGCGAATTTAGGGCCAAAGGCCTTGATCATGTTCTTTACGGGTACTATCGGGATTATCATAGGGGGACCCTTGGCCATTTTGATCGTATCTGTTTTTTCCCCGGAAACCGTTGGCGGAATTGGTCCGGATGCCGTTTGGAGAGGGCTTTCGACTATTGCGGGAAGTTGGATCGGCGGCGGGGCGAACCAAGCGGCTATGTTCGAAATATTCAAATATGATCCACAAAAATTTGGAGGAATGGTATTGGTAGATATTGTGATCGCCAATCTATGGATGGCCATCCTATTGCTAGGAGTCGGCAAGACGAAACAAATAGACCAATGGCTTAAGGCAGATACCTCTTCCATCGATATCTTGAAGAAGAAGGTGGCCGAGCATACCGATAGCATTACGCGAGTAACTGCATTACCCGATTATATTATGATATTGGCATTGGCGTTTGTTTCCGTCGGTGCCGCCCATTATTTTGGCAATCATTTTTCTGTGTATTTAAAGGACAACTTTGAAGTAATTCGGGATCCGACCAAAATATTGTCATCCTTGGGTTCTACCTTCTTATGGATGGTCGTCTTTGCAACGATTATCGGTATCGCCTTGTCTTTTACAAAAGCCAAAAATTATGAAGGTGCCGGGGCCAGTAAAATCGGTGGGGTGTTCATTTATATCTTGGTGGCGACCATTGGCATGCAAATGGATTTGGGAAAAGTACTTGAAAATCCAGGCTTGATTGCGGTCGGTTTGATTTGGATCTCTTTTCATGCCCTACTTCTGATCATTGTTGCTAAATTGATCAAAGCCCCGTATTTCTTTTTGGCTGTTGGCAGTCAGGCAAATATTGGCGGGGCGGCATCGGCCCCGATAGTCGCTGCCGAATTCCATCCATCGTTGACCTCGGTCGGAATCTTGCTGGCGGTCTTCGGTTATGTTATTGGCACTGGCGGTGCCTATCTTTGTGCCCTGCTCATGGAAATTGCTTCCAAAGTTTAATAATCCACAAACTTTATTGATATTTGCGCCATCAAAATAAAGACATGAAAAACCGCTTCTTATTTGTTATCCTAAGCATACTATTTATTTCCTGCGAAGGGGATACTAAAAATACGATGACCGTGACGGGCCATGTCAAAGGGCTTAAAAAAGGCGTTTTATACCTACAATACATTCCTGATTCAACTTTGGTCACGATTGATTCCATGGCCGTGGACGGGGACGGTAGCTTCTTATTCAAGACGGAGGTCGAAGATCCTGAAATCTATTATTTATATCTAAATAAGAATGACCATAATGACATCAATGATCGCATTACTTTTTTTGGGGAGCCCGGGGTTATAACGATCAACACCTCTTGGCAGACCTTCGATACCAACCCAAAAATTGAAGGATCAAAGGCCCACGAAAAATTAATGGAATATCAGAAAATCATGTCGCGGTTCAATGCCCGTAATTTTGAATTAATGAATGCGACTATGAATTCAAGCAATGGCCTGGATTCCCTCCAGCGAGATTCTATTCAACGATTGCTCGATAAGAATGTACAACGCGGATATGCCTTTGCCTTGAACTTCGCATTGAGCAACACCGATTCATATATTGCCCCGTATATTGCCCTACATGAAGTGTCGGATGCCAATGTCAAATATTTAGATTCAATTTATAGCACCTTAAGTCCCGCTATTGCCGGTTCAAAATATGGCCGTGAATTAAAGAAGTATTTAGAGAAGCAAAAACAAAATAATCAATAAAAAAAGCCCATAAGAATGGGCTTTTTTATGAAACATATTTCGGTGCTTATCCTAGTTTGTTCAATTCCTCAACCAGCGCAGTAGCCTTTTTTTCAAGCTCCATACGCACTTTTTTTAAATGTGCTTTTTTGTCGTCGACCTTTTTTTGATTCACTTTTGAAATCAAATCGTCGAAGGTTGCTATGGCACTATCAATAATTTTTGAGCCTTCTTTCGAATCCTGCTTGCCATTGGCCACTTCAATAATCGAAACTGCTTCGATAATATCGCCCAAGACATAATTAATGTCCTTTTTTAATTCCCTTATACTTGCCATTACTAATTATTTTTTTGCAAAAATAGGCTTTTTAAGGACAATCTTATCGAAAAAATTATTTCTGAAGATGAGTTGCCCTTAACAGGACGTTAAATACTTCTTCACAGTCCTGATTCTTGGGTGCTCGAAGGGAATATGGAAAGATTGTGCGGTGATGGGTAGCTCAAATCGTAACTTCCAAAAGTTGGGCACCCTTCGATTTAAGTAAAATTTTAGTTGAATTCGCCGATACCAAGGTTGTTTCCCCTTTTTTGATCTGCGCCGAACCAAAGTCGTTTTCAACCGTAACAATTCCCTTGACACACATATAGATCGTAAATGAATCTCTTTCTGATACGTCGATTGGTAGGTCTTTTGACACCTCGATAAAGCTGGTTTTAAAGTAAGGGCAATCCACCATGCCATTGACCGTATTTCTGGCTTTCTTATAATCGATCTTGAAATCATCCTTTTTTTCAAAATCAATGGCCTCAAGTGCCAATTCGGTATGCAATTCCCGATAATTTCCTTCCTTATCCTTTCTATTAAAATCAAAAACCCGATACGTTATATCGGAAGTCTGTTGTATTTCTGCTAATAAAACCCCCGCCCCAATAGCGTGTATTTTGCCCGTATTTATAAAAAAAGTATCGCCTTCATTGACTTCCTCAAAGTTCAATAGATCCAGAATGGTATTTTCTTGTAGACTTTTGCTGTAATCTTCTTTTGTCATCTTCTTCTTGAACCCGATGATCAGTTTCGCCTCGGTATCGGCATCCATTACGTACCACATTTCGGTCTTTCCAAAAGAATTGTGTCTCTTTTGGGCAAGGGAATCATTGGGGTGTAGTTGTATGGACAGGTCTTGATGGGCATCGATAAACTTAATGAGAATCGGAAATTCGTTCCCAAAACGATCAACGACCTTTTTACCCAATAAATCGATGGCATGAGCATCGATAAGATCTTGCAAGGAGGTTCCTTTTAAAGGTCCGTTGGCGACGACCGATACATCGCCCGGAACAGCCGAGAGTTCCCAACTTTCACCGGTAGTATCCGATTTTATTGATTTCCCAAGTACATCGCCCAATTTGCGGCCGCCCCAGATACGTTCTTTAAAAATAGGTTTGAATTTTAATGGGTACATAGGATTAAATTTTGGGAAGGTCCCTAACCCGAATAAGTAACGAAATTTCGAGGGGTCTCAAACAAGACGACTTCCAACTCTTTGGATGCATCGATATGGGGCCTTAATTTGTTCCAAATAACTACGGCAATATTTTCTGCAGTTGGATTCAGTTTTTCAAATTCAGGGACTTCAATATTTAGGTTCTTATGATCCAATACTTCCTCGACCTCGTCCCGTATTAGATCCTTGAGCACCTTCATATCGACAACAAAACCGGTTTCCTGATCTATCTCCCCGGTCACACTGACAACAAGCTCATAGTTATGGCCATGGAAATTAGGGTTGTTGCATTTCCCGAAAATATCCTCATTTTTCTCAAAGCTCCAATCACTGCGAAATAATCGATGTGCGGCATTAAAATGTGCCTTTCTGCTAACTTTTACCTTCATAATGTCGTCTGATTTTGGAGAATATACCCGTAAAATTTTTCAAATATGATCTTGAACCAAACGGTATATCGATCTGGATAGATTACCATATCATTTTTTATATCTTCAGGAAGCATCCATTTCCAATCGGCGACTTCCTCACAATTCAACTGCGGTACCGCGTTGTAGTAACCAATCATCACATGATCCAATTCATGCTCGGTGAGGCCGTTATCAAAAGGTGCCTTGTAAATAAAGGAAAAAAGTTCCTTTAGATCGGTAGTAAATCCCATTTCCTCTTGCAGTCGGCGTTTACCAGCCTGCAGATTGGTTTCCCCTGACCTTTGATGGCTACAACAGGTGTTGGTCCATAATAAAGGCGAATGGTATTTATCAGCGGCTCTTTGCTGCAGCATGATTTCCCCCTTGTTGTTCAGGATAAAGATAGAAAAGGCTCTATGGAGTAGGGCTTTTTCATGGGCTTCCATCTTGGGCATAGTTCCTATTTGCTCGTCCCTCTCGTTTACCAAAATGACTTTTTCTTCGTTCATTTGGTAAAAATAACATCTTTCCCAATTAATTAGGTGGCCCTATCGTAAAATAACTGCAATTAAGAAGTATGCTTGCATGTTGGCCCCTAGGGCTAAAAAAATCGAGGGGATTTCACCTTGCCCTTGGTAGAAATAAAATCATATCGCAGTATAACCTCAAAAGATCCATCATTGAATCTAGCACTGCCCAATTCGGTGGTTTCCTTATCATACGCAATTCCGATAAGAAACTTATTTGAAAGCTGAAAGCCGGCCATGCCGCTCAAAGCTGCATCCCATCGATACGCCGCTCCCAAAATAAACTTTTCGTTCAACATGAAATTTGCCGAGAGATCCACTTGCAAAGGCGCCCCTAGAACGATTTTAGATAGCAAGGTAGGCTTGAATTTCAGGAACGGATTCAAATCCCAAACGTATCCGGTAATAAAATAATAGTTCATTTGTTCCCGGGCGGTCGACAAGGACGATTCATCAAAATGGGATGTTTCAAGAAATCGGGGAACCGATAGTCCTGCATAAAAATGTTCGGTATGATAATAGATCCCAGCTCCGATGTTGGGTGACAGACGGTTTTGGATATCCTGCTGCAGTGTTGGATCCGTTGTATATTGATTGAGCTCGGAAAATCGGATGTCCAATAAATTTGCGCTTGCTTTGATACCAAAGCTCAATCTTCCTTCGGTGGAGGTATACAAAGTATAGGAGAAATCAATATCAAAATTCGTTTCGGCGGTTGGTCCGATCCTATCATTGACTATCGAAAGTCCCAAACCAACACCACGATATCCTATTGGCGAATGTATATTGAAAGTCTGCGTCTTAGGGGCCCCATCGAGGCCTACCCATTGTGACCTATGCAGCAAGGCAATACTAATATGTCCGCGAGAACCTGCATACCCCGGATTCACGCTCACGGTATTGTACATATATTGGGTATACTGTGCATCCTGTTGCCCAAATAATGAACCTGCCAACAAGACGAACCCAAAGAACATAGGTATCCCAAAATTCTTAGGCTTTCGTAAAAAATATAATAGATTCATTATACTGTTTATCTGTTAATATATATATATCCTGATATCGATTTCGAAACTTCTTGCGAATCCACATAATCCAATATATAGAAATAGGTACCTACTGGTAATTTATTTTCCTGGTCTACGGTAACCCGGCCTTGGGAAGTGCCATCAAATACATTTCCTTCTGAATTATAAGCTTTTGTCACATAGACCAATACGCCCCATCGGTTATAGATATGAATCGTATTATTGGGGTAATTCTCGAGTCCGCCTATGGTCAAGACATCGTGTATTCCATCGCCATTGGGTGTAACCACATTAAAGACTTCGATATCATCCCCGGTAAAGTTGGGTTCCAGATAATCGGGGATGCCATCGCCATCGACGTCATCATCGGTGTAATTTTTATCGGCATTCGTATCCTCGTCAATGGTATTTATACCGTCATTATCATCATCGATATCCCTGTAATCGACTTCATCATCCTTATCTGTATTCGGAAGGTCATCAATCGGGTTGTCTATCTCATCGTTTACATCTCGATCGATGGTTGTGCTTCCTTCATAACCATCATCGAGCCCATCATTGTCCTTATCCGAACCGATGTATATTACATCAGGCATGCCATCCCGATCATAATCATGCCCCTCGATCATATCGAGTACGCCATCATTGTCACTATCTAGATCTACGTAATCGGGAAGCCCATCACCATCGGTATCTACCGGTATGATTCCAACTCCACCACCATTCTCGTATACATCGTCTAGACCATTGGCATCGGCATCACGAAGACCTGGAGGTATATATCCCGCGGTGGTCTGTGCTTCCACATTATCGGGTATGCCATCGTCATCACTGTCGATATCCAAATAATCTGGTAGCCCATCACCATCGGTATCCGTTGGATTGGTCGCAGGATCATTATCACCATCGGAATTTAAATCTTCAAAGGCATTTACGATGCCATCATTATCTATATCTAGGTCACTGCCCAATGGGTTTACCAGAATGGTAACGGTCGCTGTAAGGCAATTCGAAAGGTTATCACAGACCGTATAGGTAAAGAGGTCGGTACCCAAGAATCCAAAATTTGGGGTATAGGTTACCTTGTCATCTGACGGATTTGTAGGCGTTCCATTATTATTTATGGTCACCACGCCATTCGAGGCATTGGTTGTCGTTAGTGTACCTATTATGGGTAGGTCATTATCATTCGCTAAGATATCAATAAGAATGGCGGTGTTTTCTTCCGTTGCCACTGTATCATTTCGTAGATCCATTACTGGCAGTACATCTATGGAAACTGTAGCCGTGCTGCAATCTCCGAGGGTGTTACACACGGTATAATCAAAGGTATCCGGACCATTGTAATCAGGATTTGGGGTATACGTGACTATATCATCCGATGGATCGTTGGGCGTGCCATTTTCATTGATGCTCACCGTTCCGTTGGCAGGATTGGTCGTAGTTAAGGTACCTACGTCGGGTAAATTACTATCATTGGCATAAATCGGCACCACCACAAACGAGTCTTCATTAACCACCACAAAATCATCTACTACCGTGGCAGCCTGTTGTAAACAGACAATAGTAAAACTTGGGAGAACAATTGAATTCCCCGCTTTGGTCAAAGTGGGTGTATATCGAATTACGCTCGATGTGGCCGTCACTATAGGCCGCAATGGATCTCCTGTAACAGCCGGCGACCAACTAACGGTAGCACTCCCTGTAACATTGGCAGAGATATCCATGGTTACTTGATTATCCGGATTCGTACAATCGGTCAAGATAAAATATCCGGTCGCATTCGAGCCACAAAGCGTACCGTCGTAGGTGGCGAAGTAGACACCAGGAACGGAGGTCTCATAAAAAAAATCGGTTGCCAATACGGTACTCGTGTCCGATGCCTCATACCACTTATAATTGCTTTCATCGCCGCCATTGGGTGCCTGCAACAAGAACTGTGCGTTGGATACAGTAATCCCCAACACTGTTAAAACAATGCTGAGGACCAGGGATTTATATAGGTGGTTAAAGTTCAAATCGATTGGTTACTTCGCTTATCGGTCATTATTATTTAACTACAAAGACCACGTTGATCAGGGAGTTGTACGTACTTGGTTGGGCAATTACATCATAGGTCATTACCCCACTGGCATTTATCGATACATTGGCAAATACGGCTGGATCGTAATAGGTTACATAATAGTAGAGCTCGGCTGCGGTGTATGTCGGTATGGCCGATGGGGCTCCAGCGCTTGCTACGGCTGGAGTCGCAAATTGTGCCGTATATTGTGTATATAGGTTCAAGGTACGTCCGGTACCATTGGTCGAAGCATCAACGGCAATCGATGGCGGATAGAAAATTCTAGCCGCTTTGGATGTTATTGGTGCAATGGCGTTTATGACTTCTTGAACATTATTTTCAACAACATATCCCTGGGCAACTGATTTTCCGGCATCATCCACATCAATAGGTGTTCGCAAGGGAACTTCATCATCATATTGATCATCTGTGCCAAGTGATGATAAGGCTACGGACCTTGCTCCCCCGCCATCGGTTATCGTCAAATTGGCTCCAACAACAGCAAATGCCGTATTGTACTCGTTGCCAATTACCGAATCGGCGTCATTCACGTTAATGGTAGTAAAATTACCTCCAGAAATCGCGATATGACCTGGTGTACCATTGGTGGAAAGCGTCTGGCTATCCGTACCCAAACTTGACACAGGAACAGAAAGTGTCCCACCACTATCGGTAATCTGAAGGTTTCCAGCATTCACCGCGAAGGCGGTGTTTCGCTCGTTGGTTGGATCGGCGTCCGCGTCATTTACGTTGATGGCAATGGTGTTGCCCCCAGAGATCGAGATGTCCCCTGCAGCCCCCGAAGTTGATAAGGTCTGTGCGTCGGTATTGTCCAAATATCCGCTTAGGTTGACGCTATTCCCGTCCTCGATGCTCAGCGTGTTCGCCGCCAAGTTTAAATTCTGGTCGTCAGTGCCGCTATCGTCAAGGCTTGAAAGATCAACTGTCGTCGACGCGCCACCTTCTATATCTATTTGAAGAACATTTGCACCGCTTAAGGTGGCGCCCGTCAAATTCTGGTCGTCGGTATTGTCCAAATATCCGCTAAGGTCTACGCTGTTCCCATCCTCTATGGAAAGGGCGTTGCCGGCCAAGTTCAAGTTCTGGTCGTCCGTGCCCAGGCTCGATACCGGTACCGACAGGGTCGATCCGTTATCGGTGATCTCCAGGTTCGCCCCGTTCACCGCGAAGGCCGTGTTGTACTCGTTGGTCGGATCCGCGT
>JALHST010000027.1 GCA_022865355.1 Maribacter sp. | reverse complement strand
TAAAAGCTGCGACCACCAAAGGCAAGCTTAGTTTGCCTTTGTATATGGTGACACACCCAGGAATTACATTTCGATTGTTAAAATCTTTAGTAAAGTGTGACAATCCGTTGAACATATCGTATTGGAGTACACAACCCTATCAATTTGGAGGCCCCGACCAGGCCGTAAAATACTATTTGAAACCCTCCCCGGATAATAGGATCCTGAACGAAAACGTTCAAGAAGAGAATTATTTAAGGATCAATATGGCCCAAACCCTATATACGAATTCGGCCAAATTTGATTTTTATGTACAATTCCAGACCGATGCCGAGACCATGCCCATCGAAGATCCCACGGTTGCCTGGTCTTCCGAATACATAAAATTGGCTACCCTTACGATTCCAGCACAAGAATTCGATTCAAAAGAGCAATTTGAATTTGGAGAGAACCTATCGTTTAATTCGTGGCATTGCCTACCGGAACATCGCCCCTTGGGCAGTTTCAACCGGGCAAGAAGACGCGTTTATGAGGCCATGTCGAAATACCGCCATGAAAAGAATGGGGTCGCTGTTTTTGAACCCAAGGCGGGTCCTGATTTTCTGCCACCCGTTCGGGAACGGCTTGTTGATACCCCAGGGGTAACCCTACCGAAAAAGGGCCTATTAAAACGGTCGGCCCAGGTTTTGGTCGATTGTGATAAAAAGACCGCCTTCAATTTTATTTCGAGTGAGGCCGAATTGCCCAATTGGCTGAAGAAAACAGGCCCCGTTCCTGCGGCATTGAACACCGAGATTATTAAAGGGCCCTATAATTTTGTAGGTGCGCGGCGAAAAGTGCAATTTGTGGGTGGCGATTCGGTAATAGAGGAATTGATGACGTTCAATCCGTATGCCAACTATTCGTATAACGTGACCGGATTCAGAAAACTTCTCGGGTTTATGAGTAAAAAAGCCTATGGGCAGCTCTGGTTCGATACCCTCGATGATAAAACACGAATTACATGGGAATATTCATTTTCCTACAAAAACAGCTTCGTTCGACCCTTACTGTCGCTTTTTCTGTCCCTATTTTATAAAAAGTTTTTGATCAACTCATTAGAAAACGCCAAGGGATGCCTTGAAAAGGGAGACTAGTCCGCTACCGGTTTTGAGGAAGGTAGGGTATAAGGAACTAAAGACCTGTTACCTCTAGCGCTGACTATTCAACAATCGGTATTTAAGGGATCTGCGTTTTTTTCCATTTGAAATAGCGCTGTGCTCCAATTTTACCTGATTCCACCAAACGATCCATGTCTTCTGGGTTTAAGTCAAAGTCGGTTGCGGATATCCCTAGATCGTCGATAAAGACCGTTCTTGATACCAAATGACTTTCTTCCATAAAATCAATGCCCTGGGCATTCAATAAGGTATCGAAGGCATGTTTGAAGTAAGAAGTTATCCAATTATTATAAGTAAAGGTATACGTATAGAATCTTTTGTTGCCGTTGTTGCTTTTACCTGATGGGGTTTGGCTAGCATTGACCTCGGCATCATATAGTGTTTTCGATTCCAAATAAAGCCCAAGGGTTTCGTCATTGGCACCATTCTTTTCATGAAATCGAGCCTGGTCGAAGAAAGAAAGGGGATAATTAAACACCAACCCCCCGTCTACATAAATATGCTCGTTGGGAATGGCATTCGTAAATTTCCAAGCCTTAAAAAAAAGCGGAATTGACATAGAGGCCCGAATCGCCTCGGCCACGATGCACTGCGGGGTTTTGAAGTTAGAAAACTCGGCAATCGTGTGGATGTTCAAATCAGCTGCAAAGACGATTAGTTCTTTACCACCTGCCGCTTTCAAATCGGCAAAGGTTGCATTTTTTTGCAATTTATATTTTGAGTCACTCAAAAATTGATGAATGAACCAAAGTATGTAATCCCCATGATACAAACCATATTGAGTAAACAAACGTATTGGGTTCCACCCGGTCTTAAATTTTTTAAAGTCCATGGTATGCATAAGGGCTTCTATCTCGTCGGAGGAATATCCCACCGCGATCATGGCGGCGACGATCGCCCCGGCAGAAGTTCCGGATACACGATCAATATTCCCATAGATACCCTCCTGCTCGAGTTCCCTTAAAGCACCTACATAGGCAATGCCTTTGACACCGCCTCCCTTTAACGCTAAGTTCTTGATCATAATTAAGTGGTTGCCTTAAGGAACAAGGTAGCATTTTTTGACAATAATCCCCATGGAATGTTCGGCTTTGTTTTCAGTTTGAATACTTTTCCTACAGCACTATCGAATGGTATTGTTATTTTCAACAAAAATCGATATAGTAAGGTTAAAGAAGCTTTAAATATGGGAAAATCTAGGCTCGATTTGTAGCAATTGATGAGAATGAAATCTAAATCCGGGACCCATTAATTGACCCATTGTTTCCGTTATATTGAGTCGCATTAAATGTTCTATCGAAACAAAGATTTTAAGATGAATTTTGCCAATGAATTCAAAATAAGGGTTATTTTTAGATTCCTTCATCCTAAACCAAAAACATGCGACCGATAACACTGTTTTTTCTTGCCATCATCACTACTTTTTCTTTTTCACAAAATGAATCGAATACCTACCAAGACTTAAAGTACCGTATGATTGGTCCGTTTCGGGCCGGTAGAACGGTCGGTGCCGTTGGAATTCCTTCCCGGCCCAATGAGTTTTATATCGGTGTAAACAATGGCGGGGTATGGAAAACCGATGATTATGGTCGGACCTGGAAGCCGATTTTTGATGGGGCAAAAACAGGCTCGGTCGGGGATTTGGCAGTTTCCCCTTCCCATCCGAATGTGCTTTATGTGGGTACGGGCGAAGGACTTCACCGGCCCGATCTTTCGGTAGGGGACGGTATGTTCAAATCTACCGACGGCGGCGAACATTGGGAACATATCGGATTGGATGACATACAACAAATCAGTCGTGTAATTGTACACCCTACGAATCCGGATATCGTTATTGTCGCAGGGTTAGGACATCCTTATGGGTCCAATGAGATGCGGGGTATCTTTCGCACCACTGACGGAGGCAAAAGTTGGCAAAAGACATTGTATATCAACCAGCATACCGGGGCCGTCCAAGTTGAATTCGATCCCAATAATCCACAAATACTTTTTGCCGATCTTTGGGAACATCAGGAAGGACCCTGGGAGAATGCCTCTTTTTCGGGACCCAACAGTGGCTTGTACAAATCGACCGATGGCGGCAGTACATGGAGAAAATTAGAAAAAGGCCTACCGACCGCTGCCGAAAGCTTAGGACGTATCGGCATAGCCATTGCAGCCAGTAATTCAAATCGCATGTTCGCCACGGTTGACGCCCGCCAAAATGGAGGCGTATACCGCAGTGACGATGCTGGGGAGAGCTGGGAGTTGATTTCAGATAACCGCCGTTTATGGGGCAGGGGAAGCGACTTTGCAGAAATCAAGGTGCACCCGAAAGATGAAGATATCGTCTTTGTTGCCAATGTCGCCTCCTATCGATCTGGCGACGGTGGAAAAACCTGGACGTCGATAAAGGGGGCCCCTGGAGGGGATGATTACCACCGCATTTGGATCAATCCCCTTCAGCCCGATATTATGCTCTTCGCCGCCGATCAAGGTGCCGTCGTTACTGTAAATGGAGGCAAGACCTGGGGCTCTTGGTATAACCAACCCACGGCACAATTATATCATGTGTCGACCGACAATCAATTTCCATACTGGGTCTATGGTGGCCAACAGGAAAGCGGGGCCATAGGAACCGCCAGTAGGGGCAATGGAGGCCAAATTTCCTTCCGGGATTGGATGGGGGTCGGGGCCGATGAATATGCCTATGTAGCCCCCGACCCAAAAAATCCGGATATAGTCTTCGGAGGCCGGGTAATTCGATTTGACAAAAAAACCGGACAGTCACAAAATGTATCCCCTGAAATTTTGCGATCGGGCGAAATTCGGTATCTACGTACCATGCCATTGCTGTTTCATCCGGCAGATGAAACCATGCTTCTATTCGGTACCAGTGTCGTTTGGAAGACCCATGATGGAGGTCAAAATTGGCAGGCCATCAGCGCGGATCTGACCAGAAAACAAGCGGAAATTCCCCCTAGTGTCGGGGATTTTAAAACAGCGGAAATGAACTCCATGCCGCAACGTGCCATCGTGTATGCCCTAGGACCATCGTCCTTGGATAAGGATATTATCTGGGCGGGAACCGATGACGGTCTCGTTCACCTTACCACCGACGGCGGCGCAAACTGGAAAGAAGTCACACCTCCTTCCTTGACCTCATGGGACAAAATTTCCCAAATCGATGCCGGACATTTTGAAAAAGGTACTGCTTATATCGCTGTGAATGCCATACGCAAGGATGATATGCGACCTCACATTTATAAAACCCATGATTATGGGGCTAGCTGGACAGAAATCGTGACCGGGATGGATATCTCCGGCCCCGTCAACGTAGTTCGTGAAGATGGGAAACAAAACGGACTCCTATTCGCCGGGACCGAGCGCGAAGTCTACTTTTCGGGCAATGATGGCGTAACCTGGCAGTCGCTGCGTTTGAATATGCCGCCGACCTCGGTTCGAGACCTAGTGGTACATGAAAACGACCTGGTGATCGGCACACATGGGCGTTCCATTTGGATATTGGACGACTTGGGGCCCTTACGGGAACTTCGGGAAACCGTATCAAATGCAACCTATCTGTTCAAACCGGCCCTGGCCACCCGAGTTCGATTCAATATGTTCTTGGATACGCCTTTACCGCCCGAGGAACCTGCGGGCCAGAATCCGCCCGACGGGGCAATCCTTGATTATTATTTAAAGGAAAATGCCCAAAAAGTAACCTTGGAAATCTTCGATAAACAAGGCAAAAAAATTAATTGGGCTTCAAGTGATGATCTAAAAGAAACCTTGGATTCTACTCAAATGCAACATCCTACCTATTGGATCCGACCCCAGGAAACCGTGGCAACGACACCGGGCCATCATCGCTTCGTTTGGAATTTACGCTATAAGGAACCGAAGGGGGCGCATCGCAGTTTTTCAATTGCCGCGGTGTATCGCAATACTTCCAGTGGACCGCTCGGCCCTTTCGTGGCCCCTGGGGAATATACCGTGCGACTGAATGTCGATGGAATCATTTCGGAACAATCCCTATCCGTTCGTTTGGATCCCCGTTCAAAACTGACGCCTGAAAATCTTACAATGCAGTCAGATCTTTCCTTGGAATGCTATTCAAGATACAAGGTGCTTCAAGAGATTCGGGAAGCTATTGACAATCGGCTTTCGAATACGGAAAAATGGAAAAAGGGCAAAAAAGAAACTATGGAGAAATTTCGGGGAGTGGGTATCCCTGAAGGCGGGGATATAATCTATGGCAGCATGTATGCCACAAGCTTACAAAATGAGACCGTGGTGGGCCTACAGGAAAAGTTACTTTTTTTATTGGAGGTCCTTCAAAGTGCCGATGCCAGACCTACGACCCAAACGCAGGAGGCGGTAAAACGCTTATCGCAAAGGACCGATGAAATGGCAAACCGGTGGAACGGATTAAAATAGCCTATTCTTTAGGCCTACTCTTTTTTCAGGGTCTGTAGATTGAATTTTCGAAGGGAACTATTTAACTCTATACGGGGAAATCCCGTTTACGACTTCCGACGGTTGTTCATAGGATACCTCCTCAATCGTTGCGGTGATTACATAGGTGCCGGCTTCGATAAATTGGTCATAATGCACAAAATAGGGATAATCGCTTTTTTCTTTACCGATGATAAGATCCCAACGATACTGATTGAATCCTTTGTGACCATCCAGCTTGATTTTCCAAATTTCTGTATTGGTGGTATCCCGTATGGCAAGGGTTATCGTATTTGATTTTTTAAGCCAAAAAGAAAATGTCGCTTTTTCAAGCGTACGGTAATCGGTTTCACCCCCTGCAGAATTGAACCAGGGTCTTGTTATGGGGGTAATATCAAAAAAGTAGTCTTTATCGGTTGGTAACTTTTGCCCGAACATTTTTTGTAAAGGCCTTAGATTGGTCTTGTAGATTCCCCTACCGTGTGTGGCCACCACAAGGTCCATGGTGGCTTCATGAATTTCTAGATCGGCAATTGCCGTGGTAGGCATGTCGTGCCCAAAATAGGACCAATTCGTACCACGATCAATCGAAACGTAGACACCTCGCAAACCGCCGACATATAGTATGTTCTCATTCGTAGGATCTTCAATGACCACATTAACAGGTTCATCTGGCAATCCGTTTGAAATTTGCTGCCAATTTTTTCCAAAATCCTCCGATACGTATAGATAGCTGTGAAGATCGTCATAGTTGATACCGGTCATGGCCACATACACACGTTCGGGTTTGAACCGAGAGGCACTGATACTTCGAATGTAGTTATTCGCTAGTCCGGCCGAATGCTCCTCCCAAGTATCCCCATCATTTTTGGAGACCCAGAAGGCCCCCTGGTCGGTCCCGGCATACAACAAACCTTTGTTTATAGGCGACTCGACAAGGGCCCCAGAGGCAAACGATTTCTTGGCCTTGACCGAAGAATTTGCCAGATTGGGACTTATTACTTTCCAATTATCCCCCCTATCTGTACTTTTAAAGATGTAATTCCCGCCATGATACAGGGTCTTGCTTTCAAAGGGCGATATAAAGTAGGGCGTGATATAATTAAATTGTAGGGAATCGTTTATCTCCTTGGGCAGCTTCGGTTTTATAGTAACCGCTATGTCCTTACTTCTATCAAGGCGCATCGCGTGGCCATGCTGCATGCTATAATACACGATCGTCGGATCATCGGGGTCAATTTGTGTCACGCAGCCATCGCCGCCATCCCAAGGATCGATCCACAGATATTTCCACGGATCCGGAAAATTTGTATTGAGCTCTTTTGGGGGGCCATACACCGTGGCATCGTCCTGGGTGCCTCCATAAATGGTATAGTTGGCTTGATCAATGGTGATGTCATAAAATTCTCCTGCGGGTATATTGTTGTAATGAACCCAGGTAGATCCCTTGTCATAGCTTACATAAAATCCGCCATCATTGCCTAGGGCCAAATGATTTGGATTCTCTGGGTCGATCCATAATTCACATTGGTCGAGATGAAGGCCCTGCGCCAAGCTAGGGGTCATATGGGTAACCTGGCCCCCAACAAAGGTGAAGCTTTTTCCACCATCGGTACTATGGGCCAGTCGAACCCCCAGGCAAAATACCTCTTCATCATTTTGCGGGTTGACATAAACATCGGTAAAATACCAGCCAATCCCAGGAAATATTTTAAAGGTCCCTTCATGGGTTTTATGCCAATTCAAACCCCCATCAAAGGTTTTGTAAAGTTCGGCGGCATTATCCGTACTATTGTTTAAATTGTCGATAAGCGCATAGGCCTTTAGCGGGTTCGTAGCGGAAACGGCAAGTCCGATTCGGCCGATGTTGGGTCCCGAAGGCAGGCCGTTCTTGCATAAAATCCAGGTATCCCCGCCATCATCACTTCGATATACTCCACTATTACTTCCGCTTATACCAGGATATACCTCCCATAAGGATGCATACATGATTTGCGGGTCGGTAGGGGAGATGACAATGGCATTGGCGCCCGTCATATCGTCTTTAAACAATACGTGTTCCCAGGTTTTACCGCCGTTGCTTGATTTGTACACGCCTCGGTTTTTGTTCTTGGACCATAGGTGGCCCAGTACGCAAACAAAAACGATATCGGGATTCGTCGGATGCACCGCTATTTCGGCAATCGACCAGGAATCTTCTAGTCCGATATATTCCCAGGTATCCCCTGCGTCCTTGGATCGATACATACCCGTCCCGGGCAGTGTAAAATTTCTCGGTTTCTTAAGATTTTCCCCAGTACCTAGATAAATTATATCGGGATCTGATGGGGCAAGTGCAACATCCCCAATACTGAGGGAAGGCTTTTCATCAAATAACGATTTCCAGCTTAGCCCATGATTGATGGTTTTCCATAAACCGCCAGAACCAAATCCCACATACATGGTGCCTGGATGGGTTGCATCAAGCTGTACAACATCGGCCCGGGCCGAATTGACCGTGGGTCCCAACGAAATCCAGTTAAGTTTGAAGCTACTTTTCTCTTTCATTGCACTATAGGTTTTAAAGGAGGCTTCGAGCGGTGAACGGGGCTGTTGTCCGGCCATAGGAAAGGAGAGAAAACAGCAGAAAAGGCAGTTAATAATTGATTTAGGGGACATGGGATTTCTTTTTAAAAGACTAAAATTCAGCATAAAAAATAGTTCTGGTAGTTGTAGTAAGGCTCTGGACTTCAAGTATCCTTTTGTCGATAGACTGAGGTATTAAGATATCAAAAATAAAATTGTTTCGATACAACGAGGCCAAAATCGATTATCTTTATAAAACGGCTGTAATTTACAATTAGAATTTATCGAGCAATGAGAACCTTTCCAAGCATTTTCAATGATGTAATAGGGCCGGTAATGCGCGGCCCATCAAGTTCGCATTGTGCCGCTTCCTTGCGTATTGGCCGAATGTGCCGTGACCTTATGGGGGGCGATATTAAGGAAGTAACCATAGAATTCGATCCCAACGGATCATTGGCTACTACACACAAGGGCCAGGGATCCGATATGGGATTGTTTGGTGGCTTTCTAGGATGGGAGGCCGATGAGGAACGCCTACCGGACTATTTAAAGGCCATAGAGGAAGCGGGTATTAAAATACAAATCAAAATCCATCCCATTGGGGCTACGCATCCCAATACCTATAAAATTACACTCAAAAATAGCCAGGAGATTCGAACGGTAACGGCGATTTCGATCGGCGGTGGAATGATAGAGATCATTGAGATAGATGAGGCCAAGGTATCGATGCAAGGCGATTTTTATGAGACCTTGATCTATGTAAGTACTTCAAGAAACTTGCCTAAATTTATTAAAGATTCCTTTGCCTGTGATGAAATTACGGTACATCAAGGAACTAAGCACTTTATTGAGATCAAGTCAGGGCAGTTTATGCCCCGAGCTTTGTATCAGGAACTTCTGGATATGCCAGAAGTATTGTTTATTAAACAGCTGGATCCGGTGCTTCCGATTATGTCTCGAAAGAATCTTACAGTGCCTTTTATTACATGTGAAGAAATGCTTGAATATAATCAGAATAAGAACCTAGAATTATGGGAATTAGCTTTGGCATATGAAAGTATTCGGGGTAATATTTCCAAAGAAGAAGTCCTTGAAAAGATGGGTGCGATCGTGCTGATTATGCAGAGCGCGATTGAAATCGGTTTAAAGGGAACAAAATATGCCGATCGCATTTTGGGACCACAATCCCAAGGGTTTCAACAGCGCATGAAAGAGGATGCATTGATAGCGGGTGATATCCTGAACCAAGTGATTCTTTATACCTCGGCCATGATGGAAGTAAAAAGTTCAATGGGGGTAGTGGTCGCAGCTCCTACGGCCGGTTCATGCGGGGCCTTGCCTGGGGCGGTCATCGGTGTGGGAAATGCTATGGGGCTATCACAGTATGAAATCGTAAAAGCCATGCTTGCCGCGGGCCTTATAGGTGTATTCATTGCGGCCCACGCGACTTTTGCCGCGGAAGTAGGTGGTTGTATGGCCGAGTGTGGATCGGGATCTGGCATGGCAGCTGCGGGGATTGTCGGACTGAAAAGAGGTACCTTAGCACAATCCTTGTCGGCGGCTTCTATGGCATTGCAATCGTGTTTGGGAATGATCTGCGATATGATCGCCGATCGCGTTGAAGCCCCCTGTCTCAATAGAAATGTAATGGCGGCCACCAACGCCATTTCCTGTGCGAATATGGCCTTGTCAGACTACGACCATTTGATCCCTTTGGATGAAGTAATCGAAACCATGAAAAGAGTCGGTGATGCCTTGCCCAATACCCATCGTTGCACTGGTTTGGGCGGCCTGGCCATCACAAAAACAGCAAAGAAAATTGAAGCCATGTTAGAGAAAGGCGAATTAGATCGTAACAAGACATTTTATAAAGTTTGCTAACCGCGGTCGGGTCGAGAAATTACCTGCCGACCCTGTTGTGAATAAAAAAATAAATGTCCCTTCTGCATACGTTCCCCATAAATTGAATAGATGCTTACACTCATTTGGATTGCATTAGCTGGTCTAACGATATGGTTCAGTATTATTTTGACCGGAGACTTTTTAGCCAACAGAAATAGGTTGGAAGGCAGCAGTTGGTTAAAAACCAGCGTTATCGGCTTTGTGGTCAATTTTTTTGATGTACTGGGCATCGGTGCATTCGCACCTCAAACGGCCCTCTTGAAGTTCACAAAACAGACGAAAGATAAATTGATACCCGGGACGATGAATGTCGCTAATACACTTCCTGTGTTATTGCAGGCCCTGATCTTTATCACCATCATCGAGGTGGATCCCTTGACCTTACTATTAATGTTCATATCGGCCGCCCTCGGGGCCATTTTAGGGGCAGGTATCGTAGCGAAACTTTCAGAGAAAAGAATTCGGCTGGTAATGGGCTTCGCGCTTTTGATTACAGCATTTTTTATGATTGCCACGAATATGGCATGGATACAGGGTGGGGGCGAGGCCATCGGCCTTTATAAAGGGAAACTTGCCATTGCCGTCGGCGCCAATTTTATTCTAGGGGCCTTAATGACGGCCGGCATCGGATTGTACGCACCATGTATGGCCTTGGTCTTTGCCCTAGGGATGTCGCCCAAAGTTGCCTTCCCGATAATGATGGGTTCCTGCGCTTTTCTTATGCCACCGGCATCGGTACGTTTTATTCGGGAAGGGGCTTATAACAGAAAGGCCGCTATCGCCATGGCCATCCCTGGGGTAGTGGCCGTATTATTGGCCGCTTTTATTGTAAAGTCATTGCCCCTTGACACCTTGCGCTGGGTGGTGATCGGGGTCATACTGTATACCGCTGCCGTGATGTTGCATGGAGCTTTTAAAAAACCGACACCCCGTTCTGAAAATTATGATTAGACGGGAGTTGGGTGCGATTTTCGCTTAACTATTTTAGATGGCTTTTCGATTTGCACGTATTTCCAAATTTATTTTTTCAAAAGGCTGCAGGAGGAAATCCTATATTTACTGAATTTGCTGCCGCATATGAAAAAGATGTTTCCGATTCTTTTGCTAGTGCTTACCATGCTCTTTTGGGCCGCCAATTTTCATTTGGTGAAAATCGCCCTGAAATTTTACAGCCCCTTGGGTGTGGCTTCTTGGCGATTTTTCTTCGGGGTACTGGGCCTCATGGTTATCCTATACCTTCAATTTGGCAAAAAACTATTTGCGTTTCGTATTTCCCGCCAAGAATGGTGGTACCTCTTCTTGACCTCGTTTTTCGGGATTTTCTTGACGATTTACTTCTTTAATGCGGGCTTAAAAACGTCGAGTGCGATCAATGGCTCATTGATTATCGCCACCAGTCCAGCGATTACCGCCCTATTTTCATTCCTTTTCCAGCAAAAGCGTTTAGGAATTTTGCAATGGGTGGCTATGGGCCTCTGCTTTTTTGGCGTGGCCCTGATCCTGGTCAAAGGCGATTTGGGTAAGTTATTAAGTCTTCAATTTGAGATAGGCGATCTGTATATTTTAATGATGGCCGTGGTATTCTCCTTATCGCAGATAATCGTAAGCAAATATCTCACCCGAATGGATGCCATTCTAATGACCTCGCTCGGGGCATTGATCGCCTTGCCTATGTTCGCGGCATTTTCGTTTTCGGAATTAATGACAAACCCATTTCCTCAAGATGTGGGCTTTTGGAGTAGTGTGGTATTCATGGGGCTTTTGGGTACTGCCTTTGCCTATTCTGCATTTTACTTCTGTGTGGTTCGCGTCGGGCCAACTACATCAACTTTATACATGAATTTGATCCCATTTTTCACCGTTGTGCTGGCTTATCCGTTTGGGGAGAAAATATTGGGCATTCAAGTAATAGGAGGATTCATCATAATCGCCGGCCTCCTGCTTTTCAATATCATGAAAAAACATCGGGAGCGCAAACTATTTAATACTACTATCAAATAATAAAAGATGGGTTATCGAAAACCCCTTACACTTTTAAAATAAATGGGAGATGAGTAGACCCAAAAATTATGTACCGAAACTTGCGCTCATTTTTTTCATGGCATGTGGCCCCGGTCAGATC
>JALHST010000244.1 GCA_022865355.1 Maribacter sp. | reverse complement strand
TATCTGGTCAGCAAATGATGTGACCTATACATCGGCTCAAGTAGGTTTGACCATAGCAGGTACAAATTGCGAAGGTGATCAAGTACTAAACTTAACTGTAACGGATCAACCAGTACAGCCTACCATTGCTTGCTATGAAACCGCCACCTTTAATGCAGTAATATGTTCTTGGGAAGTTACGGGAACCCAGCCAATACAACCGACTTTGGAATGTTGGGAGACTGCGACGTTTAACAATACCACTTGCCTTTGGGATGTTTTTGGAACACAACCGGGAACTGTAATTGAAGACCATCTTGTATTATGCGACGGCAATACTATAATAGTACGGGCGCAAACCAGTATTTTAAACCCGAGTTATGTATGGAGTACAGGTGAAATTACGGAAGAAATAATTGTGGATACCCCAGGGGTTTATACTGTCGATATTAATGGTGGAGTTTGTTCTTCTGAAACTAGAATTTATAATGTAATTGGTACAGAGGCACCAATTATTGAAACTGTTGAATCAAATGGGAATGAAATTAGTATTACAACGGCCAACTCAGGCGATTTTCTGTATTCTTTGGATGGCCTTATTTTTCAATCAAGTAACATATTTTTTGATGTAGATGGAGGGCTGTATACCATATATGTGAAAGATCCGTATTGCAATATTACGGTTACTTCACAATACTTGCATTTCTATATTCCAAAGTTTTTTTCACCCAATAATGATGGTATAAATGACACTTTTAATTTATCAGGACTTGAAAATTATGGTACATCACAGGTTTCTATTTTTAATCGTTACGGAAAACTATTAAAATTTGTGCAGAATGCATCCTTTACTTGGGATGGCACTTATAATAACAGTATGCTGCCATCAGATGATTACTGGTATCTCATTATTATCGAAGAGCAAAAATTTGCCGGACATTTTGCTTTGAAGCGGTAAAATCAAATAATTCAATAAATAAATCGAACATAAGCCTGCCTATTATTCGAGGTTGTGGTATAAATTAGTTTACTTATACACCCTAACATAATCGATTTCCATGGTGGCTTGATCAAAGTTAGCGGCTATATTCCCGCCTAAAGTTCCGCCCATTGCTATATTCAAAAGAATAAACTGATCCTTATCAAATGGCCATGTGGCATTATCTTTAGTTGATGGATTATAGGTGTAAAAAAGGGTGTCATCCACATAAAAATCTATTTTATCGGCAGTCCAATCAGCGGTATAAATGTGAAAATCGGAAGTAGCGTTTGAAATATTGATGATACCAAGGTTCACAGTATTTCCATTACTTGATGGGGTATGTATTGCGCTTGATACCCTACCAACGTTATTCCCAACATGTTCCATAATATCAATCTCCCCACAGGAGGGCCAACCAACACTGGTAATGTTAGACCCTAAAGTCCATATTGCCGGCCAGGTACCGCCACCTTCAGGCAGCTTAGCACGTACTTCGATACGGCCATAAGTAAATGAGAATTCAGAATTTAATCGTGCCGAGGTGTAATTTTTGGTCGAATTGAAGGCGGTATATGTTTCCTTTTTGGCAACAATCTTTAATGTTCCATTGGATACATACGCATTATCTGTTCTATTGGTATAATGTTGTTGCTCTCCATTATGCCAACCTCCATTATTAGGGGGAACTATTTCTGAAAACCAATTGTTAGATGACACGGGACCATCTACGTTAAACTCATCACTCCAAACAAGTCCATCTACCTTCTCCACCGGGTCAGCGAAGAGAACCGTAACTGTCTTTAAGATACTGATCATATTGCTTGTACTCGAATAGGCAAATACACTTATAGTGTAATCATTGATACCAGGCTCGGTGAAAGTATGCTGCAATTCCCCAGTGGTACTTTCCTGCACTGCTCCGTTCCCAAATTTAAATCCATATCGCACAGCATTTTTGGCCGATGCCTTACATACTACAACTCCTGAACCATCCCCATTGGGATTATTGATATCAGATCCAACTACATTGATAGACCATGTTAAATTGATTGGAAGAATATCAGCTTCCATTGCCGCATCTGTTGCATCCGCACTTGAACAGGAACTTAAAAACCCAAACAGCACAACTATAAAAATCATTACTAGGGCAAAACTTCTATGATTCATATTCCGCTTACGTATTAAACAACATGCTTTTTATCTATCTTTATTTAAGAAGAGGCAGATACAATGCCCCTTCCTATAGAGAGTTAAAAAAACAACTATACTAACTTTTCTATTTATAAATTACTTCTTCACATTACACCAACAGCTATCAGTTAGCAAGCTTAACTGTTACATTGTCGATGTATGCATCTACCAAACAGCCCGGCACCGGACCACACGAAGACTTCAACTGTAGTGTTATACCGCCATTGACGTCAGAGCCTGTGGTAACCGTATATGTATAGGTGGTCCAGGTACTATTCGGAAAAAGCGGTCCACCGCTGAGGATTTCGGCCTTGGAAACGCCTCCTCCAGCTAACTCTGAGAAAAACTCAGCGAAAAAAACTCCGCCATCCCCAGCCAACGATCCAAACAGGTCGAACGAAATGGTGTATTGGGTGTTTGGAGTAACGGTTCCGACCCCAAGATTGGCCTGATTGACAACAGCGTCTACCGCACCGCCGACACCGGCTTCAAAATCGGCAACAAGGTTGCCTGAAAAAGTGCCCCCATTAGCTTGAGCGCTGCTTACCGCAAAGCTGGCACCTTGTGCATCAACAAATGTGGTCCAACCAGAGATATCGCCCGTTTCAAAATCACCGTTGGTGGTTAACTCCCCACTAACAGGACCACCATCGTTATCGGTAATTCTCCCCGAAGCCTGGGGGGTATTTATGTCGATGGCCGTATTTGATAGGTTGACCACGAAATTCTCCTGGCTCTCAGCCAAAACGTCGTCAACAATCGGTACCACAATATCATGCGATTCTCCATCGGTACCGGCAAAGGTCAAGGTACCGGAAGTAGACGTATAGTCGTCTGGTTGAACTGCCGTACCATCTGCGGTCGCGTAGTCCACCGTAAACCCACCCTGAACATCACCACTAAGAGTAGCCGTAAATATAGCGGTCCCAGCATCTTCATTAACAGTTACAGAAGTCGAATCAAAGCTAAGACTTGGTGGAACAGGACCGCCACCGGTGCCATTACCTGCACATTCAGGACCACCAGTAGTGCCCATGGCAACAAAGATATTATCAATGTATGCATCTAACTCGCAGCCACCAACGGCACCGCATACAGACTGCAGCAGTAGTGACACACCATTGCTAACGTCGTTGCCTGTAGTAGTATTGAAAGTATATCTTGTCCAAGCATCGGTAGGCGTAAGCGGGCCGCCGCCAAGGATATCGGTTTTTGTGACACCGTCAGTAGTAGATTCGGAGAAAAGTATGGCAATAAACTCGCCACCATTCCCCGTTAATCCACGCAAGTCAAATGAAATTGTAATTGCACTGTTTGCAGTAACGGTTCCGACACCCATATTAGCTTGCCTAATAACTTCTAATTGTGCTGAACTGACTGCAATGTTGCCTGAATAAGTATCACATTTAGCGCTTGCGCTAGTTACTTCAAAGGTGCCGCTATTGCCAGCAAGAGCTGAATCCCAACCCGAGTCGTCCCCTGTTTCAAAATCACCATTGGTGACCAAATTACCCTCATTACCACTACCTGAACCACCGCCACCTGTACCATTGCAATCAGGACCACCCGTCGTACCAAGGCCAAGAAAGACGTTGTCGAAGTAAGCATCTACCCCGCAACCCGCAACCGGACCACATTCAGACTTAAGCAGCAGTGACACACCGCCACTTACGTCATCGCCAGTGGTAACAGTGAAACTATATCTTGTCCAGGTATTAGTTGGAAAAAGTGCCCCACCACCTAGGATTTCCGACTTGGAAGTGCCTCCAGTAGAATTTTCGGAGAAAAACTCCGCAATAAAGACTCCTCCAGCTCCGGATAACGATCCACGCAAGTCGAACGAAATGGTGACCGTACTGTTTGGCATAACGGTTCCGATACCGATATTAGATTGCTTGACAAATGGGAATGACGCACCACCATTGCCGCCATCAACATCGGCCACCAGCTGACCGGAGAAGCTGCCACATGCGGCCTCTGCATTGGTTGCCGAAAAGGTACCGTTATTCTCAGAAAAGGTCCAACCGGAGGTATCGCCAGTTTCAAAATCACCGTTGACAAGCAAATTGCCCTCAGTACCACCGCCAGCTTCGGTATAAAGTTTAAGGTCATCAATATAATAGGTCTCTGTGGTGTTTGTATTCAATTCAAAGAATAATATGATTTTATCATATTTACCACTTTCGCTACTTGCAAAAGGAAAAGTCAATTCTTCCCATGCACTAGTTTTGGTAGTTGTAACTTCTAGTTCCGTAAAAGTTCCTGCAGCTGCTTGGTCTTCAAGTTTTAATAAAACCTTAGTGCTTGCCATAGGTGACCAAACTTTCAATTTAAAGCCTGCATTCGCATTAAAATCAAGTTTTGCATCTAAATCTATTTGATTATTTGCAAAAAGGGCAGAACCACTCCTATCAATTTTGCCCACTTGGCACGAACTGTTTACCGCATTATCACTATCAGGATTTGACACCGACGTTAAAACGGCATCAAATGAATCAATACTAGCAGTTGGGTCTGTTTGGAAAGTCAAATTAAAGTCTGCTGCACTTAGTGATTGGGCAGTTTCTGCAGTACATGTTCCGCCGCCCGTTGATGCGACTTGTTTAATATCATCTATATAAAACGTGCCAGCTGTTTCACCAGGACCGTCAACGAATATAGTTACTCTTACATATTTGTTTGAAGAATTAAAATTAAAAGAAATCATTTCCCATCCAGTACCACCATGATTGGCGGTAACTTCAATATCAGCTCCTGTTCCTTGTTCTAACTTCATCAAAACCGCAACTGGCGCATCTGCCCAGAAATTCATAGTAATGGTCTTATCTGTAGTAAGGTCTATTTGAGTTCCTAGATCAAAATTAATACCTTCAAATACTTTTCCACTATTTGTGATAGCGCCAACTTTAGAGGCTTTGTCATTTGTTCCCGAAACATCCGGATTATCAAGAATTTCAAATGCGGTGCCTTGAAAAACTGCAATATTATAGCTTACATTTGGGTTGTCAAAAGTAATAGGTAAGACCATTGGATTTGGGATACTTATGGTAATAGTATCTTCGAAAGTGGCCACTGCTCCTGAAGCGTTCAATGCGGTTAAAGTTACCGTGTAAGTGCCATTTGCATAGGTCTTTATAGGATTTATTTCGGTAGAAGTGCCTCCATCCCCAAAGTTCCAGGAAAACGTTCTTGCATCTGTTGAAATATTGATAAATGTTACCGTGCCCGAATCTTCATTAAGCGTATACGTAAAGCCCGAAATAACTTCTGGTAACTTGGCGTCATCAATATTGCACCCTAGAAAGGTTATCGTTAAGATTAAAAATGAAACCTTAAGAGTCTGGTTTAATACTTGTTTCATAGCGTTTTTTTATTAATTGATTTCATTATTTTTATATACCCGCACATAATCTACCAACATGGTTTGAGGGAAAGTTGTCTCACTATTCGGAGAACCTACATAAGTGCCGCCTACAGCAAGGTTTATTATTAAATAGAAAGGGTGATCAAAAACCCACTCACCGGGAACATCAGTTGGCGTAATTTGGTTATATAATACATCATCTACATAAAAGTTTATATATTCTGGACCCCATTCAATGCCAAATATGTGAAAACCTGTATCAAAACGGTCATTTACCAAAGTGTAACTTTTTGTAATCGATTCTCCAGCGGAATATCCTGGGCCATGCACGGTTCCGCTTATCAAGGTAGGTTCCTGCCCGCGGTTTTCCATGATATCAATTTCTCCAATTTGTGGCCATGGCGCTTGGTCGTCATTAGCACCCAATAGCCAAAAAGCAGGCCACATACCTTGCCCATGAGGTAATCGAATACGTGCTTCAAAACGACCATACATTTGTTCAAACAATCCTTTGGTCATTAGTCTTGCTGAGGTATATGCTGAACCCTGAAACGACTCTTGGTCAGCGGTAATAAGTAATACTCCGTTTTCTACTATTACATTTTTAGCCCGATCTGTATAGTATTGCAACTCATTATTACCCCATCCATTGGTACCGGTACCTATGTCGTAACCCCATACTGAAGTGTTAGGGGCCCCGTCGGTTTCGAATTCATCTTGCATAACTAGTTCAGTGAGCCTGGCAACGGTTTGGGTTTCGTCGGTTGCACAGCCAAATAACAAAAGGAATAGTGCCATCACAGGTAATCCCGTAGTTAAAATTGAATTATACCATTTCGGATTGAAATACCACTGAAGTACAGTACGCGTATTCATTTTTAATTGATTTATTTTATTCATATTTTATTTTTTTGGTCCTGTATTTTACCTGTACAAGTAAATGTTATCTACCAAAATTTCGGTAATGGTAGCATCACTAATGAATAAAATCTGTCCCAAATTTGCCGTGCTGGTCAATCCTGTAAAATCTGAAAGAGGTATATCTAAACTTACCCAAGAGCCACTAACCAAAGTGGGACTTGTAAAGGTTAGTGCATATGCCGAGTCGTCGCCATTACCAAAAGTTCCGTCCGCCCCATAATCTTCCAATTCAATTTTTAAAAAGTCACCGCCATCAATTGGATTTGGCTCTTGAATCAAAACATCTATATGTAAATGCGTCATTGCGGTAGCATTGATCGTAGGTTGTGAAAATTGAATCCCTACAAAATTTAGTTCCGTATATTTTATAATATTATCTCCATTTATGTTAAGATCGTCTTGGCCCTGAGTGGTTTGATAAGGAGCATAATAGCCATTATAATACTCCACGGGAACATTTGTGTAGGCATTACTGAAAATAGAGATTACGTCACTAGGGCTTCTCGTAGGGGTAGGTGCGGCAACAAAACTACCAAGTGACTCAATTGTTAATGAACCTTTAGCCCTAACATCACCTAACACAGCTGTAATTTTTGCAGTGCCAATCCCCACGATTGAAACCACCCCTAGCTCGCTTACCCTTGCCACATCAACATCAGTAGAGCTAAATTTAAAATACGATGGTGCTACCGAAACCGTTTCATTAATACCAGATGCCAAATTGAAGGTCTGTGTAAGTCCGTTCATTGTAAGATTAGCACCGACAAAAGCCTGCTCTAGCCTATCGACACCATTAAAAATTGCAGGACTTGGTTGTGCGATCGTGCCTAACTTTTCATATTGTATCTCATCGATCCAAATGGTATAGCCATCGTTATTCTCTGGTCCTTCGGCATACCAAAACATACCTTTTTCAAGTGTCAGTTTGTAGGGGTCTGGTAAAGGGATGACGTACTTGCTCCAGTTGGTGCTTATTCTCAAATTCGCCTTGGTGACAAGGTATTTATTTTCACCAAAATCGTTTCCAAAACCTATCTCGTTAATAGTCGCTGCCTGTGACGATTTGGCCCAAAAGGTAAGCGCATCATAGTCAGATAGATTACGCCCAGTAGCATCTGGAAATATGGCTCCTGCATAAGCGCCACTAGGGTCTCCAAAGTTAGGAACATCCAATCGCATGGAGGCCTCTCCTTTATATTTCACTTCAGTGTCTACGGAAAATGCATCAAATTTCGATCCCAAAAAAGGGAAGTATTGTAATCCACCACTAAAACCATCTATAAAAACTTCTGCGTTTTTTGGAAAAGTCGCAAACTCCACGTTGTCTGAAATTTCTCTTTCACAGCTGGTAACAACAGTAAAAATGAATCCTAGAAGGAGCGTTGTTTTCAAATAACCGTTTTTTTTGCTTTTCATTTCTCAATTTTTTATTTGCCGATATTGATATGAACGTACGTCCTAATTTCCCATTCATTTCCATTGCCAAATCCAACAGGACTTATGATTGGTGCAGTAGCAAATGGCAGGGCCACATTCGGGCTGTATCTTGGTGAGTATTGATCAAGGGAACGCCATGTACCGCGTATTCCAATCTTTGTATTCGGTAATACAAACCAATCTGGTTTTCCAAGGGTTGTTGATAAATCCAACATTAGCTGTACGGGATAGGTTAGGTTGAAATCTCGATGATAGTCGAATGGCCCCCAGTCGTTAATCTTAAAGGAATGCACTACTTTAATTTTATTATAAATAACCCTAATATCACCTCCAAAACGCTCAATCAACCTTGCATCACTGCCGTTGGATTGTGTATTGCCAAAATAAAGATTAGCGATCAGACCTAAATTTGGACTTACTTTAGATACCAGACGTGTATTGGTTTCCCATAAGTCATGGGCAGGAGCTGAATTAGGGAAAGCAAAGGCAGTACGATCGGCTAAAAAGCCTATGGCCGCATCTTGAGCGGTTGGAAGATGACGAAAAACAAAACCGGCGCTTACCGCTACCTTAGCATCTTCAGCTCTGTCATTATCCCATTCATACATCCATGTACCTGGTGTTGGATCAAAAGTGAGCAGAAGTTCTCCGGCAACTGTTTCTCTATTTGCTCTTACAGCGAATGGGTCATCTTGAATATTTCTAAGTCTGCCAGGAGCTTGCACGTCATTGGGCATTGCCCCGACAATGGGCTTTTGCCATAAAAAGTTAGGGGCAATTTGAACATTCCCCAGACTATAAGTAAAACCTGAAAGAATATTGGTTTGATTACCACTACCGCTATCTTTAAGTCTCCAGCCTGTAAATGTTTGTGTTTGATCCGCTCCGCCATTTGCAACCAATCCCATGGCAGCTCCTTGGGCATACCAGTTGAATCTACCTTTGGAATACGTTATTTTAGCCTTACCCCCCCAATTGTCTTTTGTATTGATTTTATCATTATAAATGATATAATTTCCTGATTCACCCACAGCAATTTGGAACAACCTACCATTCAAGGGCTGACCTCCCCACATACCCCCAACCTCAAGGCCGAGATTTCCGATCGTTCTTTTAATGTGAACTGTGGCCCTACGCGTTTTCGGTAAAGGTATGGCAATTGAAGTAACGGCCTTCCGTACTTCATCCAGATCTTCATGGTACACAGCGGTAATATCAAACTTGCCTATATTTCTGCTATACTTTAATAAGAAAGCCGGGTTGGCTCCCCACCAAAGTTGTGGCCCAAAAGCCGCCTTTAATCCTTTGAGTGCCTTTTTACCATCAAACTCAAAACCACTTATTTCACCATTATAAATATCTAGGTTTGGACCATAGTTTGATTCAGGATATAGGCCAAAAAAATCGCCTTCATAACCCCAATGGTAATGTCCGGTCCGATAAAACCCCATTAAGTCAAAATCTTTGGCGTTCCATGTATATTCCGCATTGTAAATTTGAACACGATTTATGTCAGTAAGGGTCAAATTCCCATCATCGGTATTTACCGAGCGAGGTCGCCCTCTATTTTCATAAAATATTTCATCAATGGGATTGCCCGCTATATTTCCGAGAATATTAATATTTACATTGGCGCGCATATTTGACGATGGGTTACCTTCGACCCCAACATAGTAGGATTGCATATGATCGAAACCAAGCTCATCTGGAAAGACCCTATCGTCAGGGTTTGCCTGATCTGGTGTAGTAATTAAATTGCCCCCTGTGTTGAATGTTGTAAATTCGGCCCTTAAGTTGCTGATTCGAATTTTGTTGTTGCTTTCAGCTCCCAAGGCAGCTTTATCTCCACGTGCTCTTAAAACAGCATCTGTAAGTTGGATATTATCAAAATGATTTTTTACAAAATCAAGGGTAACACCATCACGATAAGGATTTAATTGATGCGCTTCTTTTAACGCATAGTATGCGGCACGTGGATAAAGGTCATAAAGACCTCGGTCATTGGTAGGGCCTTTGGCACATATACCAAACCATTCTTCGTTCATGTTATTTTCAGTTCCTTCCAGATCTAAATAATAGCCCCCATTAGACCAAGAGGCATTATTATCATGTACATCCAGGTTTTTAGTTTGGCCAAATTTCCACCAACCATCACTAAACTGAAACGTGAAACCACCGATAGCGTTGCCAGCCTTTCCTAGACCCGCTGCATTCTCATAAATATCTTCCCAGTTATTCACCAAATAGAAGGCTTGGGATTTTTGGTCTTCGGCATTTTCAATGGCATTAAATGCATCTGCCCCAAACTCGGTGAGCAATAAAGGCTTATTTATTTTGTCTTTAACTGTTTGGAATGCATCTGTAAAATTCACCCCACGATACATGTTTGCTCCCAAAATGTCAATGTCTTTACATTCTTCTGCAATAAGGTCTATAAATAACAAATCTCCATTGCAAATAGCCATAGGATGCGAATTGTCAATCGCTTTCATTGAAACGATAGCCTCGTTGAAAAGCTTATACATACTGCGCGCCCTAATTGTAGCTTTTTGATCTTCTAGTGGAATATCTTCTGTTTCGGCACCATCCCAGAACAATCCATAATTATTTTCATTTCCTAACAAAAACAGCAACAATCCAGGCGTATCCTTATATTCTTCTACCATTTCTGTAGCTTCAGACAAGAGTAATTCGCGGGTAGCCTGGTCTGAATATTCGGTGTTTGGAACCCAAGTGCCATTTATGGTAAGACCATAGCGACCAAACGTATGATTTAACATCGTATAGATGCCATAATTTTTATAAATATAAGTAATCCATTTTGGCTGTATCCCGGTGTATTGTCTTATAGCATTTACGCCCATGTTTTTTAACAGGCCCATTTCCGTATCGAGTGCCGCCTTAATAATGTCGTCGGGTTGTTTCCATAAACTGTAAGAAAAATTGGTGCCAATTGGAAAATAATCCCAGTTCATTCCGTTGATCATAAAATCCTCACCGTTGACCACCAATTTCGTCCCTTCATCATTGCGCAATACCGAAACTTTATCAGCTTGGGCAAATACCCCAATTGTGCATAAGAAAAGCAGTGCGTTTAGAAAATTGTTTTGCATTGTACCATTATTTTTTTTGGTGATTCATCGTAATTTATAGTTCAATCATCGTATTAGTTAACCCAAGGGACATGGGCATCGATAATTGTTGTAGGTTGGTAAACATAATCCATGAAATTGAGAAATTCGCAGAAAGAGCCTATACAAATTGCATACATTACCAGTTAAGGGGTCTAATATTAATTAATATTGTTGGTTTATCCCAGCATTCCTATATTTTTAACTTATTGCAGAAATAGTAATTTTAACCTATTGTTGTAGGTGCTTTTAAATTAAGTTGAGGTAATGTATAGGTAAAAAATCAGGGGAATTAGTCAGTAATGAGTTGTTTGGGCCCACTAGGTGGGCAATAGTTCAATTTTTGGAAGTCTATAATATTTAATGCGGAAAGCATAAAACGTATTAAAGTTTCTGCCTTAAAATTTGAGTTACAGATCGATTTATAATTTGCTTATTTGCACTATCTTACTTAATATTGACCTAAGCTAATCGTGAAAAACAAGAGCGTATTTGTTCTCCATTTATTTTGCTTTAGTTGCTCCATAATCTTGGCGCAAGAGCTACCCCCTATCCGAAATTATTCGCCTTCAGATTATCATGCTGAGAATCAAAATTGGTCCATCTCACAATCTCCCGACAAACACATATATGTAGCAAATAGCAAAGGTTTGCTAGAGTATAATGGCACTGCTTGGAAATTATACCCCACAGCCAATGAGTCCATTATGAGATCTGTAGCGGTTGTTGAAGACCGGGTTTACACAGGAAGTTACATGGATTTTGGGTTTTGGGAAAAAGACAATTACGGCGTTTTACACTATACATCTTTAGCAGCTCAGCTTGGCATACCACTAATTGACGATGAAGAATTTTGGAATATAATGAGCGTAGATGATTTGATCTTATTTCAATCATTAGACCGCATCTACATATACAATGTCGACCATTATTCGGTAGAAACTATCGACTCAAATAGTAAGATTAGCAAAATCTACAAGGTTGGTAATAGTGTTTATTTTCAGCGTATTAATGACGGAATATATAGGATTGAAAATGGCAAGGATGTTCTCGTAACGGACGATAAGATAGTGAAGGAACAAATTGTTGTTAATATATTCACCAAGGAAGATCATTTGCTTATTCAGACCAGGGATGATGGTTTTTACGACTTTAATGGCACGGCGCTTAAAAAATGGAACCATAGCTCAAATGAATTGCTGTCTACCGTCAGTGTGTATAATAGCATTCGAATTCGAAATCAAGGGTATTTATTAGGAACCATATCACATGGTCTTATTTACTTAAATAGTGATGGTGATTTCCAATTTCAAATAGATAAGAAGCATGGGTTGTTGAATAATACGGTTTTGTCACTTTTGGAAGATATTGACAATACTATTTGGTTAGGCCTCGATAATGGGGTGAGCTATATTAATTTAGACTCCCCCTATAAAGTTTATAAAGATTTCGAAGGAAGAATAGGCAGCGTATATGCTTCAGCCATTTATAATGGTAATCTTTATTTGGGCTCCAATCAAGGGCTTTTTTATAGAAATCTGCAAAGTAATGATGATTTTACCTTAGTTAAGGGCACCCAGGGACAAGTTTGGTGTTTAAAAGAATTTGATCAAACGTTATTCTGTGGACATGATTCTGGAACATACACAATAAATGGCAATACAGCCAAAAAGATTTCAAAATACCATGGTACATGGGATATTAAACCGTTAAAGGATAACAAATTATTACTTCAAGGAAATTACGACGGACTATACATACTTGAAAAGAAAAACAATAGTTGGCAGGTAAGGAACAAAATTAAAAACTTTAATAATTCTTCACGTTACTTCGCAGAAATGCCCGAGAATAAAATTTTTATTAATCATGAGTACAAAGGTGTTTTCAAAGTAAAAGTGGATACTAGTTATATCGAGGCTGTTGATGTATCTATAGATTCATCGATCAAGGGGGCCAATTCTGCTATGATTAAATATAACAATGAATTATTGTACTCCTATAAAGAAGGCGTTTTTAAGTATGACAATTCAGAAGGGAAATTTAAAAAAGATAGTATTCTTAGTAAACTGTACCCTGCAAACGATGCCTTTATTTCTGGCACATTGGTACATGACAAAATGACCAATACTTTGTGGGGTTTCTCGAGTTCAAATATAAGTTTCGCAGCACTAGGCGGGTTGTCCAGTATCCCTAAAATTAAAAGTATTTCCATCAGGTCTGACCTCAGAGACAATTTGATTGGCTATGAGAATATTTTGCACCTACGCGACAACGTTTACCTCTTGGGAAATTATTCCGGGTACTCCACTTTAGATATTGATAAGCTTAACATTAAAAAGTTTAATGTCAATATCAGCAATATCAGCAATGTTAAAAGGACAGGTAATAACAAAACACAGATATTGGATAAAAATTTAGAAGGTAATTTTAAAAGCAATGAAAATACCCTGGAAATTTCTTTTTACGTACCCGAATATAATGCGTATTTAGAGGTGAACTATCAGTATCGATTGAATGGTATATATGATGAATGGAACGAATGGTCTCAAAATTCGACCGAGTTGTTCGAGAATTTACCCTACGGTAATTACATCTTTAAGGTAAGGGCAAAACTTGGCGATCGAATCTCCGATAATACCGCTTCATATTCCTTTAAAATAGCGAAGCCATGGTACATATCTAATTTGTCGATAACGCTTTATGCGTTAGGTTTTTTGCTATTCTTATTGTTTATGCATAACGAATATAAAAGATATTATAGCAAACAACGGCAAAAGATAATTGAAACGAACAACCGAGAACAGGAGCTGACAAAAGTTAAAAATGAGCAGAATATTATCAAAATTAAAAATGAGAAATTGCAACTTGATTTTAAGACCAAAAGTAAAGAATTGGCCACCTCAACAATGAGCCTAATACGGAAAAACGAGCTATTGACCACGATAAAGGACAAACTCAATGGCCTGCAAGATAAGAGCCCTTTGAGCCCTTTGTTAAATATTATAGAAAAAAGTTTAAAGCAGAATGACGATTGGGAGTTCTTTCAAGAAGCATTTAACAATGCCGATAGTGAATTTCTAAAGAATTTAAAAGCACTACATCCAAACTTGTCACCGAATGATCTTAAGCTATGTGCATATTTGAGACTAAATTTATCTTCTAAAGAGATTGCTCCATTACTAAACATATCAACAAGAAGTGTTGAAATTAAACGCTATAGGCTTCGAAAAAAAATGGATTTATCGCATGATGAAAACCTCGTAACCTACATTATAGAACTATAAGTACCTTAACATGTGTAGTTTTTAACACTGCATTACCTATACATACATAATTTTTGTTACTTTTCAGACCTAAACCTTAGTTCCTTAATTTCTTAGCAAGCCAAATATACTGGCACTAGCGTACCAAAAGCACCATCTCGTTCTAGAGTTGTATGCTTTTTGTATTGGCGAGATTTTTTGGATTCTATTTTTTTGATGATAAGTTTATCTGTTTGGTAAAATTTTGACCTTTCATTGCTCTCGAATAACATTATTTCAAGTTAAGTAATAAGGGGCTTATAGAAATAGCTAGTAAAAACAGCTTAAAGAAATTTAGTCTAACATTTACAAAACCACCTAATTCCCATATGGTTCCAAAGAATAAAATGCAAAATAATTCACTTTACGTAGGAAATCAAAAAGTTTCGATTGAAGCGAAAGAGGTTCAGGGCGAATTAATGGTTTTCGATAACGAAACCTATTACAAAATTTCGAATTGTGATGCTATGAGACCATTCTTCATGAGCATTGTGAGCAATTCAAACCATTGGATGTTTATTTCTAGCAATGGCGGTTTATCGGCCGGAAGAAAAAATGCGGAATTCCCGCTATTCCCCTATTATACAGATGATAAAATTACGGAATCAGCACAGCTAACGGGAAGTAAAACCATTCTGCATATCCACTCCCTCGACAAATCCTATTTGTGGGAACCTTTTTCAGATAGGTATTCTGGCATATACAAGATTAATAGAAACTTGTATAAAAACAGCTACGGCAATAAAGTTGTTTTTGAGGAGATTAATCAAGACCTTGGCCTAACTTTCAGATACCATTGGAATTCAAGTAGCCTATATGGCTTTGTAAAAAAGTCTACCCTTATCAATAATAGTGGTATAGACGTTCATGCAACCGTTTTGGATGGCATTCAAAATATCATGCCTTATGGCGTGAATTCTGACCTACAAAATACGTATAGCAACCTTGTTGATGCCTATAAAAAAAACGAATTAGAATCCGGGATTGGCTTAGGCATCTATTCGCTAAGCGCTATTATTGTTGATAGGGCGGAGCCCAGCGAAGCCTTGAAAGCAACAACTGTCTGGTCGACTGGCATTGAAAATGCCAAGTATTTGTTATCCTCGCTACAAATCGAAGCATTCAGGAAAGGATCAGGAATTAAACAGGAAACAGATATAAAAGCTGAAAAAGGCGCGTATTTCATTTGTGCAGATATTACCCTATCATCTAAAATCGAAAAGAGTTGGATGATTGTGGCGGATGTCAACCAATCTAGGGTGGACATTAGTGAAATCTCTGAAAAAATAAAAAATAATAAAAATCTTTTTGCATCAGTTCAGGAAGATATCGAAAAGGGGTCAAAGCATCTTTTAGAGCTTTGTGGGGCTGCTGACGGCATCCAATTAACAGCCGATGCATTGAGGAATACGAGACACTTTTCAAACACGCTGTTCAATATTATGAGAGGTGGCATATTTGATAATAACTATCAAATTGAAAGATCTGATTTTGTAAAATATGTTGAGAACGCCAACAAAGAAGTATCCCAAATAAAGGGAGCGCTCTTTGAAAATTTCCCTGAGCAATTCGAAGTCAGCTATTTAAGGGAATTGGCGGAGCGGGATGATGACAGCAATTTCAAACGACTTGCTTTTGAATACATGCCCTTAAAATTCAGTAGAAGACATGGCGACCCAAGTCGCCCTTGGAACCGGTTCTCCATAAACACAACCGCTGAGGACGGTTCTAAAATATTGAATTATGAAGGCAACTGGAGGGATATTTTTCAAAATTGGGAAGCCCTTGTGCACTCCTATCCCGCATTTATCGAAAGTATGATCTATAAATTCGTGAATGCCACCACTTTCGATGGCTATAATCCTTATCGCGTTACCAAAAGTGGTTTTGATTGGGAGACTATTGAGCATGACGACCCTTGGTCTTACATAGGTTATTGGGGCGACCATCAGATTATTTATCTGTTAAAATTTCTGGAATTTATTGAACATCACTATCCCAATAAACTGGCTTCCTATTTCGCTCAGAACATTTTTGTCTATGCTAATGTTCCTTACAAAATAAAGGGGTACACCGATATACTGCACAATCCTAAGGACACCATCGATTTTGATGCCGAATTGAACGAAAAAATCAATCGAGAAAGGATAAAAATAGGAGCCGATGGTGCCTTGTTGAAAGATACTGGAGAATCAATTTATAAAGTAAATCTCATTGAAAAATTATTAGTGACCGTATTGGCCAAAGTGTCCAATTTCATACCGGAAGGCGGAATTTGGATGAACACCCAAAGACCGGAATGGAACGATGCCAACAATGCCTTGGTAGGTAACGGTGTTTCCATGGTTACCCTGTATTATTTGAGAAGGTTTTTTAGTTTCTTTGAAAAGATAGTCGAAAATATGCCAAATGAAGACCATGAAGTTTCAAATGAGCTGAGCGTCTTTTTCGATGCTGTGACGGCGACGTTCAAAGATAATTTACCCATTCTTTCAGGTAAAATCTCCGATATAGATAGAAAAACCGTAATGGACGGATTGGGTATTGCCGGTAGTGAATATAGAAATAAGATTTACAAAAACGGATTCAGTAACAAAAAGAAAATCATTACCAAAGGTAATTTGTTACAATTCATTGAAATCACATTAAAATACCTCGATCATAGCATCAAAGCGAATCGGCGAACTGACATGCTTTTCCATTCGTACAATTTAATGACGGTTGAGAATGATATTGAGGTATCCATCTCCAATCTATCAGTGATGCTCGAAGGTCAAGTAGCCGTTTTAAGCTCAGGGTATATTTCTGGAGAATCCTCTTTAAAACTTTTGAATGCCCTTCGAAATAGTGCGCTCTTCAGACCCGATCAATACAGTTATATGCTTTATCCGAATAAAGAGCTCCCAAGATTTCTTGACAAAAACAATATTCCTTTAAAAAGGGTTAAGGAATCATCCCTATTGCAACAACTTATGAAAGATGGCAACACACAAATCGTGGAAAGAGACCAACAGGGAAATCATCATTTCAACGGTTCATTTAACAATGCCGAAAGCTTAAAAGGTGCCTTAGCGCAACTATCACAAGAATTATATGGGGAGCTGATAGTGAAAGACACGGCCCTTTTGCTGGATATTTTTGAAGAAATCTTTGACCACAAATCGTTTACAGGTAGGTCGGGAACCTTTTTCGGTTATGAAGGTTTGGGATCTATTTACTGGCACATGGTCTCAAAACTGCTGTTGAGCGTTCAAGAAACCTGTTTGCAGGCAGCCGCAAACAGAGAAAGTGAAGTGACCATAGGCAAATTGCTGGATCATTACTATGAAATCAATGAAGGTCTTGGTGTACATAAATCCCCTGCTTTGTACGGAGCATTCCCAACTGACCCATATTCGCATACCCCTGCAGGTAAGGGCGCCCAGCAACCAGGTATGACCGGGCAGGTAAAAGAGGATATTTTGAGTAGGTTTGGGGAGCTAGGCGTGAATGTTGTTGAAGGAAGCCTGTTATTCAATCCGCTTTTATTACGGAAAGAAGAGTTTTTGGTAGCAGCTACAACTTTTCAATACAATACTATAAACAACCAAGTAAAGGAAATTCTTTTGGACAAAGGTTCACTTTGTTTTACCTATTGCCAAATTCCTATCATTTATAAATTATCAAAAGAGGAAGGCATGAGGGTGGTCTATGATGAAGATTCGTTTGTGGAATTTAGCGGCTTAACCCTTGGAGCGCAAACAAGTAACGAGGTTTTTAAAAGAACAGGGGAGATTAATAGAATCATTGTTTTCATAAAGAGCTGATAATAGAGGGAATACGCATTAGCAAGGTTCCCTCACAAGTCTAAATAGAAAGTCAGAAGAATGAAAAAGGAAATAAAAACTGGGGTGTACTTTTTTGTAGTTATGCTGCTATGTTCATGCATGAACAAATCCAAAAAAGAGAGCAATATAGATTCTGGTAAAGAACAATCAATGGTAAATGCAAAAGAAATTTTAGGCAACCCAAACTATTTAGCCATTTCATATGGGGGGTATCGCAAGAATAAGAGAGACATTGAACCTACCATTGATGAGCTTAAAGAAGATATGAAGATACTATCAGCTATGGGTATTAAAATCATACGGACCTACAACGTGCAATTACAGCAGGCTCCCAATTTATTAAAAGCGATAAGTCAATTAAGAAAGGAAGATCCCGAATTCGAAATGTATGTCATGTTGGGAGCATGGATCGATTGTAAAAATGCCTGGACTGATGAAACTCCTGACCACAACGAAGAAAGCAAGGCAAATGAAGCTGAAATTGCAAGAGCTGTTGCGCTGGCAAATCAACATCCAGATATCGTAAAGATAATCGCTGTTGGTAATGAGGCTATGGTAAAATGGGCGACCAGTTATTATGTACAACCTAAAGTGATTTTAAAATGGGTAAACCACCTTCAAGACTTAAAAGTAGCAGGCGAGTTATCAAAAGATTTATGGATAACAAGTTCTGATGATTTTGCGTCTTGGGGAGGAGGTGATAATAGCTATCATACGGAAGACCTTGAAAAACTGAACAAAGCTGTAGACTATATATCAATGCATACCTATCCTTTTCATAACTCACATTATAATTCTGAATTTTGGGTAGTTCCCGAAGACGAAGAGAACCTAACGAATATCGAAAAAATTGATGCCGCCATGCTCCGCGCCGCAGAATTTGCAAAGGATCAATACGATAGTGTTTCTAACTACTTGAAAAGACTTGGGGTAGATACACCCATTCATATTGGCGAAACGGGTTGGGCAACCGTTTCTAATGGACTGTATGGCCCAACCGGCTCCAGGGCAGCTGATGAATACAAAGAAGGGGCATATTATTCGCAAATACGTAATTGGACAAATAAAGCCGGCATATCCTGTTTTTATTTCGAGGCCTTTGATGAACCATGGAAAGATGCACAAAACACAGAAGGATCTGAAAACCATTTTGGTCTGTTTACTATAAACGGCCAAGCCAAATATGCTTTATGGCAGTTGGTGGATGAACATGCTTTCGATGGATTAACAAGAAACGGAATGCCAATCACAACAACATATAACAGTGCTAAAGAAGCATTAATGAAAGACCTAATGGCGCCACCCACAACAAGTGATATCAATACTACCAACTGATTATGAATTTTGAACTTTATAATATGAAAGGGTTCAATTACGAGGCTATCTGAATTTATAATAATACCATAACCAACTAAAATCAAACGTAATGTCAAAATTTAAAACAGCAGTAAAAAATAAGGTGCCGTTTGGCCAAAAAGTTGCCTTTGGATTGGGCATGCTAGCGAATCAAATGTTTCCCGCGGCCTTGGGTATTTTCATGGTTGTATTGGTACAAGACTTGAAATTCCCGGGATGGATGTGGGGTATCTTGTTTTTCTTGCCACGAGTTTTCGATGCAATTACGGATCCCATCATGGGTTTTATTTCTGATAATACGCGATCCGTTTGGGGCAGAAGAAGGCAATATGTGTTTATTGGGTCCATTATCATGGGTATTTCCTTTGTTTTAATGTGGCAATTGTATAGAGTGAATGGGATAGAATACAACTTCGTATACTTCTTAATTTGGTCGTTTGCTTTTTATTTAGGATTAACCATTTTCAGTGTTCCTTATGTGGCGATGGGTTATGAAATGAGCGATGATTTTCATGAACGAACCGATATTATGGCCATTGCGCAATGGATAGGACAATGGGCATGGGTTATTGCACCTTGGTTTTGGGTGGTTATGTACGACCCGGAATGGTTTCCCAATGCCGATACCGCTACAAGAACCCTGGCTATATGGGTAGGCGTGGTGTGTGCGCTTTTAGCGATGGTTCCGGCCATGTTCATTAAGAGCAGATCAACTAAAGATGATACCAGTCTGGCGCCCCTAAACCTAAAGAATATTGGGAGTAGTATAAAGGAGATTGTAAAAGGCTTCAAAGATGCCTTTGGCATTGGATCGTTTCGAAAATTATGTATTGCCACGTTCTTAATTTTTAATGCTTTCAATACCATTGCGAGCTTTTCTTTCTTCATTGTAGTTTATTATTTGTTCAATGGAGATGCTGCAAGCGCAGGGATCTGGCCGACGCTTTTTGGTTGTGTTGGTGCCTTGGGAACCACTTTTTTAGTGATACCGATTGTTACCCGAATGTCCAAAAAGTTGGGAAAAAAGAACGCTTTTTTACTTTCTCACGGAATATCGATTATAGGGTATATAATGCTTTGGTTTCTATTTATTCCAGGTAAACCATATATGTTTTTATTTGCCTT
>JALHST010000243.1 GCA_022865355.1 Maribacter sp. | reverse complement strand
GCTTCTTGATTAATTCAAATACTCCTTTATGGCCATCAAAGATCAGAGTGCTAATAATTCCGAAAATTGTTGGTCCATATACACCAACAAAAAAGAAAACTAAAAAATTACCAATTGACTCTTGATTAATTCCGTCTGATAGGTAGCTTAATCCAATAAACCAATTTGTCCAAGACCAAAAAAAGGTCAGCGTTAAAAACACAAATATTTTATTTCTATTCATTTTTTTAAATAAGTGCCATCGTGAGTATATGAAGCGTAGCATCCCCAGAGTGCTATATTTTCATATGCTTTGTTAGCAGCTTTTTATTAAATTTAATCAATATATCACTCGGTTTCTTTTATGATTGCGCTAATTAACAATTCTAGATTATGCATATCACGATAGTCCATCACTTCTATTGGCGAATGAGAATATCTTCCTGGCCATGACAATGGAATAGAGGGAATTCCGTATCCAAGAAAAGCCTGACCATCGGTACCTCCAGCCGTCATTCCATATTGCACTTTAATTTCATTCTTAGCCGCTATGTCTTGCATCATTTTTAAATTTTTCCTACTTACAAAATTTATACTTTCAAGCACCCTAATCACAGCGCCATTACCCAATGGAGAATTTGCAAAAGTTTCTGAAGTATAGGGATCATCGGAAGAAACATAGGTATCAATGGGATAAACGATGGTGGCATCAGTAAGATTTTTCGCGGCAAAGGTTGATCCGGTTAAACCTCCTTCTTCTTCTACTGACCAAACAAAGGTGATTCGATTTTTTACCAATGCTGGATCAAGGTCGTTTAAAATCAACAATAATGCCGCACAACCGACACGATCATCAAAACCACGGGCCGTAGCCCTGTTTTCGCTTAAACGAATCATTTTTTTCGGCATAGTTACAGTGGTCTGGCCAGTTTTAATTCCTGCCTCTACTGCCTCGGTTTTTGAACTGAAACCAGCATTTATAGTTAGAGGGTTTTGAAGCGTACGGTTTTTGGCAGTCAGGTAGTCGGATCTTGGTTCAAATACACCCGCTATATCTCTTGTGGAAGAATGAACAAGTGCTGGTTGTGCCTCCCAAATCCAAGGAAACATTCCTCCCCTGCTTTTTAGGGTCAGTTTTCCATCATCCTGGATCGAATCTACCATATAGCCTGTCTCATCCATATGTGCGACAAATACAATATGATTCTCTCCTTGGCCAAAATTTAGGATAACATTTCCCTTTGAATCTACCTCAGGTTTGGCCCATTTTGGTAATTTTTGTAAAATCAGATTTCTTACATTTCCTTCATCGGTACTTACACCATATCGACCTATCAATTCTGCTAATAAATTATGAGCATTTGAAAAGGAACCATACGAAGCATTATCAAGGATCGAATTTTTTTGTATGGGCAATTCCTTAGGCTTTCTATCAATGCCAGCAACGCTCAACCAATGCTGAATTAAATTTTCGACATCAGCGATAGCCACCATTTCTACTGGCGTGTTTGCATAGTGACACGGCAACCCGATTTCGTATATTTTTTCTGATTTAACATCAATGGTAGAAGCACGGGATGCAAAGGGGGTCGTTGGATGTACTGCCGTAAAATTTTCTGGATTTCCAAAAGCAAGATCATTCGTCAATAACCTATTATCTCCTACTTGATCGGAAGTCAAAAACCTATTGAATCGATGTATCTCCTTAAAAGGACCATGTGAATTAATAATTGCCTCGAGCCCTTTTCCATTGAGAAGTTCAAGCGTTGAAAAAGCGATGACCAAAGTACCCTTGATGTCGCCTTTGGTAATCGTATTTGCAACCGTTGCCAATGCGATTGCGGCAGCTTTTGATCGCATAGAGGGTGCTGCTATGAATGTATCAGCTATGACGGTAATTTTTTTATTTTGAGTAACAGGATCCAGCAAACGAATACCACGCATCTCCGCTTCAGCCTTGGTACTAACACCAATATCAATAAATACCTCTTGCCAATTGGCGGGCTCCTTAGAACTTACGCTTACGGCCCTTAGACCTTCAAAATGTAGCGAAGGCACTGTAGATACTCCAATAACGGGTCCGTTTGCAGTTTGTATAACGACTTCATGCCCCTGAATAAACTGATGAAAAAGAGTACCGTCATGTCCATAACCGATTGGAGCAATTTTTAAATAGCCATCTTCCTGAATTCCATTGATAACATAACCCGGTTCATCTAACGGGGCCGTAATTAGTTTTTTTGGTTCGCCTTTTCCAATTTCAATAAAAATATTCCCTAGTCTATCTTCATGTATTTGTACATTCGGCAAAAACGATTTAATAAACGAGGCTGCATCAATTTCCCGTCCTGTCACTGCGCTGGTTTTTGAGAACTCTACAAGATTTTGGATTAATGCGGATTCATTTTTTTGTGAAAAGACGGAAAGTGGTAAAATAAGTATACCAACGATCAAATATGAAAATTTTTGAAAAATGATAGAGGATAGTTTGTTTGGTCGTGTCATAGGTATAATCTATTTGAACTGTTAATTGTTGCTAATGTTTCGGCTAAACGCAGTAGCCGTCTGGATTTGGCTTTTTCGCCTTTGGAGTTTGACGGCCATTGCCATTTTTGGCTTTGTTGTACTCTTGTTTTTTTCATACATTAATTAAAACGTTTCCCGTTTTCTGTCCTTTAATTACATATTCGTAAGCTTTGGATATATCTTCTAATAAATATTCTCGGTCTATCACGGGCTTGAACCTTTCTTTCTCCAAAAGATTACTAATATAAGGTATCGTTTTCTGCTTACTATATGGTATGGGAAAGATTACTTTTTTACCTGAAAATGAAGTTAATAAGGGATAAAAAAGATTTTGGGAGTAAGGCCCTAACTCTGAAGATATATAAACTCCTTTTTCTTTTAATAATGATTTACATTTTCCAAATGTGCTTTTACCCACTGAGTCAAATATAAAGTCGTATTTATCTTTAACCTCTGTAAAGTCTTGCTTCGTGTAATCATAAATTTTGTCAGCTCCTAAGGATTGAATTAATTCAATGTTTTTTGTATTACAGGTAGCCGTTATTTTGACATCAAATTGTCTAACAAATTGTAAGAGAGCAGAACCAATTCCTCCAGTTGCCCCGATTATTAGAATTTTTTGCCCAGATTGGATATTTACTTTATGTATGAAAGTATACGCATAATTAGCCCCCTCTAAACTTGCAGCTGCGTGTTTATAATCTATCTTTTCCGGAATAGGAAATAAATTCTCTACTGTTGTTGTCATATATTCAGCTTGTGATTCTGAACCTGTGTGATTAAAACCGAAGACTTTATTACCAATGTAAAATGACGCGACATCTTTTCCCATTGAGACTACTTCACCTGCAAAATCGGTCCCTAATATTATTTTTCTTGGTTTAAATAAACCTAAGACAAACCTCATAATAAAAGGTTTGGCAGTAAGGTTAGCACAATCTGTTCTGTTGACTGTAGTGGCATAAACCTTAATTAATACTTCATTGTCCTTCGGAATAGGTTTTTCAATAATCTCAATTTTTATCTGATGGGGTGAACCATATCTTCTACGTATTGAGGCTTTCATTTTTTGCATTTTTATTTTTTTCGAAAGGAGCACAACGGTCTTGTGAATGATTAGTTGCGTGGTTTAAGCACCTCATTTAGGAAATACAAACCGAACCTGCCTGCCGCAGGCAGGTAGAAAATCTGCGAGTCCCGATAACCATCAGGATGAAGGCTAATGTTCCAGTATTTTTGAAGTTGCGATAGCAATTTGGGAGAGCATTTTTTGGAGAAAAGTGCGAACCAGATATGCCGTGTTATCGGATTTAATTTAATGAACGTAACTAGCAGCATTAATATCAATTGTTGTACCTGTTGCATGATCAGCTAGTCCGCTTGCCAATAAAGTTACAATTGGAGCGATATCTTTTGGTTCTGTTAACCTACTTAACGCAATGCCATCAAGTATATAATTCTCTCCGTATTTAACAATTGATTCTTTTGTCATATCTGTTTTTACCCAGCCCGGCGCTAATGTGAAGCAAGTTATATTGTCTTTGCCAAAACCTCTGGCAATTGATTTGCTTAGTGCAACTACACCCGCTTTGGAAGCGGCATAGGCAAGAAATTCCGGCGTATCTCCTCTGAAGGCAGCACGTGATGCAATATTAATAATCCTACCTCCACCATTAGCTTGAAAATGCTGTATTGCCATTCTACAAAGGATGCCAACTGCCCTGAGATTGATTGCCATAGTTAAATCCCAATCGTTTACCCAATTTTTACTTTCCATGGGGGACATAATTAATGTTCCTGCATTATTAATAATTGCATCTAAACGATTAAACCTACTGACAACTTCATTAAATAACTTCTCGCAATTATTAGAATCGCTTAAGTCAGCTTGGAAAACCTCAGATCCATTTCCAATTTGCCTAGCTAGTTCACTTGCATTTTGTTGATTTGAATTATAGTGAATAGCAATTTTTGCACCAGAATTTCCTAAAGCTTCAGCTATGCCTTTTCCTATGCCACTACTTGCACCAGTAACAAGTATGTTTTTATTGTGTAAATCAATTTTCATATGTTTTAGTTAGATTAAAGTTGAGCAAAGATTATCACTAAATTATGTTCGTTAAGGCACATAGTTTATTTTAAGCGTTTAATTACATCGATACTCTCAAGTGCTTCAAGGTATTCCTTGACATGGCCTATAGCAACTGGGCCAAATTCAGTTGATAATATATTTCTGATTTCAGAGAGAGTATTTTCACCATTCACAAGGTTCAATGCCTCATAAGAATATTCACCACCACCACCACGAATACCTGAATAGCTTAGTAGTAATGGTTGCTTTTTCTTTGTTCCATAATGATCAAGAAAATAGTCATAACTGAAATATAACATACCTCCTTTTAATTGGTCATTCCTAGCATAAATTATTGAGTTTTCAACTTCTAGCTTTTCAATTGGGTTTCCTTCTCCAATACTTATTTGAAGATTGGAAATATATTTTTTATAATCTACATCCATGGCAGTACTAATTCCCGCATACGGTTTAATTGAATTAAACCTTTCAATCTCAGCAAGCCAAAAGTAATATTTGGCGTTTTCCTCTTCTTCTGTATTCAATTGATTACTGTAATTTAACATTTCATGTGCCCTAAATAGTACCTGTTGTTTCATCCTGTTAATTAGCAAAGGCAAATCTGTGTCGGTAAAGTTCGCAATGTAATAGCCCGAAGAGGCACCTATAAAGCTAGAGCGTTTAAGTTTTGTAGGATCAATATTGGCAGGCACGTCCATGTTCGTATGAATGTATCTATCAGGCCAGTCGTGCAATGAAACGGATGGAATTTTAAAGGATCCTTCAGTGAAAACCTCAAAATCACTACCCATATGAAAATTTCCCAATATCGCATGAAGGGGTTCTTTCCCTCCTTCCTGTGCTACCATAGGGTATTTTACATGATCACCACTAGCATAGGCAATACTCGTTTCGTTCAAAAATGCTCCAAAGGATTCTGCCACATCATTAATAAAGCTTGGAATACTCAAGGGACCTCTCGAAACATGAAAGATTGCCTTCGTAGCAGGGCCACCACCGACCATGTCCATGTGAATATTAAACTTTGTTCTTGTAGCAAATTCGGGTTTGTAATTTAGTAATGCGGTAGTGCCTTCTATTTCTGGAGACCATAAAAATCGGATGGTACGTTTTGGACGCTCAATCTTTCCTTCATCAATAAGTTTTTTAAGTGTTCTGGCTACTTCTAGAATAGCCACAGATCCACTAGCGTTATCATTGGCTCCTGGTCTAGGATGGTCAAGATGGCAAGTGAAAAGGATTTCCTCGTTAATCAGCTTTGGATCTGTACCTTTAATGATGGCTGTAAGTAGATTCCAATTGCCGGGAGTAGTTTCCGTTTCAACCTTAGCATGTAACCTTATTGCTTCCCCTTTGGAAAGTCTTTCTTGAAAGTTCCGAGCCTGCTTGAGTGAAACCATGAAGGCAAAGGATTGGGTATTTGCAAAGTAATCAAAGTGCCCCCATCTAATTAAATTATCATCTTCTTTCCACCAGGCCGTTACCTGATTCTGAGCATAGCTAATAATACCTGCTGCTCCATATTTATCAACCGCTAATGAGGCAATGCTTTCAGGCTGCGAAGAAGTAAGAACAAGCTTTCCTTTTACATTTTTGTTGGCATAATCCGCTTCAGAAACTCCCGATCCTACATCTATTAACGCTGCTGTAACTTCTCCACTTTTACTGTCCTGGGCGACAACTAGCGGAATCGCTTCCCAATCAGCAATTTTGAGTTTATTCACCCACGTTCCCTTTTGATCCTCCAATTCCCAAAGTTCGGCAAAATTCACATTCCAGTTGGCTCTAGATTTTTGTGTACCGTACATGATTTTACCATCAACTGGAATTTTGATCAATTCAATCGATTCCAGCTTATAATCGGACAACTTTGAAGTAATAAACTCAATGGCCTTATCATAATCTCTTGAACCTCTCATACGATGAAGTCGGCTGATGTATTCCAAATTTCGTTTTGCTGATTCACCTGACAATTCTTGGTCAAGATTTGTTACAAGATTTTCTTGACCTAGAGGAACCTGCTGTGCATTAACGCTAAAATAAGCTCCTAAAAACACAACGATTACTGGTAGTATTTTGAAAAATAAATTTTCATTCATGGTGATTAGCTTCTTTTACTAACGAAATAATTATGCCCAACGGTTCGGCTATGTCTTCGGTGCGGGTCCCTCCCGATAGCTCCCGATAGCTATCGGGAGCTATCGGGACCGTTGGGATTTTCCAGTGCGGAAAACATGCCTGTTAAAAGTAGGGAATTTCTATAAATTCAAGAGCAGTACTGAATTATAGGCATTGTTGTGCTTTCGTTATTTTTTCATTTCTAGTTCAATTAAATCGATAGTCGTTTCAATTTCTTGAATCATTAATTTTAAATACGTAATAGAGGAGCTTTCTGAAAAGTCTTTCCATTTTAGTGCAGCATCCAGTCCAACAATAATTTGCGGCATATTTTTATCAAATCCTAAATAGGTTTTAAGCTGTGGTTTATCTTTTAAGTTTCCATCTAAGGTAGAGCCACCTCTAAGCATTCCTAAATTTTGAAGGATATTGCTTTTGCCAGTATCGTTTAACTGTGCGTCTTTTAAGATTCTATCTTGAAGACGTAGAAGATCAATAAGTTTGTTTCTAATTTCTAATGGAATTAATATAATTTCTCCACTGCTTCTTAATGATTCTATGGTGTTGGAATTGAACGATATAATTCCGGAAACTATATTTAATGTCATGAGTTTTTCATAGACTTGAACAGGTTGTAATTTTGGGTTCCTGTAAATTTCTAAATAAGAAGCATAATTGGCATGGTCAATAGAAAAACTCTTGATAGTTTCATCAGCAAATTCCTTATCCTTTATTAAATCTTCCAGCAATTGTTCGTAATATTCCTGTCTTGTGTGGTTGTCCTTTTTGTTTTCTACATTTTGATTAAGTTGCAAAGCAATTAAAATTCCAATCACAACAAGAATAATTTCTCCAATCGCATATTTAAAATACTTTCCAGTCTTTCCTTCCGAAAGTAAATTTTGTCGAACTTTTCTAAAGAATTTTATCATCGGTTATTAGTTGGTCCCTCCCGATAGCTATCGGGAGCTATCGGGACCGTTAGGATTTTCCGGTCCTGGATCAAGCCTGTTAAAAGTAGGGAATTTCTATAAAATCAAGAGCAGCACTGAATTATAGGCATTGTTAGCTGCTTTTTTTATTTCAGTCCAACTACTTTTTTAAATTGATATTCTTCTCGACTTATGTATCCATTAATTAGACTTTTTGATCTCAATTTTAAGGACCCGCTTATAGTTATTTGCCCCCTGTAATTAACAGTTCCATTTCTGTTTTTTGTTGAAAATCGAATCCTTTTTCCATTTAGTTCATAATTCCCAACACTTAGATATTTCATATCCAAATTAAACCAATCTTTCAAGTCAGAAGCTATTCCATCGCAGTCAGTCGAAACACTAATTACTTTTCCATTAGGATAAAATCTTAGATAATTTTGTGTTCCCTCCTCGTCTTCTTCTTCATATTCACATGTTGTTTCATAAAGTCCGTTAAATTCAATCAGTTTGTTTTTTACTTTTTGCCCATAAGTAGTAAAGCAAATTAGAATGAATAGAAGAGTGCTTATTTTATTCATATTCAAATTGCAGCTTACGGTTAGTATAAACACCTGCGCGTAGCATGGTGTTTATACATTGTTGGGGTATCGTGCTTTAATCTTAGTTCCCTATTCATTTTCTTTCCAATGTAAAAACCATTTTTCTCCTGCAAACACCAAAATAACTCCGATTGCTGAAACTATAACAACAAAAATATCAGAACTGGCCTTGATCCATAAAAAAGCAATTAATACAATTAAGTCAAGTAATAATGCGGATATCAATATTATCCCATTGGCATTTACCTCTTTCCTTAAATGTTTAAAAACTCCCCAATGAACAATCATGTCCATCACTAAGTAGAATATTGCTCCAATTGAAGCGATTCGCGATAAGTCAAAGAAAATGGTTAGGGCGATGGCAATGACAACTATATAAAGTAACATGTGTTTTTGCACGCTTCCTGACATTCCGAAATGGCTGTGCGGTATAAGCTTCATATCTGTTAGCATTGCGGTCATACGAGAAACAGCAAAAATACTGGCAATTACCCCTGAAATTGTAGCTACAATAGCTATTCCTACAGTAAAATAAAGCCCGTAATTTCCAAAAGCAGGTCTTGCTGCTTCGGCTAAAGAGTAATCTTTTGCTTTGACTATTTCAGAGATTGTTAGACTAGCATTTACGGAAATGGCAACTAGAAAATAGACTATAGTACAAATGAGTAATGAAATAATGATCGACCTTCCAACATTCTTGTGTGGTTTGGTGATTTCTCCACCACTATTGGTAATCGTTGTAAATCCTTTATATGCCAAAATAGAGAGAGCAATAGCCCCAATATAGCTGGCAGCTGAATAGTTATTTGTATTAGCGGTAACCGGAAGTAGATCACCTATAGTGAAATGGGCAGCCCATAAACCTCCAATAGCAAACACAATTATGCCTGCGATTTTTATAAATGCCATGAATTGAGACGTTTTTCCGATTACCTTATTTCCAGATACATTGATGATGTATGCAACTATCAATAATGCGACACCAAGGGCCGGCACCCAGAGGGAATTCTTTTCCACATCAAAAAGCTGTAAGGTGTAAGAACCAAAGGTTCTCGCCACTAAACTTTCATTTATAATCATAGAAAGTGCCATCAAAACAGAAGCTGCCGCGGTGAGTGTTGTTTTGCCGTAGGCTTTCATTAAAATCATAGCAATGCCGCCGGCAGAGGGGTATGCATTAGAAACTTTGATATATGAGTAAGCACTGAAACCAGAAATAATGGCTCCAATGATAAAAATATATGGAAACCAAGTTCCTGATAGTTCTGCTACCTGACCCAATAGTGCAAAAATTCCAGCTCCAATCATCACTCCAGTACCAAGAGCTATAGCACCTTTAAGCGTCAAACTATCTTTTTTGTAGTTGTCCATTTTTGTTTTCTATGAAGATCTCGCTTTTTATGGCATGTTCGTTAATGGTTAATATAAGAGCAGTAGCGGATTTAATGCATATATTTTCCGATAGCAAAATACTTAATTAAAAGCAGAAACGGTTTAGATTAGATCCAAACCGCTTTTGCTTTTATACAGTGATGTCCCAGTGCTGTTTAAAGTGCTTCACATATCATTAAGTCCACTTCTTGTTTATATGCTTTCTTACGCAAGTCGTTTAGGGCATTAAATTCTTCACTTGCCATCATATCTTTTACAGATTGAGCACTTGGAAATTCAAAAACCGCCATAGCTTTTATACCACCATGCCCCATTACTTGTTCTGCAGTTTTCCATCGTTGCATTCCACTGCCCCCAAATTGTTTGAAAATAACTACAATTTGAGATAAATACGATTGGAAACTTGCCATATCATCCGCATTAGGAATGGCATTTACGACTAAGAATGTGTTGTTATATATCATTGTTTTAATTGTTATAGCTTATTTGGATTAATTGCTTTATCCATCATTTTTTTACCCATTTTAGCACCTAATTTAAATGGGGTATGCTTAGCCATAGCACCCATCATTTTGTTTTTAAAACCGGGTATTGCAATTAGTTTTTTACCTAAAGCTTTTACAGCTGTTTGTGCCACTTCTTCTGGAGAAATGGCTTTCATGGGTGTTTTTGACCAATCGACTCCATTATCAGCAGTCATAGGGGTTTTGGTAAGTCCTGGAGAAAGTACTGTAACATCAATTCCTTTTGGTTGAAGTTCGGCATAGAGTGAAGCTCCAAAGTTCAATACATACGCTTTTGTGCCTGCATAATTTGCAAAATAAGGATTAGGCATATGTCCGGATAAACTGGCTATAAGTAGAATACCTCCTTTTTTTCTTAGAATCATTTTTTGTAGAAAATAATGAGTCAGTTCCATAGTAACGGTTACATTCAATTTAATAACCCTAAGTTCTTTTTCCAGGTTATTTTTTTCAAAAGCACCATTCACTTCCAATCCTGCCGCTGGAACTAATAATCCTATTCGGTAGGTTTCAGTTTCTTCTTTAGCAGTTTGCATTCCTTCATCTGTCAATAAATCTGCTGTAATACAAACCACATCAATTTGGTGTTTGGCTTTAATTTCTTTGGCAGCTTGTTGTAATTCTTCTTTTTTTCTTGCCACCAAAATAAGGTTTAAGCCTTTATTGGCTAATTCATTAGCAATGGCTTTTCCAATTCCGGAAGAACCTCCAGTAATTAAAGCGTATTCTCCGTATTTTTTTTTGAAATTCATCTTATTTATTTTCTAATGAACTAATTAGTGTTTGCATCATTAGCTTACCTTGTTTATGGTCTTGAACACTTTTAGTTCTTGTTAATGAGCCATAAAATGTAGAATGCAGTAATTCTGTGAGCGTTTTCGAGTCAATTGAAAGGGTGAGGTCGCCATCTATTTGTGCTTCTTTTACACAAGGTTCAATGGCTTCAATAAAACTGTTAAACTCGATTGATGCAGCACTTCCAACGGTATGATTATTCGAGCCTAATTCTGACATAATGTTATTGACCATACAACCCATAAAATTGTTTTTAGGTTGTGCTTCAAACATAGAGTCATACAAATCTTTGAGCCTGTCAATGGCAAGAGGTTTTGCATTTTCTTTAGAAAGTTGAGATTTCAGTCTTTTTACCGTCATTTCTCCATATACTTTCAGCCCGTTTAATAAAAAGTTTTCTTTGCTTTTAAAAGCATTATAGAAAGCACCTTTAGTCATTCCGGTGGATTTGCAGATTTCATCTACTCCCAGACTGTTATAGCCTTTGGTGCAAATAAGTTTTAGTCCGGATTTGAGTACTTTGCTATGATCGTGCTTCTTATTCATGGGACAAATATAAACAAACAGACCGTTCGGTACAATAGAATTACATAAAAAAATGCAAAATGGTAATTTTGCATTGGGTACAACGGTCGAGGCTATGCCCATTAAGGGATTTCAAAGCACTTCTGTTTCAATTTGTTACTAATTTTTATTACTAGCCGTTACTATCAATTTAGCACTAAAACCCTTATGGGGTATAGCCTTTTTTACAGCCATGTGCTTTATTCCTTTTTGTTAATTCATATAATGTTTATTAATAATTGTGCCGTCCACATGAAATCCTGACTATGGTAAGGCGCTTATTCTTTTTCAACAGTTTCTGTTTGTCTTTTTGATAAGTGCCAATAAACGAGATAGAGAATTCCAGGGGGAGTTATGCCACAAATAAAAAATGGTTCTGATATCAAATCAAATCGCGTTATAAATAGTCCAATCATTCCAACGGTAATTATAAGACCTCCCAATCCTTCCCATTTCAGAGCAATCGCAAGTCCAATAATAATACTACACGGGAAAAAAATAAATGAGATCGATTCTCTTGTATTAATAAATCCATTACCTCCTTCTTCAGTTCTAAAGATGTGAGCAAATAAAAAAAACAAAACAAAAGCAAAAATGGATGTCCCCCATATTCGGGCTATCCAACGAATAATGTTTGAGGTCTTTGTTTGATTTTTCATGATTAAATATTAATAATATGTCTTTTTGCATTGGCTATAACGTCTTGTATATGGCGCGTTTCAATGCGCTATATACATTGTTGTGTACAGTATTCTAATTGATTTTTTCAAAATATAAGTTTCTAACGCGACCATTTGAAACTTTAAATCCTGTTACAATAGCATTCGAATCTCTTATAAAGTCTACTTGTCCAAAAGTCCCGGCGTCACCAGAAAAAACATCTTCTTTTATTGGATTTAAATGAAAGTCACTTAATCTACTATGTTTTGCTGTTAATTTGCCCTCAGCAACTATAAAACTATAGGTTGTTGATAACTCGACACTATAAAAATCACCTGTAAAATCAGTTAGTTTAACGGTTGCTTTATCAAATGGTTTCAATCTTGGAGCTTCCATAATTTGACCTCCTTGATGAAGCTTAAATAATTTAATGTTTTCACCTCCATTGTGAATGAATTCGACCTTGGCGTCAACTCCTTCAACTTCAAATTCGGTAGCAGATAAAGGAATAAGTGAAACCACGGATTGGCCTGTTGCTTTGGCCGATAATTTACCATCACTTTCAGTTATACTTATGATAAAACCAGGTTGTAGTTCGAAGTCTCCAACGTAGGTATTTAATATATTTAAATCAATAGAAATAGTATCGGTAGTTGTTTCAACCTTTACGTCTTTTTCTTCCGTTTTAATTTTATCCTTAAGATAAATGTCTACTACTTTATGGGCAATTGTTCCTGAATTAAATTCTGCCGAATTGCTAAACACAATTACCGAAAGATTTTCATCTGGAAAACGTGTTAAATAGGATCTATATCCTGCATCGGCACCACCATGCTGTATTTCGTTTAAACCTTTATAGGTGCCAATAAATTGACCAAGTGCCCCTCCAAATGTTTTTCCGTTATTTAGAACTGCAAGAGTGTTCATTTTATTTATAATGGTCGAGTCTCCAATTCTAGTATTAGAAAAATTTAATGCCCATAGGCTTAAATCTTCTACTGTGGTAAAAAGGCTGGTAGCCCCTACATTTGCAAAATTCAATACGCTTTTTTTAAATCCTGTACTATCTGTATGATAGGAGTAAGCTCTGTTTTTAACAATTTTTTCATGATCATCATAAAAAAGGGTGTTACTCATTTTCAGGGGCTCAAAAATGTTTTCCTTGGTAAATTCTGCAAAAGACATATGAGATACTCTGGCAACTACCTCTGCCAAAAGGGTAAATCCGGTATTGCAATACGCATATTCATCCCCAGGATTAAAATTCAATTCTTTTTGATTACTCACAATTTTTAAAATGTGTTCTTTAGTAATGACATCATCCATTCGCCAACCAGCCATAGATAATAATTCCCATTGGTCTCTTAATCCGCTTGTATGAGAAGCTAAGTGCCTTAACGTAATTGTCGTGCCAAAATCAGGCACCTCTGGAATATATTTTCGTATATCATCTTCTAAACTTAATTTACCTTGTTTTTCCAAAAGCAGAATTGAGAACACCGTAAACTGTTTTGAAACGGATGCAATATGAAATATTGAAGAGGGGGTTATTGGAATGTCATATTCCAAATTAGCCATACCATACCCTTTTTTATATATAATTGCTCCGTCTTTTACGATAGCAACCGCCGCTCCTGGAGTCTCCTTATTGTCCCAAGGAGCAAAAATTTCATCAACTTGTTCATTCGGTAAAGTTGCCTTGGGTTTTATTATTTCAACGGTTAAATCATATTTGCCTGAGGGCTCTTTTTCATCAAACGCAGTTACTTCAATCACATAAGTTCCTTTTTCATTCGAGATTAACGCGAAGAGTTCAGGGCCAATTTTTCCATTGGGACTATCAAAGTCTTCAATTTTTTCACCTTTTGAATCATAGGTCGTAATTTTAATATCCACACCGTTTTGCATTAATTTAAAAAATGCAAATTGATCTTTTTCTAAATTTATTTTATAATGATGTTTTTCGGTTGGAGCAATTTCAGATGAAATTAATTTTCCCGTAACCAGTTCTCCTTTATCAATTTGCGCTTTAAGGATACTCATTGGAGAAACTAATAGTAGCAGTAAGGCTAATCTAATAATCAATTGTTTCATATTATTATTTTTTAATGGTACACAACGGCTCGGGTATGCGGCGGTGCCGACGAATGGAGCCACGGATCGTCATACCCTTTGTTGTTGGTTCGTTTTAATATTCCTTTACATCCTTTACATCCTTTACATATTCAAATTAACATCTATGGCATAGAGTGAAATTAGGTAAATGCTAAAAGCGGCGAGAGCAACCAAATATGGGTTGTAGTTCCTTTTATTTTTTTTATCCCAAAGAATCAAACTTAGAAGAATAGTTATGACTATCAAATATGGTATTTGCATAGAACCTAAATGTTCCAATTCCAATAAAAAAAAGATAATTCTGCCTAAAGTTGGACCAACAAAAATTAATGCAATGGCTATCATATATCTCATATGCATAGCAACATCGTTTTTATACTTTATTGCAAGGGTGTAAAATAACATTAAGAGTACAATGTCAAAACTGGCATTCAATGGAAAAAGACCTTTCCCATATTCCTTAATCATTTGAGGAATAAAAGAAAGGATTAAGGCGAAGAAGACGAAATATGAAATATTGCCAAAAATTCGATGGAGACTGAAGTTCTTAGCCCTAATCAGTAAAGGTTGCGTAATAAGAAGTGTAATCCACAATGAAGCGATTACTGCATGGATATGCGTATAAGCATCCACTGTCCCTACAAATTCTGGAGATAAGACAAAATAGGTTTTATAAAACCCTAAGAAGGTCAGAGGAATGAACAATAAAAAGGTAAACCCAATATTTCTATATTCCTTTTCCATGTAATTTATTTTAATTAATTCTTCATTGTATTTTTTCTAATGACCACCAACGGTTACGTGTATGAGTAGTGGCGGGCTTCGGAGCACTTTCTTTTAAGTTATACCGAACTTAATGTCAGATAGCAAGCTCGAATATGTTATGAGCCCCGCCATTATTTATGCATGATGTTAGAAACTGGCGTTATTGTCCATCATCCTTTGTTTTGGACAAATTTAAAAAAACAGTGAATTTATAGAAGTGGTTTTTTAATCAACTTAAAATGTTTATATAATTCAAACCAGGTAATACTAAAAAGGCCTGCAATTACACAAATTAGTGCTTCAATTATCCCGATTCTTTCGAACTGGAACAAGTTTATTAGAACTGGAATATTTAGGATGAGTATCAAAAATATAATAGCCCCTCCAACAACCCATTTAACCGCTTTATTTGGAGTAATAAGAATTTTAAAGATAGTAGATGTCCAGGAACGGTTTGAAAGAATAACTGCGATGTTTGATACAATTAATGTTAAAAAGGTAAGCGTCCTTAGAGCTTTTTCGAAGTATCCCATTTTTTGACCAATAAAATAAATCAACAGACAAATTATTAAAATTCCGACACCTTGAAAACAGCTCAATAATATTTTTTTTGCTCCAAAAAAAGGTTCGTCAATTTTTTTTGGTGGACGTGACATGATGTTGGTTTCTTCTTTTTCAGCTTCAAAAATAATAGAACAAGCAGGGTCGATTATTAATTCAAGAAAAACAATATGTACAGGCCATAGAATTAATGGCATATCAGCAAAGAAAACTGGAATTAAAGATAATCCGGCGATAGGGACATGAATGGCGAAAATATATCCGAATGCTTTTTGTAGATTGTCAAAAATTCTACGACCCATTTTTACTGCCCCAACAATAGAAGCAAAATTATCATCCATCAGTACCAGTGATGAAGCCTCCCTTGCAACATCAGTTCCTTTTGCTCCCATGGCTATTCCAATGTTTGCTGTTTTCAAGGCCGGAGCATCATTTACTCCATCGCCTGTCATAGCCACGATTTCATTGTTTCTCTTTAATGCATTAACAATTTTCAGTTTCTGTTCAGGTTTAACTCTGGCAAAAACATTTACATCTTTTATCTTTTTAGAAAGTTCCTCTTCACTCATTTCCAGCAATTCATTACCGGCTATGCATAATTCAGGATTTTTCAGCCCTATTTCTTTAGCTATACTTAAGGCAGTTACTGGATAATCTCCAGTAATCATGATTACCCGGATACCAGCTTTGTGGCATTCTGCAACTGCATCAGGTATGTTTTCTCTGATGGGGTCTGACAAACCGATTAATCCTAAAAATTCAAAACTGAAATCATGCTGTGTTTCAGGCAGGCTCTCTGATTTTATTATTGCTTTGGTAACACCTAACACCCTTAAACCCGATGAGGCCATTTCAGTAACAGCCTTTTCGTATTTGCTTTGAGTATCTTTAGCAAGATGACATAAATCAAATATTGCTTCAGGTGCTCCTTTGGCGGCAATTGTTTTGCCTTTTGTTCCGGTACTATTAAATACTCTCGACATCGCCAACATTTCCTGTGATAAAGCATATTCTTTTTCCATCACCCAATCTGCGTGAAGATGCTCTGTGTTTTTAAGGTATTTATCACCAATATTGGTAATGGCTTTTTCCATGGGGTCGAATGGATTAACCTGACTCGATAAAATTCCATACTCAACGATCTCATGAAATGGATCCGGAAATTCTGTATTTGCAGAAACAGTATGAAAATCATTGCCATTAAATAATTGGGTAACAGTCATTTTATTTTCTGTCAGTGTTCCTGTTTTGTCTGTGCACAATACAGTTGCCGAGCCCAAAGTTTCAATGGCCGCCGGTTTTCGAGTTAGTACCTTGTTTTTTGACATACGCCAAGCTCCGAGAGCAAGAAATATGGTAAGAACTACAGGAAATTCTTCGGGAAGCATAGCCATTGCCAATGTAATACCAGCTAAAAATCCGTTTAGCAAATCACCCCTAGTTAAGGCATAAACAACAATAACTACAGCGCAAAGCGAAATTCCAATAATAGCTAATCGCCTTACCAGAATGTTCATCTCTTTTTTTAATTTTGTGGGCTCTTCTTTTACAGATTCCAATGCTTTCCCAATCTTTCCAATTTCAGTTTTCATTCCGGTTGCTAAAATTTTAACAACCCCATTACCCTGAACAATCATTGAGCCGGAATAAACATTTGGAATATCATCTCCTCCTGGGCTGCTATTCAAATCTCCTTCCTTTCCAACTCTTTTCCTGACCGGAACAGATTCTCCGGTAAGTAACGACTCATCGGCCATAAGGTTAGTGCACGACAGAACGAGGGCATCGGCAGGAACTCTGTCGCCCTCTTGCAACACAACAATATCGTCAGTTACTACTTCTTTGCCGGGTATTCTTTTTTCATTACCATCTCTAATGACTAATGCCCTTGGGCTGGCAAGGTCTTTTAATGCATCCAGTGCCTTTTCTGTTTTCTTCTCCTGATAAAATTCAATACCCATTATTACAAATACAAACCCTAAAAGCATCAGCCCTTCTTGCAAATCTCCAAGTAATATATATAGTGTACCGCATGCAACCAATAATAGGAACATAGGTTCTTTTACCACGTCAATCATAATTTGCATAATGCCCTTTGGCTTTGAAGAAGGAAGTTCATTAAAGCCTTCTTTTTCCAGTTTCAGCTTAGCTTGCTCTTCGGATAAGCCACTATATTTTTCCGTTTGAATTACTTTCCCCATAACATTAATTATCACATTATTTGCAAATTGTCTTAGCTTAATTCTTTTCTTTTATATTTTTAGTT
>JALHST010000242.1 GCA_022865355.1 Maribacter sp. | reverse complement strand
TGCCACTACGGTTCGGGTCGTTGAAATGTTCAACGATAAAACAAATCAGCTCTTGCTCCGTTCCAATACTGAATGGTGCCTATTGAACGCAAGGACCTTGAAACCTATGCGAATTTCGGATGACATCAAGAATGTTTTTGTAGAAAAGGTCTAGGCAAGTGTCCTTGCATTTGCCTACCATTTAAAATTAGACACTATGCGCCCCTATGTCTTGTTACTCCCCCTGTTGGCCTCATTCTTGTTGTGGACGTCCTGCCGGAAAGATCTAACATACGCCCCGAGTGCAGGAAATCTTGAATTTTCAAAAGATACGGTCTTTCTGGATACCGTTTTTGCCACTATCGGAAGTAGTACGTACACTCTAAAAGTATACAATCGCACCCGGGACGATATCGAAATACCCTCCATTCGGCTTGGCCAGGGGGCGATGAGTTCGTATCGCCTGAACGTCGATGGTATGGCCGGTAAGGAATTTTACCATATTCCCCTGTATGCCCAAGACAGCCTTTTTATTTTTATTGAAACGACCCGCGATTTATTTGATGTAGGCCAAACAACATTTCTTGATACCGATGTCATTCAATTTGATTCTGGCGGGTATCTGCAGGAGGTGCAGCTCGTAACCTTGATACAGGATGCCATTTTTCTTTTTCCAGGCACCCGACCCGATGGTTCAAAAGAAACGATACTGTTGGGTTTGGGTGATCAAGGCCAGGAAACTAGGGTAGCAGGTTTTGATCTTGCTGATGAACAGCTAAATTTTACAAATGAAAAGCCGTATGTCATTTATGGCTATGCCGTAGTTCCGGAAGGGCAAATATTGAGAATTGCCTCGGGTAGCCGGGTGCATTTTCACAAGGATTCCGGTATTTTGGTTCGCGCTTCCGCCTCGCTTCAAGTGACCGGGGAACTTAGTTCGGATAACAAACTTTTGGAAAATGAGGTCATTTTTGAAGGGGATCGTTTAGAACCCCAGTATGGCGATCTTCCGGGTCAATGGGGCACAATCTGGCTTTCAAAAGGCAGTGTACAGAACTCCTTGGATCATGCGACCATAAAAAATGCCACGATCGGCCTTTTGGTAGAAGGCGATCCATTAGGGCAAGCCCCTACCCTCACGATTAAAAATACCCAAATCTACAACAGCGCGGCCATCAACCTTTGGGCGCAGACAGCAACAATTGCAGCGGAAAACTGTGTATTTGGGTCCGCTGGAAATAGTTCGCTGTTTTGTGAATTGGGAGGGGATTATTCTTTTCTGCAGACCACCATTGCCAATTATTGGCGACATGGATATCGTACAGGTGCTTCCTTGTCCCTATCGAATTTAAGCCGGTCCCAGGAAAATAATGCCTTCGATTTGGTGCGTGCCGATTTTAAGAATTGTATCATCGACGGGAATGGTACCAATGAACTATCCCTCCTGACCAATGACCTGAATCTTTTTAATTTTAAGTTTTCACATAGCCTCTTAAAGTATCAGGATAATGAGGTTACAGCGCAAAATCCCAACTACGATTTTCAAAACATACTTCTCTATGACCAAGTTTACCGCAATCTGGAGGCCGATTTTTTAGATTCCCAAAGGGATGACTTTCGAATTGGGGGTAATTCGGCCGCCCTGGGCAAAGCAGATCTCGATGCCGCCGCTTTGGCGCCGATTGATTTACTGGGCATGGATCGCACCGTACGTGCAGATTGTGGCGCCTATCAGGTTATCTTGGAAAATTAACGTACCTTAATGTTTCGATTTGAAAGTATTTTCCTTCAAAATACTTCATTATCAGCAAATTAAATACCAAACCTTAGTTTTTATAAGGTTTTCGTGTAATTCAAAATCACGAACTATCCTTAATTTCGTCAATATCTCTATGGGGCATGGAATATACCTATACGATTATAGACTCCGATGCAACTTCCAATTTGCAGTTACAGCATTATTTGGAAGACTATGGTGACTTTGTTTGTGCCGATTTGGCGCAGAATAGTAATGACGGACTTAACAGTATCCTAAAATTTTCACCTGACATCGTTTTTGTGCACTTAAACGATATGGCCAACGATTACTTTCAAATGGCCATGGAGCTCCATCAATACGTCAACAATATTCCCCTTTTCATTGCTGTTTCCAAGACCAAGGAATTTGCCTATAGTGCCATAAAAAACAATTTCTTTGATTACTGGTTGTTGCCCTATAATGAGTTCGACATTCGAAAAACCCTGTTGCGCCTGCAAAAACGTTTGCCCAAAGAGGAAACTACCCATACGCTTTGTTTAAAATCGTACGGGGATTATCAATATTTGAATACCAATGACATTTTGTACGTACGGGCCGATAACAATGCTACCGAGTTTATCATGAAAGACGGTACCGTCGCCAATGCCTTCAAGACCTTAAAGACTTTTGAAAGTAGGCTGCCCAAGAATTTCGTGCGCATTCACCAAAGTTATATCGTAAATACCGACTATGTGTCGAGGATCAATTATGGCAAATCGATTTGCGCCTTAAAATTGGTCAAGCAGCAACTGCCATTTTCTAAAACCTACAAGGAAAATATCGATGGGTTAAAAAAGCTGCTTTCAAAAAACACCATTTCCAACCTGAATTAAACCGATACTCACAGAATCGGTTCACTCACTCTCAAAATAAGGCATTTTACTAGTATTCCCGATTTACCATCGAGATCGGGAGTGGGGTTTATTAGTTTAGCAACATAATAAAACCCTATAAACCACTAACTAAAATTCACACATATGAAAAAAGTTGCTAGTATTTTTGCGATCGTATTAATGAGTTTGGGAATGTTTTCGGTGACAGCTGATAGCCCTCAAAATGACAATGCCTTGAATATTCAACAGGCTACTCTTGCCTGTGATGGCTGTCATATTCCACCGGACCCAAGAACATAGCTAATAAATTATTAAATACCTGAAAGTCCTGAACCGTTAGTTCGGGGCTTTTTGTTTATATTGGTATTAGCGTATGCCCATTCCCAAAATAATGATGATACAACGAATTATCCTATGCTT
>JALHST010000241.1 GCA_022865355.1 Maribacter sp. | reverse complement strand
TTCACGATCCAAGCGCTCATAAGTATGTGACCCAAAATAATCGCGTTGTGCCTGTATCAAGTTCAAAGGCAAACGGCTAGACGTAAAAGCATCAAAATAAGTAAGTGCACTAGAAAGACCGGGTAGTGGGATGCCATTCGTGGCCCCATAGGCAACCAATTCCCTAGTTGCGTCCACCGTACTTTCTATTTCTTTGACAAACGATTGGGAAAGCAATAAATTTGGTAAAGACCTGTCGGCTTCAAAGGCTTTGGTAATATCGGATAACAAACGGGCGCGTATGATACAGCCTGCGCGCCATATTTTGGCGATTAGGGCCATATCTAATTCGTAATGGTATTCCTTCGAGGCTTCCGCCAATTGGTGCATGCCCTGTGCATAGGTCATGATGAACGAGAAGTAGAGGGCCTCCTCCGCCAATTGCTTCAATCTTTTTTTCTCAAAGGATTGCACCTTAGGGCGATCATAAAGCATGTCGGCTTGCATGCGCTCCTGTTTTAAAGCCGAGATTTCGCGCATACTTACGGCCATATCGATCGTGGGAATCGGAATTCCCAGATCCATGGCATTCTGGGAGGTCCATTTTCCCGTCCCTTTTTGTTTCGCCTTGTCCAAAATCGCATCTACCAAACGGCCTTTGCCCAAATCGTCATTTTGCAAAAAAATGTCAGACGTTATTTCAATCAAAAAAGATTGCAACCTGCCGGAGTTCCAATTTTTAAAAAGCGCATGGAGTTCGTCATTATCCAAATCACCTGCTTTTTTAAGTAGGTCGTACATTTCGGATATCAATTGCATAAGACCATACTCAATGCCATTGTGTACCATTTTTACATAATTCCCGGATGATTTTGGGCCTAAATAGGCCACACATGGCTCCCCATCGAATTTTGCGGCAACGGCTTCAAAAATAGGTTTCACATGGACGTAGGCACTTCTGGATCCTCCTGGCATAATGCTTGGTCCTAAACGAGCGCCTTTGGCTCCTCCGGATACGCCTGCACCAAAGAAAAAAAATCCTCTTTCCTGAAGATAGGCTTCCCGCCGGTCGGTATCGGTATAGAAAGAATTGCCGCCATCAATCAGAATATCGCCCCGGTCTATCAATGGCAGTAGACTATTGATTACCGAATCAACGACTTTACCGGCAGGTACGAGCATCATTATTTTACGTGGTTGTTTTAAGGATTGGACAAAGGTTTTAATGTTGTCTGATGCACTAACCTTAGTGATATCGCCACCTTCCTTCTTCAGCGCGGTTACTTTTTCGACATCCAGATCATAGCCAAAAGCGGTAAAACCATTATCGGCCACGTTCAATATAAAATTGCGTCCCATCACGCCAAGACCTATCAGACCAAAATCGTATTTACCTTCCATGTGCTTTCTTTAATAATTAGGATTGCTTGAAAAAACCATTGATTTAACAAGGCACTCAAAAATAAAGGAAAATATCGAAATCGTGGTTCAAGATCCAATAAAGTCGTTGCGATTGCTTTTTCTTTTCGATACATTTAGGGTAAGTAAAAAATCTATGAACAAAACAGAAAATCAGATGCTCATAATTTTTGGGGCATCGGGCGACCTTACGGCTCGTAAACTGATCCCTGCCATTTTTAACTTGTACAAAGATGGACAACTTCCCAAAAATTATGTAATTCTAGGGGTTAGCCGAAGCGATCTTAGCGATGTTGAATTCAGAAAGAAGGTAGTGGTTGAAAGTCCTTACTTAAAGGATGAACTCGAGAAGGAAGCTGATAGTTTTATCAAAACGTTCACCGATAAATTATTTTATGAGGATTTAGGCAAAGATTATGATACCGATTATATACAACTTGCCAAACGAATTTCAGACTTAAATACGAGCCACCAAACCGAGCACAATCATATTTTCTATCTCTCTACGCCACCAAATCTATATGAGGTTGTCGCCAAAAACCTTCACGATCAAGGCCTTTCGAAAGAGGTGAAAGGATGGAAACGACTGATAGTCGAAAAGCCTTTTGGCTATAGTTTGGAAACGGCCAAAAATTTAAATAATGCGCTCCATCGTTATTTTGAGGAATCCCAGATCTATCGAATCGATCATTATTTAGGAAAGGAAACGGTACAGAATTTATTGGTTACCCGCTTTGCGAATAGCATTTTCGAGCCACTGTGGAACCGTAACTATATACATCACGTTGAAATTACGAACGCAGAAACCGTTGGGGTCGAAAAGAGGGGTGGCTATTATGATAAATCGGGTGCCTTGCGCGATATGTTCCAAAGCCATTTGTTGCAGATTGTTGCCTTAGTCGTGATGGAGCCACCGATAGGTGCCGACGCCGATGAAATTCGCAATGAAAAAGTCAAGGCATTAAAATCGCTTCGAATTATGCGGGATTCAAAAACTTTGAGAAAAAATACGATACGGGCGCAGTATATGGCCTCGGTAATCGATGGAAAAAAAATAAGGGGCTATCGTGAAGAGCCTGACGTCGACCCCAAATCTATAACAGAAACCTATGCGGCCATTAAATTCTTCGTCGATAATTGGCGTTGGGCCGATGTGCCTTTTTATGTGCGCACCGCAAAACGTATGCCGACTAAGGTGACCGAAATTGTCATTCATTTTACTTCCCCGCACCACCAAATATTTAAGGATTCGGAGATGGCCAACAAGGACAATAAACTGATCATTCGAATACAGCCAGACGAAGGCATACTCATAAAATTTGGCGTAAAGGTACCAGGACAAGGATTTAAGGTCGAGCGGGCCAACCTTGATTTTTACTATTCGAGTTTAGTGGAAAACCATGTAATGGAGGCCTATGAACGTTTGTTGTTGGATGCCATGCAAGGGGATGCCACACTCTATGCCCGTGCTGATGAGGTTGAGGCGGCATGGGCCTTTGTCGACCCTATATTGGACTATTGGAAAAATGGCAAAGGTGTTAAAATGTACGGGTATTCGGCGGGGGTCTGGGGTCCTCAAAATGAGGACGATCTGATGGAAGGACATGGCATGTGGCGTAACCCCGGTGAAAATTTGGCCGATGATCCCGGCTTTTGTGTTCTCTCTTGATGTATGGCGATAAACGCACTCAATTGAATAGGGGGATCAAAAGCATTTAATCGGGCATTGAGATCCTTCATTCCGCTTCAATTTTTTGGGAAGAATAGCGGGTTCACTTAAAGATTCGTCCGACTGGTGGTAATCGAACGAATGGTAGTTGGGCGTTTCGCATGATGTTCCTTTAGTAGCGCCTTTGCTATAGGTCATGGTATCCCTTGATGGATTAGGCCAGAACTAAAAGTATTTGTATGAAACTTGAGATTTATGATAGCAAACAAGAAGTAGCCCAAAAATTCGCTAAGTTTTTAGCTGATTTTATAAATGGGAAGGAAGGGGTACATATCGCTTTATCAGGTGGAAGTACCCCGAAATTTGTCTTTGACGTATTGGCGGACACCTACGCACACCGTATCGCATGGCATAAAGTGAATTTATATTGGGGCGATGAACGATGCGTTCCTCCAAACGATTCTGAAAGTAACTACAAAATGACTACCGACCATTTGTTATCAAAAATCACCATCCCCCAAGAAAACATACATCGCATAAAAGGAGAAAATGATCCTGCATATGAAGCCCGTCGATATGCCGCACTTTTAGAAAAAACACTACCCATTTTTGAAAAGCGGCCCCAATTTGACCTCGTCATTTTAGGTATGGGCGAAGATGGTCATACAGCCTCGATTTTTCCGTACGCCCTGGGGCTTTGGAATTCAAATAGAAGCTGTGAAGTTGCCGTACATCCTGGAACAGGCCAAAAAAGAATCACCATTACAGGAAATATCATCAACAATGCGCAGGCCGTAGTCTTTTTGGTCACCGGTGCAGACAAAGCGCAAAAAGTAACCCAAATAGTGAAGAAGCTACCCGGATATGCAGCATATCCCGCAAGTCTCGTTGCCCCTAAATCGGGGGCGCTATGGTGGTTTTTGGATGCGGAATCCGCCAAGGGTATTACTTCAGGTCGATCCTGAGGTTTTCCGCTTTCAGGAATTCAATATGTTCTTCGAACTTAAAATTTTCCGGATCAAATTTGGTATCCCGTTGTAAAGCTTCCTCTTTCCTGTATTTACTACGGGCAAACCTTCTGATACCACTTTTATCATGTACTAAAAGCCCTGGTACCGAGACGGTATTCCCATCCTTATCCTTGGACACCATTGTAAAATAGGAAGAGTTGCAATGCTTTTTTTTACCTGTCGTGATATTTTCCGCCTCTACACGAACACCGACTACCATCGAGGTTTCCCCCGTATAATTAATGGATGCCTTTAAGGTTACCAATTCTCCGACCTCGATGGGCCGTAAGAAATCGACTCGATTTACCGATGCCGTAACACAATAGCTCTGAGAATGTTTGGAGGCACAGGCGAAAGCAATTTGGTCCATCAAATTTAGGATATGGCCACCATGCACTTGGCCTCCAAAATTAGAATGGGAGGGTAGCATCAACTGCGTAATTGATACCCTTGACTCACGTGCGGTTTTAAATTTTTCCAAATTTTTTAATTTCTAAAATGGGGTGATTCTTCTTGTTCAACCTTTGTAATGAAGTATTTCGTATCGCCCATCCAAAAGAAGGTAGCATACCGTTCGACATAGTTTAATTTTACATATTGGCCTTGATATTCCTGCAATTGGTCTATTACCTCCTTATCCTTGTCCAACACAGAAAAAGTGAAAATTTGGGCCCCTGAAATTCCTTGGCTTATCTCGCCCTCCCAGGTCTTGACCAGGACGCCCTTATGGCTGATCTTGATCAATTCTCCCGAACGTACCCCTTCGCTATAGGGAACAAAATATATAAACGCATAATAGATGGCGAGGACTGCTAGGAGGCTAAAGATGACTATAAAAAGGAGTTTTTTCATAATCTAAATATTAGTAAGTTGCCTTGCTTTTTGAAGTTGGTCATTTTTAATTCGGTATTTCGTCATTTGTTTGGTCTCTTTCGCTATTCTCCTTTTGTCTTTTGTCTTTCGTCTTTCGTCTTTTCTCTTTATTCTAGCATCTAGCATCAATTCCCCAACGTACGACTATTCCTCACTGCTTATTGAAACCTCCTCAAAATCGTCTTTTTGAGCCCGTTTCAAAATTTGTTCCGGAATTGATTTTTTAGCTTTGGCCCCCATTATTTTTAATTTTTCAATACTATAAACGATATTTCCGCGACCTTCGACCAATTTATTCATGGCGCCTTTATATTCTGATTTTGCCTCGTCCATTCTTTTGCCCACCTTGGTCAGATCTGAAACAAATCCTTCGAACTTATCATATAATGCCCCGGCCTGTCTAGCAATTTCCATGGCGTTTCGCTGTTGCTTTTCATTGTTCCACATACTATCTATGGTGCGTAAGGTTGCCAGTAAGGTAGAGGGGGTCACAATGACTATATTCTGTTCAAATGCCTTGTTATAAAGGGAATTGTCATGATTGATAGCAATGGCAAAGGCGGGTTCGATCGGGATGAACATCAGAACGAAATCCGGACTCTCCATCTCATATAGGTCTTCATATTTTTTGGCCGATAATTGGTCGACGTGTTTCCGAAGTGAATGAATATGATCTTTTAAGAATTTATCGCGATGTTCCTCCTCCGCATTTACATAACGTTCATAGTCGGTAAGGGATACTTTTGAATCGACGATCATTTTTTTGCCGTCCGGAAGATGTATGATTACATCGGGAAGTACCCGGGTACCATCTTCCAAGGCAAAACTTTGTTGGACCGTATATTCACGATCTTTCTCCAAACCCGATTTTTCAAGGACCCGCTCTAATACCAATTCTCCCCAATTGCCCTGCATTTTACTATCGCCCTTTAAGGCTTTAGTCAAATTTTCGGCCTCTTGGGTAATTTTGAGATTTTGAGTCTGCAAATTCAACAATTGCTCTCTGAGGGCCGAATGTATACTAATATTTTCTTTTTGACTTTCTTCGACTTTTTTCTCGAACAGCTGAATTTTTTCATTCAACGGGGTGAGGATATCCTTTATGTTCTTTTCATTGCGTTCGGTGAACTTTAGGCTTTTTTCCTCCAAGATCTTGTTCGCTAGGTTTTCGAACTCCTTGGTAAATTTTTCCTGTAACTTTTCTACTTCTTCTTTTTGCTCACGGTTCTTGAGTTCTAAGTTCTCAAGATCGGCCTGGTAACGTACTATTTGATTTCCCAAAACTTCCTTTTCGTTACGCAGGCCCTCTTTTTCGTCTTCGAGACCAAGAATACGATTTTCAAGACTGGTTTTATATCCAACCAATTGACGTTTTTCCTCTTCGAGGGTGCTTTGCGTCGATTTGGTCTTTAAGTTTTGAATGTAATTCCCCAAAAAATAACCAATAGCCAAAAATAGTAAGCCAATTAAAAGGTAAATCAAATAATCGTTCATTCGTAATCAAAACTTTATGAGCCCACGCTTTGTTCGTTGAGTAAAGATACGGGATTGACTTGAAAATAAGATGTAGACTTTTAGCTTACTTATTAATTCGGAAAGAACCGGTATCTGGATCAAAAGTTACCGCATCTGCAGGAAAGAGATTATCAAAGGCACTTTGTTCGATCAATTCACAAGGCGTTCCGAAAAGAACCTGATCCGAATCTAATAATATGATCTTATCACAAAGTTGTATGGCCAAATCGATTTCATGGGTAGTGAAAACAACCGTTTTTTTAGTCTCCTGGGTGATTGCTTTCAGTAGTTTCAATATCTGCACCTTGTGGTATAGATCCAGGTGGGTGGTTGGTTCATCCAACAATATAATTTCGGTATCCTGTGCCAATGCGCGCGATATCATGACCCGCTGCAATTGGCCGTCACTGAGTTCGTAACATTTTTTGTGACGTAAATTTTCCAGGGATACCA
>JALHST010000240.1 GCA_022865355.1 Maribacter sp. | reverse complement strand
GTAGGTATATCCTCTTTTACGGCCGCCTTTTGTTCCATCTTGGGAACATTCGTGTCCAAGGCCCCTACATTTTTTGAATGGTTTTCATCGACCAAGTTAGAAACCAAATAGATGGTATCGAATACCCTGTTGTATTCCTTACTTTCAAAATCGGTTTTCAATAGGCCATTTCGATAAAAATAGATTTCACCTTTCTTAGCCTCCTGTTTTCTGGCGGCGATCCAAAATTGTTTCCCATCTTCGTTCACTTTCAAATAGGTGTAGCGTTCAGTGGGCAGTACTTCCAGAACACTTACTTTGTGCAAATCTTCATTAAATGGAGTGTTTGAATTTGAATTCACCTGGGTCGCCGGGTCGGAAGAAAAAATGCCGCTGCCTTTATCCGAATTTCCGTCCTCGGATGCAGGGGCTATGACTTTGGGCCCATTATTGCAGGATGCCATTAAAAAGGCACCAAATAGGCATTGTATTAAAACTGAATTTTTCATTTGTAGTTTATTAGGTATTATTCATAAGTCAAATCTGCCTGTCGGCAGGGGTCTTTGAGCTAACAAATTTACGGTTCATATTTCAATTTGTCCCAGCTTATTTCATAGAACTTTTCACAGCTAAAACCGCTGGGATAGCTGAGCGTAAATTCTATAGGTCTTTTCGGTATCCAAAGTGGTAAACTCCCCTGAAATACTAAAATATAACTTTCGGTTGATATAGTACGATAGATCGGTTCCGAAATAGTGTTGATTTAAAGGGGCCAAACTATTGGGATAGTTATAGTTTACAAAGCGATAATAAAAGTCTGCATTCAATCTTCCGTGAAAATAATCCTTTGAATGTCGTATCGATGCGATATTGCTTTCCAAATAATTTGATGCGTTCCGGTTATAAGATAGCGATAGCCTTCCTCTAATGGCCGGAACTTTTGAAAGGGTAACATACCCATACATATTATCCGATTTGTTCTCCTGATCACTCTGAAACCGTTGGCTATAACTGCCGCCCGCCAAAATATTTTTAAAGGGCCGGACATTAATTCTACCCCGTATGCCCTGTCTGGCGATATCATCGTCCAGTAAGCGTTCGATTTCGGTTTGAAAGGTCTCATAATACAATATCCTCTTTCGGGAATCATAGGATACCATTAGATTTAATTTTGGGCTAAAACGATATCTTGCAGAAACATATAGGTTGGTCAACCGTATATCGCCTGTGACCACTTGGTTTACTTTACTGTACAGATCAAGTTCCAATGAAGAGAAAAGATTCAAATTTTCCAGGATGGTACTGGTATGTTGAAAATAGGCATATCGCCGATCGATTTCCCCGTTGTTCTGTTGTTGGATAAATCCCACGGTAGTTTGCGAATAAAATTCATCCTGATCGGTCATGATTCCGGCATAACCACCATATTGCAGTAGGTTTGAATTGAAACCGTAATTAAGGATATCAGGACGGAATCCCACAATCGCACCTATATATTTATTACCAAAAAATTTTTCCACCTGCAACCCATCGATGGCCCCAATCGAGGAAATTTTTGAATTGATGTTCCTTCCCAAGGTTAGCGACAGGGAAGGAGTGGCCTCAGAGCGCACGCCCAAGCCATATACCCTTAAAAAACTCGTCTTTAGAAGCGAGGAAGTATCGTTTTGATTTAAAATTTGTTGATAATTGAGATACGAATTGAATGAAAATTTTGAATCTTTTATGTGGTCGGCATCTATTGAAAATCGCCCCATGATTCGATGCCGGGCATCGCGTTCATTCGAGATGGTGCTGTTGCTTGCCACGGAAACCCTGCCCCGAATTTTTTCCTTCATTGAGGGTACCGCCTTTTCTTCGATTTCGACGGGAGCAGCAGTTGCGCGTAGCATATTTTTCTCACCGGTAGTTTTAGGGAGTTCCCCTGAAATAATGGCAATCACCTCCTCTTTGTTTTCGGGGACCGCATACAACACTTCATCCCCTTTTTGAATTGCGCAATCTGAAACAATCGAACAAACGCAGGAGGTAGAAGATTTGCTTTTGACCAACAAACAGGCAGAATTTGTGGTGGCTAATCGTAAGGTGTCACCAATAATTATCGTTTCGGTATCCGCAAATTTTACATAAATATTTTGGGTGGTGACAAAAGTGACCTGTCCCTGTAGGACTTGTTCCTTGTCCTGAGCGAATACGTTGTAGGTTAAGATCAGTAGGATTACGAAAATGGGGTATTTCATTCTTCCTTATGGTTTTGTGCCATCAGGATGACATTGCAGACATACGCTGCTCACATAAGAGTAGCCATTCATCCCTGAATGCTTGTCATCCATATCGCGCTGTAAATGGCATTGGAAACATGAAAATTCTGCATAACTATTGGGATTGGGATGACATTCCACACAGTCGTTCCATGCTTGACCTTTACGATGTTTACCGGTATATATCGGAAAATATTGGCCGTCATGATCGAAGGTGGCAGGAGTCCATCCCGGTCTGGTAGTGTGACAGGAAGCACAGTCAGTAGGGAAACTTGCGGCTTGGTGATTTGGATTAGTAGTCTGGTTATAATCATTCTGATGACAGGTAACACAATCAGGAGAGAGTCCCGCATAGGTGCCGTTGGTGTGGCACTGAGCGCAATCTTGAATAGTATGTCCTTGGGTCAAGGGGAAAAAGTCATGGTTGATCGTAGCGGGTGTCCATCCGAGGTTCGTGGTATGGCAGCTCGCACAATCAGTCGAGAACCCACTGGTCTGGTGGTTCGGATTGGTCGTCTGGTTATAATTGTCCTGATGGCACGAGACACATTCCGGTGATAGCCCGACATACGAACCCGTCGTATGGCACTGGGTACAATCCTGAATATTATGCCCTTGGGTCAAGGGGAAAAAGTCGTGATTTATCGTGGCTGGAGCCCATCCCGGATTGGTGGTATGGCAAAGGACACAATCAGTCGAAAAGCCATTGGTCTGGTGGTTCGGGTTGCTGGTCTGGTCGTAATTGGCCTGATGGCAGGAAACACACTCGGGGGAAAGCCCGACATACGAACCCGTCGTATGACACTGGGTACAATCCTGAATATTATGCCCTTGGGTCAATGGGAAAAAGTCGTGGTTGACCGTGGCTGGCGCCCATCCCGGGTTCGTAGTATGACAAGAGGCACAATCGGTCGAGAACCCAACAGTCATGTGGCTCGGGTTGGTCGTCTGGTCATAGTTGTCCTGATGGCAGGAGACGCACTCAGGGGAAAGCCCGACATACGAACCAGTCGTATGGCACTGGGTACAGTCTTGTATATTATGCCCTTGGGTCAAGGGGAAAAAGTCGTGATTAATATTTGCTGGGGTCCAACCTGGACTCGTCGTATGGCATTGCACGCAATCGGTCGAGAACCCAACGGTCTGATGGTTCGGATTGGTCGTCTGGTCATAATTGTCCTGATGGCACGAAACACACTCGGGAGAGAGGCCGGCATAGGTGCCATTGGTATGGCACTGGGTACAGTCCTGTATATTATGCCCTTGGGTCAAGGGGAAAAAGTCGTGGTTGATATTGGCGGGTGTCCATCCGGGGTTCGTGGTATGGCATTGCACGCAATCGGTCGAGAAGCCACTGGTTTGGTGATTCGGATTACTAGTTTGGTCATAATTGCCCTGATGGCATGATAGGCACTCGGGGGAAAGCCCGGCATACGTACCATTGGTATGACATTGTGTACAATCCTGAATATTATGACCCTGCGTCAAGGGGAAAAAGTCGTGGTTGAGCGTGGCCGGCTTCCAACCCGGGTTGGTCGTATGGCAGGAGGCACAATCATTCGAAAATCCTGCGCTCGAGTGATTGGGGTTTAGTGTGCTGGCATAATCTTCTTGATGGCAACTGATACATTCGGGCGAGGCATCCGAATAGTTAGCTGTTTTATGGCATTGGGTACAGTCCTGAATATCATGGCCCAAGGTAAGCGGGAAAAAATCGTGGTTGATGTTCGCTATATTTCCCGCGTTCCAGCCAAACCCTAACGGACTGTGGCATTCGATACAATCTTTTGAAAAACCTGCCGCCTCGTGGTTCGGATTTAGCGTACTGGCGTAATCATCACTATGGCAGCTGATACAATCATTCCCAACGCGATCGAACCGCAGATTGGTTTCCGAGGTATGGCATTCGACACAACTTAAATTATTATGCGCGCCTATCAACGGAAAACCGTTTTCCTCGTGCACTTCGGTGATATTGTTAATCAGCCAGGTTTGTGTAGTGTGGCAGCGAACGCAATCGTTGCCCACTGATTGACTATGCACATCGGTATGGCATGAAACACAATCGGTCGGCGCCCCTTGGAAAATCAGGGTACTATGACAAAGTTTACAGTCGGTCTGGGCATGGGCGCCTTCGAGCGGATAGCTGGTCTTACTATGGTCGAATTGAATGGTGGCATAATTGACGGTCCACCCGGAAGGATCATGGCATTTCACACAATCCATCCGCAACTGGTCCCCATGCGGAGATTGGGCCAGCAGCGGCAGGGCGCCTAAAAACAGCATTATTGCAAGTGACAGTCTATGCATCTAAATTTCTGTATTTTGTACACCACTGTAATTTCCCCACTGGCATTGGTAACTTCATGACATGCACTACATGCAATTTTTGCATGTTGACCTTCCAAAGGAAAGTTCGTAAGGTCATGGTTGAAACTTTGGGGGAACCAAGTATTCGTTACATGACATTCGATGCAATCGGTTACGCCATCCACAGCGAACGTATCACCATGCACATTTTCATGACACGTGACACAGTCAGTACCTAAATTAGAGAATTTTTGTTCTGGGATTGATTTATTTGTCACTTTTTCGTTGAAATGACATGATTTACATGCTACTTCGGTATGACTTCCCGTCAAGGGCCAGGCAGTTTTAGAATGGTCAAAATCGACGGAAGCCCAGGCATCATTGCTATGACAAGCGGTACAATCCTGTTCGGGATAGAACTTTTCAGAGATAAAGCCTTTGTGAATGTCATTATGGCAATCTACACAGGAAGTTCCCATATTGCGAAAGGTCCACTTTTTATTATCTTCACTGACATGACAGGCAAAACAGGGGGTCGCCACATGGGCCCCTTCCAGCGGAAAGTCGGTCTTTTGGTGTTGTTCAAGGGTATACAGGCTATAATCAAAACCTTTTTCCAAGGAATGGCATTCAACACAATCGGGTGAAACCCCGTTTTCCTTGAATTCCCCTTTATGGTAATCGGCATGGCAATTGTTACAGGCCGAAAAATCGATAGGGGTGGTATAGCTCTTTTTATGGCATTCCTTGCAATCGACCTGCACATGCTGGCCTTCCAAAGGATAATCGGTCACATTATGATCAAATAAATCCATGGATCGCAACGACCTAAAACTGGTTTCCCGATGGCATTTGGCGCAATCGGTTCCGAATTTGCCTTCGTGCACATCCTTATGACATTTCACACAATTATTTTCATCGATATTGCCCCGATCTCGAAAAACCTGAAGGGGATCCTCACTGGTCTTATGACAACCGAAACAGTCGACTTCTTTATGGCTTCCCTTTAGGGTGAAATCGGTAAGGTCATGATCGAATTTGCCCTGGCCGGCGAAGGTTTTAAACGAAGTTTCGGTATGGCATTGGGTACATGCGCCGGGCAGTTGGTCGTTATGGGGGTCTTCATGGCAGGAAACGCAGTCTTCGAAGGGAATACCGGTAAATTCCTGAAATTCCTTGCCATTCTTGGTGGTCTTCTTATGACATTCAATGCAATCGACATTGATATGTTCTCCATTTAATTGATAATCGGCCTGGTCATGGTCAAATTTAGGAGCTGGTTCAAAGCCTTTCATATCATGACAATCAAGGCAGGTGCTTGCCAAGGTTTTTTGGTGGTAATCATCGTGGCACGAAAGGCACTTCTCATCCAATCCTAAAAAAGTACCTCTTCGTTTTTTGAGGTCCTTATCGGCAATAAATTCAGAAACGTGGCATTTTTTACAATCGACTTCTTCATGTTTGCCTTCGAGATCGTAGCCTGTTAGGCTATGATCAAACCTATCTTGATCAAAACGTACCATATCGAATTTTCGGCCATGGTGTTCACTATGACATTGAGAACAATCTTGTTTTATGACATCGGGATCGGCGTGATATCCGTTTTTTTGATTGATCAAGGTTTGAATTTCCTTGTGGCATTCCAAACACTTTTTATCGGTTACCTTATTGCCTAGGTCATGGCATTGGGTACAGTTGCTCATGCCTTCGAGGTCGGCATGGGCATCGGTCAGGTCACCAGGAGATATTTGACCATAGCCTAAGGAAATGGTCAGGAACATAAGTAGAATGCTATATTTTACTGGGGCGTTCAAATTACTTATCTGTGTTTTTTCATAACATGTCCATAGCGTTTGGTTATTTTAATCCCTGCATTTTGAAGAAAACTAGTGGGAAGTTCTCCGCCTGCAAAGATATAGACAAGGTCATTTTCTACTTCATCCTCGTTTTCCCCGCCCTCCATTTTTAGCAACACACTTTTATCCGCTATTGATACTAAGTTCGAATTAAATTCGACGCGAATCGAAGCATCGGCCATGGCCTTTTCTATTTTTTCCTTGTTTTTAGGCTTAAGCCTTGAAAACTTGTCGTTACGATAGGAAAGCATTACCTCATTGTTATCCTTTAAAAGTAGTGCCGATTCAATTGCGGAGTCGCCGCCACCTACCACGATTATTTTTTTATCGGCAATCTGTTCAGGTTCCAATAGGCGATAGGCCACTTTTTGCGATTCCTCCCCAGGAACACCCAATTTTCTAGGGGTACCCCTGCGTCCTATCGATAACAATACCTGATTGCATAGATATTCCTCACCTGTATTCGTTGTCAATCGAAAAACCTCGTCTTCTATGGGAACGATACTTTCGACCTTTGTATTTTCCTTGATGGTTAAATTGTGTTCTGAAATTACTTTTTTCCACAGTTGCAGCAATTCATCCTTGGAAGTATCATAGAGTTTTGCCTTTCCGTATAGTGGCAAGTCCATCGGTGCGGTCATCACGATCTTGGATCTTGGGAAGGTATAGACCGTTCCGCCTAAGGAATCCTGCTCTAAGGTCACCGAGGTCAAACCGTGTTCCTTGGCGGCCAAGGTGGCCGAAATACCGGCAGGGCCTGCCCCGATAATGACTACATCCAATACATTTTCTTTCGATGGTTTTTTATTCCTGGCGATATTCTCCATGGCCTGCTGGCCCTGTTCAACACTATTTTTTATAAGGCCCATGCCGCCAAGTTCGCCGGCTATATACATCCCCTTGATATTGGTTTCGTAATCCTCACTGACATGTGGAAGGTCCACGCCTCGACTTTCCGTACCGATTCGCAGCGTGATGGCTTCGACGGGACACGCATGAAAACAGGCTCCATGACCAATACAATTGGAGGTGTTGATGACCGTAGCCACGCCATCTACAATGCCCAGAATATCTTTTTCGGGACAGGCGGTAATACAAGCGCCACTACCGATGCACGTACTTAGGTTGATATGTGGATACAGTGAAATAGGTTCGTAAAGACCTTCTAGCTTGGCAATTTTTACTTTTTTTATGGTCGTTACCGATTTGACCTTTTTCTTGCGCAGATAAAAGAAAATAATCATGGCGAAAAGAATAAATACAGTGCCATAGGTTATGAGCTGTTCAAGTAGTACTTCGTTCATCAGAATATCCATTTATAGCCGAAGGCCACGGTTACGGCAACATGTATGACCACGACGATTAGCATAATGATAGCAAAGGGCATGTGGGCCACGTGCCAATATTTAAAGAGGTTTTGCATTCGCTTCAACCGGGCAATCTTTTTGGTAAGCTTAATTTCGTCTTTCACCATTTTTAGTATCGATTTTCGATCGGCCTTGGGCAAATCGCCACGACTCAATACTTTTCTAAGATACCCCAGCTTTTTTCGATTTTCGATGTCGTTCTCGTTGCTCATCAAATCTGAGACTATGTCCAAGGTATTCGATTGGAGGCTAAATTTTTGATGCAGCACCACAGCCAAATCGGTTTTCATATTTTTAACCTCTTCGATGGTCAATTGCCGGCCTTCGATGGTTTTTGGAATTTGGTTGTATATAAATCGTCCGGCAACCCCACTTAACACAACGGCCACCATGCTCCAAAATGCTACCGAAACAATGCCCCCAAACTTAAAGGCCGTATGAAACAAGACCAGTATCGGCCCTAGGGTACAAAGGAAGATATGGAATTCCAACAAGTATTTAAGACGAATTTGTTTGGCCAAGAAATTATATCGTTTCCTCAAAATATAGATGACGACCCCGAACAAGATCATCAAAGTGCCCACAATGCCAAGTCCTTGGCCATATATACCACTTGACTTGAACCAACTATGCCTTGGATGATAAAATCGCTCCTCTAAGGGCGTGTTGTAATAGCTATATCCTGTATAAAACAGATAAATGGTAACCGCTATGGTAATGATGACCATAATAGCGATGTAGGTGAAGTGAACTGACTTTTTCAAGGTCGTAGGTATTGATTTACTTATTGTTTAACGTGTTTATCGTCAAAAAATTTTATAAGGTACAAAAGGGCAATTTTTTATATTAAGTTTGAAGGCCTGTTGAATTCGTACAAGCCATCATTTCTATTTATTCTAGGATAAACTTAAATCCCAAGCCAAAAATATTTGCCTTTAAATCGGTACTTCGTTCATAGTGATTAAATCTAAAGTAGATAGATTTAAGTCCGATTTTCCAAATCTTGGCATTTGCGAAAATATCCTTATAACTTATGCCAAAGCCGTATTGATGGGCATTAAAGGCCGATAGGTCATAATCTGAGGTGTAATAGCGATCGGTCGACAAGGCAATATCTTTCGGAAAAAAATATTTCGAAGCCGTTTGTACATAGTAGCGGTACATAGGGTACACGGTAAATTTATCGGATATTTTTATCGGAATCTCGGCACTGGCCGTGGTCGAATTGATGCCCCAATTATCATAATAATATCGCATATAGCCCCTAAATGTGACCGATTCATTGATGGCATAAGAGAATCGGGCCCCTATAGGCAACTTATACCGATTAAACGGTAGGCGTTCTACATCGTCGGCCAGTTGAAAATCTTCGATAAAAAATGGTTCCTTGTCGGCGAAGTAAACACGTTGGTGAGGGGTTGATAGCAGCCCTTCCTGAAATACAAAATCCATCGACAGCGAAGCCTGGAATTTTTTGGTAAAGATCTGGGAAAGGGTAAGGGAGGCGGAATACGAGTTCCGCTTTAATTGTGCAAAAGGGGTAAATTGGGGCGCATAGGTGCCGTTCCCCGTGATGCCTCCACCAAAACTACCGACGAAGCCTGGACGTAATTCTATGGGATATTGCGGGTTATAGTTGTCAAGATACACCTGGCCACTAAGACCAAGTTCGGTATTCTTATCGTTCATCAAATGGGTATAACCTCCCCCGAATCCGATCGAGGTATAATCATACTCGTTCGAAAAGGCAATATTCGCATTAACAATATTATTTCGGTCTTTCGAGCTGCGTGAAAAGGAGGGGTGTACGTAACTGAGGACATCACTTCTTGAGGCCCCCGAAGATTCGATCCAGGGACTGGCAGGATTACGGCCATCAAACGGATTGATATTGCTAGAGGATGCCGAGGTGTAGGCCGATAACCCAGCATCTAAGGTAAGCACATTATTTTCGCCTAGCGGGATACTGACCACAAGGGTAGGGGTCATATCATTCAGTTTTTCGGTACCTTCCCCACCGGTCACCGCAGCATGCGTCCCATCTTGATCATAGTAGCTGTAAAGTATTTCGATTTCGGTATTGTCCAATACTTTTTTTACATATTCCTGAGACTGATTCTGTTGTGAGAAAATGGTGTGTATCGCACCTAGGAGCAGGAAAGCGAAAACGACGAAACTTTTTTTCAAATTTAGTTGCATCCGCATCCTCCCCCGGTTTTACCTCCATTACCACCTGCCGAGCCTTCACGATATATTTGAAAATTGGTCTCAAAGCGTTCCAAATCTTTGGAGGACAATTTCATTTCTTCATCGTTCAAATATACTTTTTCATATTCCCGAACGGCCACACAGGAAGTGAACGAAAGCAAGCCCAGTACCCCTATAATTATTTTTTTCATTGTGAAGTTGTTGGATTAAGCTGAATGTTTTTAGACGTATGTATCGTATTGTGGTCATCCACGATAATGCATTCGACCCCCTTGATCTGATCGATTATATTCAGGCCAGTTTCCGTCCCGGTTATAAATACCGAGGTAGCCAGGGCATCACAAAGTTCTGCACTTTTTGCAAAAATGGTGACACTGACGAGTCCGGTCGAAGGATATCCGGTCCGAGGGTCGATGATATGACTGTATTTGACGCCGTCGAATTCAACGAATTTTTCATAGTTACCAGAGGTAGCCACTGCGGCATCGACCACCGGAAACCAGGAAAAAACCTTATTCTTGTTTAGGGGATTGGTGATTCCAACCATCCAATCTGTACCATCGGGCTGTTTCCCCCAGGTCGTAAGGTCGCCCGATGCGTTGATGATGCCCGCAGGCACCCCTTTGGCCTTAAGCATTACGCGTACTTTATCAGCGGCATATCCCTTCCCTAGTGCCCCGAAACCTATTTTCATCCCCGGTAATTTTAAAAAGACCGTCTGTTTTTCTTTGTCCAATAGTATGTTTTGATACCCGATCTTGGCCACCGAATTGGCAATTTCTTCTGCGGTGGGTTTTTGGGTCATCCTTCCATCAAAATGCCAGACCTTATCAATGGAAGCAAAGGATATGTCAAAAGCGCCATCGGTTATTTTTGAAATCTGCTTGGCACGCTCGATCAACTCGAACAATTCGGGATCTACCTTAACCGGTACGATTCCTGCCATCCTATTGATTTCAGAGGTTTGTGAATTGGGATCCCAAGAGGATATCAGTTTTTCAATCCTAGTAATCTCTGAAATGGCCTCGTCAATATATGAATTTGCAGAAACGGTGTCCTTTGCCACAATGGTAATGTCAAATCGGCTTCCCATTAGCTTTAGGGTGCGTCTTTGCATTACCTTTTGTGACAAAAGGGGGGAAATTGTGAATAAGGCAAATAGTATAAAAATAAATCTCAACCCTCGAACTTCTTTAGTAGGTCTATATATTCTTTCGCTGATATATTTTTATATCCCGTGGTCCCCAGGATTTTACCCTCCGGACTAAGTACCAAGACCAATGGAAAGTATCCATTTTGATTATATTTTTCGGCCAATTGGGCATTTTCAGTGGCTTTTTCGTCAGAAAGCTTATTGCCTTTTTTCCTTGGAAAATCGGCACGTACCATGATCCAATGATCTTTGGCATATTCCTGGAATTCGGTCGACTGCCAAATGCTTTTGTCAAGTTTGATACATGGGCCGCACCAATCGGATCCCGAAAACACCAAAATCAAATTATGATCTGCTTTTTTAGCTTTTTCGGTAGCTTGCTGCCAATTGGTTTCCCAATGCTGTGCATGCATTATGGATGTAGATAAAATGGCAATTACGAAAAGAAATGTCCTCATGAGAAATAATGATAAAATTGTGTTGTTATAGGTATTACGCCAAAATGCTCAATATATTGCCCTCCAAGGAAGTGGCATAAATTCGCAATCCGCGCTTTCCGTCATTATTTATTCCCTTTCCAGTCAAATCAAATCGCGCGCCATGGGCGGTACAATAAAATTCATCATTATTGAAGATGATATCTTTTCTCAATTCATGGCTACATACAACGGTGGCGGCAACATATTCGCCCTTAAGGTCCTTGGCGACGACGACGTTATTTTTTGTTAAGTAACCTCCTGTATTTTGTAGTTTACTCGATGTCGAAGCCGACAGATCTACCGTAAACAAGACCCCGGTAACGGGATCTGGGGGTGTATTGGCATTGGGGTCCTCAGTGGTTAAGGGGTTTGGGTCTTCTTTTAAACACCCGCCGAGACAGGCAAAGGTAATGGCAAATGCCGCTCCGGCACCCACGGATCTTAAAAATTCCTTGCGTTCCATTTTTCGATTTTAGTTCGTGATAAAATTGGGGTGTAATATTTCTCAACTATGACAATTGCCGAAAGGGATACCCTACCGACATTTCCTATTTTAGAAAATATTTAACATTAAAAACGTCTAATTCGTCTCTTTAGATTTTAAATAAATTAAATAGATACATCATCTTCTTAAGATGAGCGCTGATTTTCATAGATTAAAAAATAAGATGCTTATCCTTAAAAGATGCTTTAATCGGAATTCCTAAAATCAAAGTAGATAGTAATAGAACCAAGTTCTATGAAACAGGGGTAACTGTCAGATGTTTTGTGAGAAGGATTATTTTTAATTTCTTGCAGGGCGGTTAAGCATGATTTGTTCTAAAAATATAGACGGGATTATCCTTGTAGATTGTCTGCCTTTCTATTTCCATACCAAGCTTCCACGCTACTTTTTTTGAAGCAATATTATCTATATGAACAATTGAAATCAAGGATTCGGCGAATTGATTTTCAAAGGCAAACGTTTTGCATTTTTGGGCGGCCTCGGTAGCAAACCCATTTCCCCAATACGACGGCAAGATCGAGTATCCGATCTCGAGTTCCCGTTTCTCATCGACCTCTTGGATCAGCAAGCCGCACTGGCCGATCAATTTTGAAGATTTTTTTTCAATTAAGGCTTTCATACCTCCTAATTGGTTTTCATACCGATAGAAGACCCGGGCAAACCATTCCTGACAAGAGATTTTGGGATTTTGTGGCAATCCCTCCCAGAATTGGGTACTTAGTGGATTTTGATGAAATGGAAGCCAAGCATCAAAATCTATGTTCCGAAGTTTCCGGAAGAGTAGGCGTTCTGTCTCCTGACCTTGCAGCAGCAACTCCATAAATTGGTCAGCGTCTTGTAAATTCGACCCGGTCGCCCACTTGCAACGACCATTTTTGTGCCAATCCAGCATTGACCTCAAGCACATATTTTACGGGTACTTCGGAAGAAAGGCTCGTTTCGTCGAAAGGTTTTGCATTTTCCGCGAAACTGGCAACTGCCAGGTTTTCATTTATAAAAATAAGGTCTAGGGGAAACTCGGTATTTTTCATATAGAAATTGTGCAGACGCGCGCCCGGAAATATGAATAACATGCCTTGATCTTCAGCCATCCCCTTACGATACATCAGACCTGTTTCGGTTTCATAATCGGTTTCGGCGATTTCAATATTAATATTCGCAATCAGTGTATCCACTTTTTGTCTATAAATCGAAAGTTCACCTTCTTTTTTGAATTCTATCGGCTCGGTTTTTAGAACCTTTTTGGTTTCTTCCTTACAGGATTGTAGGCATCCTAAGCCGACCAATAATAATAACGCGAATTTGAAGTTCCTCATGGTATTTTATAAAGCCTAGTAAATCTGTTCATTCCATGGGTAGGATCTATCCCCATTACCGGCGCGATACGCATACGCGTTGCAATCAAGCTGGTTTTAGATTCGGTTCGACCTATAGGAGTTGCCTATACGCTCTTGGTCGTTGGCCGAAACATAAAATACAGCCCGATCAGTATAAACGGAATGCTCAACCATTGCCCTGTGGACAATAATCCCAAGGTTTCCTCAAATCCGCCTTGGCTCTTTTTGACGAATTCGACAAAAAATCGTATCGTCCATAGAAGCACTAAAAACAATCCGAACAAATAACCCGGCTTATTTTTCTTATCGGTTTTCCAATAGAGGTAGTACAACAATATAAATACAAAAATATAGGCTACCCCTTCGTACAATTGTGCGGGATGCCGATACGGGATCTGTGCCAAATATTCAGAAAACTCGGGTTTATTTGCCAGGGCTTCATAAGCTGCGTTTACCGTTTTTTCCTTGGTGATTGCCATAGCCTTCGAAGGGTGCATATCATCTGAATCCCGGACGAAGCGGGTAGCAAAAATAAACTTCTCATCGGTTATCTTGCCGTTGATCTCGGAATTGAAAAAATTTCCCAGTCGCACGCAGAACGCTCCGATGGAAAATGCGATTACGATCCTGTCCAATATCCATAACATTTTAAATTCGCGATGTTTTCGTGTGAACAGATACATACCGATGATGACACCAATAGCGGCACCGTGACTGGCCAAACCAGTGAATCCCGTAAACTCATATCCATCGGCGGTTTCACGAATAGGGAGTAGTATTTCCAAAAGATGGTTTGAGTAATAGGCCCAATCGTAAAAGAATACATGACCCAAACGGGCGCCGAGCATAGTCGCCACAACGGCATATATAAAGAGGGAGTCTAACTGTTCAACGGTTTTATTCTCTTTGAGAAAAATACGTTTTGTAATAAACCATCCGATGGCAAAGGCCATGATCCAAAGTAAGTTATAATATTTGATCTGAATCGGACCAAGGTGCAGAAGTGTGTCATTCGGATTCCAGATAATACCCAAAAAATGCATAGAGATTATTTTAAGGGGCTAATATAAAAAATAGAAACTAGACCGCTGTGATTTTACAAAATAGATACTGGGAAAACAACATAATTTGAAATTTGAAAGGATGGTAGTCGCCTGCGGAATTATAAATTTTGAAATGGTCCTCTTTAGGGTACGGGGTCATAGCCTTTTCCGCCCCAAGGATTGCAGCTGACGATGCGTTTAATGGAAAGCCAACCCCCTTTGAATAGGCCATATTTATTAAGCGCTTCCAAGGTATATTGGGAACAGGTCGGAGAATATCGGCAAGAAGCCGGGGTATAGGGCGAAATGACCTGTTGATAAAACTTGACAAGAAACACGAAGGGGGCTATCAATATTTTTTTCATAGTGAGGTCACCTGCTTCCTTTAGGGGGTTTTAAATCGCAGTGTTGGCGGTAAATTCATTATTATCTGGCCTTTTAATTAAGCCACGCTGTACGTGGTACCCTCGTTTCCGTCTTTCAGTTGAATTCCTAGGGTATGCAATTCATCCCGAATCTTATCGGATGTGGCAAAATCTTTATTTGACCTTGCTTCGTTGCGCAAATCTATCAAAAGCTTCATGACGCCAGCCAGCGTATGGGCATCTTCCACCGACGTCTTTTGTTCGATTCCAAGAACTTCGAATACGAAATCGCCCATGGTTTTTTGGAGCAAGTTCTTATCCTCGGCAGTGATAGTTTCATGACCATCCCTTATAAGGTTTATGCGCCTGACCGCATCAAAAAGATGGGCAATCAAAATCGGGGTATTAAAATCATCGTTCATGGCATCATAACATTTCTGCTTCCATGCAACTACATCAAAATCAGTTTTAGATCCGGTTCCCAAGAACTTCAAAATTTCGAATGCCTCCATCAATCGATTGTACCCTTTTTCGGATGCCACAAGGGCATCGTTACTAAGGTCTAGGATACTCGTATAATGCGCTTGCATCATGAAGAATCGTACGACAGAAGGTGAAAATGCCTTGCTAAGAATCATATTTTCCCCCGTAAATATTTCCCCGGGAAGAATATTGTTTCCGGTCGATTTGGCCATTTTTTTCCCATTCATGGTCAACATATTGGCATGAAGCCAATAGTTCACCGGCGGATGGTCGTAACATGCTTCGGCTTGCGCTATTTCGCATTCGTGGTGTGGAAATTTCAAGTCCATTCCACCACCATGTATGTCAAAGGTTTCCCCCAAATATTTCGTGCTCATGGCTGTACATTCGAGATGCCATCCAGGAAATCCGTCGCCCCAGGGCGAAGGCCATCTCATAATATGCTGAACCTCGGCTTTTTTCCAAAGGGCAAAATCCTGAGGACTCTTTTTTTCGTTCTGTGCGTTCAATTCGCGGGTATTGGCGATCATATCCTCCAATTTACGACCACTCAATTTTCCATACTGATGGGTTTCATTAAACTTTTTAACATCAAAATATACCGAGCCATTGGTTTCATAGGCATATCCTTTTTCCAGGATTTCTTTTATTATTTCAATCTGTTCTATGATATGGCCGGTGGCCGTGGGTTCGATACTTGGAGGCAGGAAGTTGAATTTATCAAGAATATTATGAAAATCAAGCGTGTAACGCTGAACCACTTCCATGGGCTCAAGTTGCTCCAAACGTGCTTTTTTGGCGATTTTATCCTCCCCATCCTCGGCATCGTCCTCTAAATGGCCTGCGTCGGTAATATTCCGCACGTAACGCACCTTGTATCCCAAATGCCGAAGATATCTGAAAATCATATCGAACGACATGAAAGTGCGACAATTTCCCAGATGCACATTGCTATACACCGTAGGGCCGCATACATACATACCCACGTGACCTTCGCTCAAAGGTTTGAAGACTTCTTTTTTGCCGGAAAGGGAATTTGTTATTCTGAGATGCTGATTTTTATATAATTGCATTTTGTAATAAAACAATTAGAAGGTGGTATCAAGGTTGATATAATCTAGAAACTCCCGTCGAACGGCTTCCTCCTTAAATTTACCACCATATTCGGCGGTCACCGTACTACTTTCTACATCTCGGATGCCTCTTGAGTTTACGCAAAGATGTTTGGCATCAATTACACAGGCCACGTCCTCAGTGCCGAGGACTTTTTGAAGTTCTTGCACAATCTGCATATTCAGTCGTTCCTGCACCTGGGGCCTTTTGGCAAAATAGTCGACGATGCGATTCATTTTCGATAGACCAACGACCGTGCCGTTAGAGATATACCCAACATGTGCCTTACCTACGATTGGCAATAAGTGATGCTCACAGGTAGAATACACGGTGATGTTTTTCTCTACCAACATTTCACCGTATTTGTATTTATTTTCGAAGGTAGACGATTTTGGTTTTTTGCTTGGGTGAAGACCACCAAACGTTTCGTTCACATACATTTTGGCTACGCGGTTCGGAGTGCCTTTCAGGCTATCATCTTCCAGATCAAGACCTAGGGTAAGCATTATTTCCCGAACATTTTCCCGGATTCTTGCCATTTTCTCCTCGTCGGTCAGGACAAAGGCATCCTTTCGCAAAGGGGTATCGGCAGAAGAGGAAACATGTTCGTTTCCCATCTCCTCAAAATGCTCCTCCAATCTCCTATCGATTTTCATTCAAAAAAACTTTTAAAGAACGGCAAAGATATACATAAAATGGCACTTTATATCATATACTCGACGTTACACAACATAAATTAGTGCTGCCGCGTAACTCGGATTATTTTTATAGCATGCAATTCAATTCGTACTGATGAAGCACTTCGCCCCGGTACTTCTTATGTTTTTTTCGCTAGGGATATCTTTTGCCTTTGCACAGGTATCACCTGACTGTGGTAATGCCATCCCGATATGCAATAATACTCCGATAAACGGGGGGACTATAGGTTTTGGAATAGATGACTTTAATGGGTCGGCGACCTCTGGGTGTCTTGAACAAACTTTATCAGGGGCCATTGAGTCAAATTCGGCCTGGTACCGTTTTCGCACCGGCGCCAGTGGTCAACTCGGTTTTAATATTGGTATCGATTCTTCTGAAGATTGGGATTTCGCTTTGTACAAAAGCAATGATTGTGCTAATCTTGGGGATCCGATACGCTGTAATTTTTTTGATAATCAAGATGAAAACTCCTTTATAGGGGTTGGCGAAGATCCTACCGGCGACATGGCCAATTTTCAATACGATACCTGGTTGGATGTGGCCCCGGGTGAAGATTATTATTTGCTGATAAATAATTTTAGCAATAATAATACGGGGTTTTCAATCCAATTTTCGGGAAGCATATTTCTTAGCGACCCTTATACGGCATTGGATTGCTCTATTATTAATAATTTATTGGGACCGCCGATAACGGCTTGTGAAAATGAAATCGTGCAGCTCGATGCAACCACTGCCAATTCCATAGATTACAATTGGTTTATAGATTTAGGATCTGGTTTTCAATTGATAATAGGTGAAAACAGTCCAACCTTACAAGTGAGCACTTCGGCCGCTTATAGGGTCGAGGTCATTACCTCTACAGGTGCAAATATCATTAGCGATGTGCAAGTATTTTTTACGCCTAAGCCCGTTGGATATTCTATTACAGATGATGCCAACTGTTCGGGCGTACCCACCTATGACCTGTCAATAAAAGACAGTGAAGCCCTCGGCAATCAAGACCCAAACCAATATATTGTCACCTATTATACATCGTTGGCAGATGCTACCAATGGCAGTAATTCCCTACCAAAAAACTATAACTTGGGCTTCGTTTCCCAAACGATCTATGTCCGGGTCGCCGCATTAAGCAACCCCAAGTGTTTTGATGTCTCTCAACAATTTCAGTTGACCGCCTTGGAATCCCCGGCAATAAACTTTCAGACCGAAGTGTATTTGTGCAATACGAATGGAAATGCGACCCTAGGGGATCTCACGCCCAACCCTAGTTATACCTATCTATGGGATACCGGGGAAACCACATCAAGTTTGGTCGTATCCGATGCGGGCTTGTATTCGCTTACCATAACCAATTCGCTGTCAGGACTAAGTTGCGAAAGTACCGCCGTAATTACGGTCTTTGAATCACAACCACCGAAGATTACCGATGTCCTGATCGATGACCTGAAGAGCGATAATACTGTTACCGTGGTGCTTCAAGGGAGTGGTGATTATGAATTTAAGCTCGATAATGGGGACTACCAGGCGAGTACTACGTGGAACGGAGTTGCCCCTGGCATGCACACCATAACCGTAAATGACCGCAATGGCTGTGGTATGGTTTCCGAAGAAATCGTGGTAGTAGGTTTCCCGAGATACTTTACGCCGAATGGCGATAATACAAACGACAAATGGACTATCGAAGGCCTATCTACCTTACTGGACCCCGTGGTTTATATTTTTGATCGCCAAGGTAAATTACTGAAGCAAATCACCGATCAGGACCCGGGATGGGATGGCACCATGAATGGGCAAGTTTTACCGTCTTCTGATTATTGGTTTAAATTGACCTATAAGAATACAGTGGGCGAACAAATAATCGCAAAATACGTTAACAGTCACTTTTCATTGAAGAGATAATCAAATTTCCCAAAATCAGTTCATCGATAAGCGGCACATTTTTCCGACAAAACATACTAAATTTGGGAAGGTAGAGTTATATTATTGATCAATAGTTCAATGATAGCCCCACATTCTATGCGAACACTTTTTTATGCCGTTTGCTGCTTGGTCCTTTTTTCTACTGGGATTTATGCACAAAACTCCGCGGATTGTAGAACAGCGATTCCAGTATGTGCCGACACCCCCATAATGGGCCTTACCGATGGCAGTGGCGATATCGATGATTTTGACCCCGATGTAATTCGTCAGTCGGGTTGTTTGGAAAAAGGGAGCGTGGGTTCGGCCAATATCGAGCACAATACTTCATGGTATGTTTTCAGGGCTGGTACGGGTGGGCAAGTCGGTTTTGATATTGAGGCCTTGCCCGCTAGCGGGACGACCATTACCGCCGAATATGATTTTGCCGTTTATGGTCCTTTTGATGAGAATGCAAGTTGTGCCGATATCAGTAGTGGCAACGCACTACCGATTCGCTGCAACTATGAGGTCAATAGCACGCGATTCACGGGACTGGGCGTAAATCCAGAAAACGGACAAGTGGGAGAGCCCTCCCTGACCCAAAACCTGAATACGTACGACGAATACCTCGATGTCCTGCCCGGCGAAATTTACTATATCCTTATCAATAATTACAACACCAATTTTGATGATGATCCAGAACCTTTTATGCTCACCTTTACGGGTAGTTCGGTCGATGCCGATCAAAACAGCGCATTGGATTGTACCCTTCGGGATGAATTTTTGGGATTGGATATTATTGCCTGTGAAGGCGATCCCGATATTACCTTAAGTGCCTTAAACTCGCCCGCCGGTTCTGATATTGCAAGTGTTGAATGGTCAGTGGATTATGAAGATGACGGAATTGTTGATGCCGCTTTTGCCGGTTCTGGGCCATTTGGTGCAGAATACATTGTTTCAAGCCCAAATTCTGGACGTTATTTTGCAGTGATTACCACGGCATCAGGAACGCCGCCTACGGTTGCCGATGTAGGGGGGATTTTAATCACATTTTATGGGATTCCTATTTTGGACCATGTGGAAATTCTTGAGACCAATCTCTCCATAAATCCCGATATGAACAATATCGAGATCATTGTCGACGGGGATAGTGATTATGAATATGCCATCAATGGGGGCCAATTTCAAGATGACCCGATCTTCAGGGATGTACCGCCTGGAATGAATTCGGTGATCATAAACGACAAAAACGGCTGTGGCATCACCGAACCGATTGATTTCTTGGTAGTGGGGTATCCCAAGTTTTTTACGCCCAATACCGATGGCATCAATGACACTTGGAATATTTTGGGTATTGAGACCCTCACGAATCCCGAAGTCTATATTTTTGATCGCTTTGGTAAATTATTGGCCCTCCTCGACGCCAATTCGGTGGGATGGGACGGCACTTATAACGGCAGACCCATGCCCTCCTCCGATTACTGGTTCCGCTTTGAATATGAGGAGTTAACTGATGGCGTCTTGGTGGCGAAGACCCGCAAAACACATTTCAGCCTTAAGCGATAATAAAAAGACCGGCGTGCGCCGGTCTTTTTATTATTGGGTCCTAAAATTTCAGTTAAAAATTCAAGGTGTAGCCCAAGGTGACATTCGTATTTTGGTTTTTTACCAAAGCAGGAGTGGGTAAACCCGTATCGAATAGCCGGGTATTGAAATCCCGATACGTTCGATTAAAGGCAAGATCTAATCGGCTACCCCCGAAACTATACCCGATTCCCATTGAGAATCCATTTAAATCGCCAATGGTATTTCGGTTGGCATACGGACTTTGTTCAAAACGATATCCGCCACGGAGGCTGAATTGTTCAATACGATATTCGCCACCGACGCGTACTGAGGAAACCCCGGTCAATTCGTTGGCAATTTGATTATTGGCAATAGCGAAACTGGCATCATTACTAGGACGGAGTTCGGCCTTGGACATATCTTGAAACCCATAGTCGAGGCTTAAAAGTCCGTTTTTGCCAAATATTACGGCGATGCTCCCGGTAAGTTTTTCAGGCGTTTTAATGGTATAGGAATCAAACAGATTTACCACCTGAAAATTGATGAAATTTATATCCTGATCTGCCAGATCCGAATCGATACGTTGGGACGTGTCGTCGGTAAGTCGATACCAGGTCGGGGATTGATAACTTCCACCGATCCTAACAAATTCGTTCAATTTGGCGATTGCCCCAAGACTGAATGAAAATCCGGTACCTTCGGTATGCAAATAATTGCCAAACGATGTAAATTGTACCGGGGAAGCGGCGTCATACCCATCTTCATAAAAGTTGTCGACCCGATCAAAGAGTACATTATGAAAATTCAATGATGCGCCCAAATAGAGGTTATCACGATATTGGGAGGCGATGTTCATCGTAAACTTTCCGTTGTAGCCCGAGCTACTTCTTGAAAATTCTTGATTGACCGTATTATACTCCGATGTACGCACATACGCCGTATTGGTCGCATCGGTATTCACCGGATCGATAACACCCCCATAATATCCCAAAAAGGCTTGTTGGTCGGCATATCCCTGACTTGCTCCAATGTCTAAATAGGCGTTTTCCAAAAGTTCCCCATCTTGGAGAAGTATGGATCCAAAAGGGACGCCTTGTGCAAAATTCAAAAAATAATTGTCGATGCCTTGGTTGCTATTCCCTGAAATGTACATCCTGTCATTCAGATTTTGAACTACGTCATAGTTAATGGCAAGGGATAGCTTTTTCCAATTTGCATTGGGATCCACGGTTTTGAATACCATAGCCCCGCCGACTTGATTTATATCGAGATCATTGGTTACCGTGCCATTGGATCGGTTAAAATAACCTGCTTGATTGTCCCTGGAATAACTAGTACCCGAGACCGTAAACAAGCTATTATTAAAAACAGCCGATCCTGCAGGATTAATATTCAGCGCGGAGAGATCACCGCCCAGGGCCCCAAAAGCCCCACCCATCCCCTGAAATCGGGCAGATCCCTGAAGGTTTTCAGTGCCGTATCGCAGAACGTCATCGATATTCTGGGCATTTGCGAATACGCATGCGAATAGTACTATGAAATTTATATATCGTTTCATGTCAACCGTGAATTTAAAAAAGTTATGATTTTGGCCTATTGTCGTACGCCACCGCTTCGTCCCCCTGAAGATCGACCGCCACCGGAAGAACGTGAAGAGGAAGAACCTCCCGAGCTTCGAACACTGCCCCCCGAACTTCTTGAACTGCTGCCTGAACTTCGAACGCTACTACCGCTACTTCGCGAGCTCGAACTGCTGCTACCAGAGCGGTAGCTACCGCTACTACTAGGGGCAGAACTTCGATACGACTGGTTGGTGCGCGAGCTGCTACCTGAACTTCTATAAGTGCCTCCATTGCCCGTGCGACTGCCGGAACTCCTATAACCCGAATTGCTAGGCGCAGTTCGAACTCCAGACGAGGTTCCACTTCTATAGGTGCTATTGTTAGGCGAACTGCCGCGGTAGGCTTGATTAGATCGCGAAGAATAGTTGTATCCCGGTTCTACGCGGGTACTCCTGCTCGTTCTGTACGATCGGTTTTGGTCAACCCCTACCGTTCTTCTTGAAGAGATACCATTGTTATAAGCGCGAGAACTCCTACCATTCAATGTCCTATCGGCATTGGATCGCGTATTGCTGTTTCTGTATCTGACCGACTGACTTCTTGAATTTAAACTTTGATTAGACCTACCCCGTAAGGCAGTGCCAGAATAGCCGTTTGCTGCAAGTGAATTGTTATTGTAATAGCCGCGTCTTCCCCTCATATGGGCATAGTTTCCATAGCCATTACCATATCTAGAATAGCCATAACCATAACCATAGCCATAGCCATAACCATAATATGGGTTATACCAGGGGTTATAATAGCCGCCCCAACCGTATCCGTATCCGTAACCGTAATAGCCACCCCAGCCCCAAGGCCGGTAAAAACCACCGTATAACCACGGACTGGAATAACCCCAGCCGATACCAAAATTGCCCCAGCCATAATTGCCCCAGCCATTATCATAGACATTTATGCTGACACTTGTGGAATTATCGCCCCATCCGGCGTACCCCTGATAATCATTATCCGGGCTGTAGTAATCGGTCAATTGACTTTCGGCAATACTGTCATTTACCGTATCACTCGAATAGGAATCAATATCGGTGAAAATCTCGCCCCCCAAGATTTCATCGTACTCGTCGGCCTTTTGTTTAAAATATTCGCCATAAGTATCATCGACCTTTTGATTATTATTCGCATTCCTGCGCTGCGGTACGTTTTCCGTAATACGGTCGTTCGGATCTGCATAGATGCCGTCATTGTCGTAGTAAGATGCCTGCTGGTAAGAACCGCAGGAAACAAAAATAACACCGACAAGAGCCATTGTGGCAAAGGCACTAATTTTTTGGAGGGGTAGGTTATTCTTCATCATTGCAAATTTTATTGTTGGACATAGTAAAAATAATTAGTTTTACCGAATTATTTTAATAACTATACGCAAGTTTTGTGCCAAACTACAAGAATGGGTAAAAATTTAACCGAAAGAGCCGAGGATTATTCGAAATGGTATAATGAATTAGTCGTTAAGGCCGATTTAGCAGAAAATTCGGGGGTTAGGGGCTGTATGGTCATTAAACCCTACGGTTATGCTATCTGGGAGAAAATGCAAGCAGCACTTGATGCCATGTTCAAGGAGACCGGCCATGAAAATGCCTATTTCCCTTTGTTTATCCCCAAATCATTTTTGAGTAGGGAAGCCAGTCATGTCGAAGGGTTCGCCAAGGAATGTGCGGTCGTTACGCACTACCGGTTAAAAAATGCGGAAGATGGCAGTGGGCTTATCGTAGATCCGGAAGCTAAATTGGAAGAAGAACTTATCGTCAGGCCCACATCGGAAACCATTATTTGGGATACCTATAGAAGGTGGATACAATCGTATCGAGATTTGCCCTTGTTGATAAACCAATGGGCCAACGTCGTACGCTGGGAGATGCGGACCCGATTATTTTTAAGGACGACCGAGTTTTTATGGCAAGAGGGCCATACGGCGCATGCTACCGAAGATGAGGCCGTAAAAGAAGCCGAATTGATTATGAACGTCTATGCCGAATTTGCCGAGAATTATATGGCCATGCCGGTAATTAAAGGCACCAAGACCGAAAGTGAACGTTTTGCCGGGGCTATTGAAACGTATTGTATCGAGGCATTGATGCAGGATGGTAAGGCCTTGCAGGCGGGAACATCACACTTTTTGGGACAAAATTTCGCGAAGGCGTTCGATGTGAAATTTGCCACCAAGGAAGGGACACAAGAGTATGTCTGGGCCACTTCCTGGGGAGTTTCAACGCGACTGGTGGGGGCATTGATTATGACCCACAGTGACGACAATGGTCTGGTATTGCCTCCTAAATTGGCACCGATACAAGTGGTCATCGTACCCATCTATAAGGGTCCCGAACAGTTGGAAGCCATTGGCGAAAAAGTGAATCCCTTAATCAAGGAGCTGCGTGCAAAGGGCATTTCGGTAAAGTATGATGATAGGGATACCCATAAACCTGGGTTCAAGTTTAATGAATATGAATTAAAAGGCGTGCCGGTGCGTTTGGCAATCGGCCAACGCGATCTCGATGATGGGACCTTGGAAGTCGCCCGGCGTGATACCATGGAAAAAGAGACCATTCCGATGACGGCAGTCGTAGAAAAGATCGAATTCTTGTTAGAAGATATCCAGAAGCATATCTATGAAAAGGCCGCGACTTTTAGGGATTCGCATATTACAGCAGTTGATTCCTATGCAGAGTTCAAGGAAGTTTTGGAGAACAAAGGGGGCTTTATTTCCGCTCATTGGGATGGGACCACGGCTACAGAAGACAGAATCAAAGAGGAAACCAAGGCCACGATTCGATGCATTCCTATTGATTCCAAAAATGAGCCAGGTACTTGTATGCTCACCGGAAAACCCTCATTGCGAAGGGTATTGTTTGCCAAGGCGTATTAAGGTAAATTGTAGGTAGTTTTCCGCAGTCATATTGGCAAACCATTATTGAAAGACACGGACAAGGGAAAGACGGCCGGAACATTCATAATATGCCATTTTCTGCCGAAGTTGGGCTTGAGGCGGAGTTTCATTAAAAAAAAATATTCAAGGGTTGTGATAGTAAAAAATAATTGTATTTTTGCACCCGCCTGAATGGTATTAATTTATAGTATTTTCAGGTACGTACGCCAATGTACGAAACAATGGTCCGTTCGTCTAGGGGTTAGGACGCCAGGTTTTCATCCTGGTAACAGGGGTTCGATTCCCCTACGGACTACACATATTTAATGAACCTTTAAAAGTTTCATTAGCAATGGGCCCGTTCGTCTAGGGGTTAGGACGCCAGGTTTTCATCCTGGTAACAGGGGTTCGATTCCCCTACGGGCTACAAAAGTTCGGAGTGGAAAGGCGAAGCAGCAATTAATGTAATAAGAAATAAAGATGGCAAATCACAAGTCGGCATTAAAAAGAATTAGAAGAAATGAGGCGGTTCGCCTACGTAACAGGTATCAGCACAAAACTACCCGTAATGCAATCAAAAAATTGCGCAGCGAGGAGAAAAAAGGAGAGGCTGAAAAATTGTTGCCGGAGGTTATCAGCATGATCGATCGTTTGGCGAAGCGAAATATTATTCATAATAATAAGGCGGCCAACCTAAAAAGTAAACTTACGAAGCACGTAGCGGCTTTGTAAATACCTGTATTTTTTCTGGGTATAAAAATGCCCTTTCCTTCAAGGAGAGGGCATTTTTATTTCAATCGCGTCTCATAATAGGTTTCACGGGGCGCATTTTGAGAAAGCCGATAATGATGCAAGCATACATGGCCACGATCAAGAGGTAATGCACTTGTCTGAGATGTAGGCTTTGATAGAGGTCATAATAAAAATGCCCTGCGATTAGAATGGGTGGAAAGAAGAGATGAAAAATTAAAAGTCCGCTGCTAATCCAGATCAATACGTTTTTTTCCTTAACATGAATCGACTTGGCTTTTATAAAAAACAAGAATATACTAATGACCAGAATTATTGAACCTATCGTCGAGGCAAAGACTTGCGGAAAAATTATCGCATCTTGATAGATGGCATTAATGCATACGGCCATTATATAAAGTATGGCGCCATATAGAATGAGGTTCTTATACTTCACCTCATTCACAATTTTCCAAAAAATATAATAGAAATACAAAAAGAATACGATATCATAAATATTGAAGACGAAGTTGTTGGCATATGGATATAGTTCAGAATCGACGATATGAAAGTTATCGAACGTATAGATCAGATATCCGAGAATCTCGGATAAGAGGGTATAGGCGATTAGTATAGGAAAATTACACAACAGGCCGTCGTAATAGAGCCGATATCGATATAAGGCTATGACGAGCGCAAGCAAATACAAGGGCATGAAGAAATTTTCTTTTAGAAATTCTAACATGCACATTGCGGGGGTTTGATCATAAGATGGCCAATTAACGCGTTTGATTGATTACATTAGGTTATTCTTCTTCTTGAATCGGTCGCACCTTTCGCATTCTTAGAAATCCGATGATAAAAATTACATACATGAGTACAATCAATGTGAGATGTACGGGTCTGACATATGGGCTCTCCGATATGTTATTACGGGCAAAAAAATAACGGGTAATTTTAATAGGTAAATATCCGATGTAAAATAAAATCAGACCAAGGCTTAAATAGGAAAGAATATCGTCTTTGCCAAAGGGTACTTTTGAATTGACGCGGCGATTATTGAAATAAAGAATTCCGCAAATGATCAAATTCAAAGCTCCGAAACAATAGGTGAACACCTGTGATTCTTTGCTGAAATCTTGTACGAAAATATTGATGATAGCAATCAAGATAAAGAGATATCCCGCATAGATGGTAAACTTTTTATAACCTTCGTTCTGCAAGTAGGTCCGATATAAATAAAGAAAATAGAGATTAAAAATTATGGTGTAGATGTTATAAATTACCCAAGTATTGTTGTTGTACAAGTCACTTGAGAAAAAGCTTAATTCACTGCTTTGAAGTACCAGACCCCCTAAAAACTCATTTAGGAACGTATATAAAAATAAAATAGGTATAAACTTCAATGGGGTATTGAAATATCTAGGATATTTGACCATGGAAATGACAAAAGTAAGCCCATAAATCAATATAAAGGATTTATCTAGCATAATTGTCAGATGGTTTGATCTATGAAGCCCATGGTATCGAGGAGGTTTTTCTTTTATTGGTAAGGTGGTGGGGCGCCATTTCCTTCGTTCATGGTGACGCTTTTGCCACTTTGGTAGTAGGGCAAGGAAGCATTTGATTTCATAATTAGATTGGGGATAAAAGATGCATATGACTTCCCATCATTCTTGGGGGCGTTGCCCATGCCGCTGGCATCAACCGGCCCGAAGGCGTCATTGAGCAAAACGGCTTCCGCCTTCCCTTCTAGATCTCCAATGTAGAAAAGATAGTCCCGGTCCCCCTTTTTGATCGTTGGGGAAAGCATGATCGAATTCTGTCGGGGATGCACATTTTTAGGGTCCTCGGAATAGTTCGAAAAATAGAAACGGAGCGTTGAAATGTCCACATTGGCCGCTTTGGCTTCCTGCTCTATATAGGCGATATAATTTTTTATGGTAGCATAGTCATAGTAGACATACCGGGCCACATCGAATTTTTCGGGAGCTGCCTCCATTTGCGCCTGATTCTTGTCGCCCTGTGGCCTCTGCTGCATCTTGTCGCCGGCCATACCTCTATTGATCGAGTCCTCATATCGTTGGATCAATGGGACCCTGCGTTCAGCATAACGTTCATACATATCCTTGGCCTCACTGATCTCTATAATTTGCTCCGGGGCCTTAACAGGTGTTTCATTGGCCTCTTCCGCCTCCATTTTGGGTTTGCAATTGTAGGATAAGATAAGGATCAGGACTAATAGTAAGCGTTGTACGGATTTTTTCCCATAGTTTTTCATGGCTTCGTTTTTTAGGGTTAAATAGCTAAACGTTGCATGCCAGGTAGGGGGAGGTGTAGGCAGAACAATAGCATAAAGATATTAATTTTGGGATATTTCGGACCTAAATTATTGGTCCTACCATAAAAAATCCCAAATTCCATCTTGACGTATCAAATGGAATTTGGGATTTCCCGTTAGCCAACGGGATTGGAATTTATCGCGCCAGTAGTTCCTATTGGCTCATTGTCATTAAGAACTCCTCGTTATTCTTGGTTTGCTTAAATCGTTGTTCAATGAATTCCATCGCTTCCACCGGATTCATATCGGCCAAATATTTACGCATGATCCACATACGCTGAATGGTATTTTCATCCAACAACAGATCATCCCTTCGTGTGCTCGACGAGGTAAGGTCGATCGCTGGGAATATCCTTCGGTTACTGATCTTACGATCCAATTGAAGTTCCATGTTGCCGGTTCCCTTGAATTCCTCAAAGATGACTTCATCCATTTTGGAGCCGGTCTCTGTAAGGGCGGTCGCTATGATGGTCAAGGATCCGCCATTCTCGATATTACGGGCCGCGCCAAAGAATCGCTTGGGTTTGTGCAAGGCATTGGCATCCACACCACCGCTCAATACTTTTCCGGAAGCCGGTTGCACGGTATTATAGGCACGTGCCAATCGCGTAATCGAATCTAATAGGATCACTACGTCATGCCCGCATTCGACCAATCTTTTGGCTTTCTCGAGTACGATATTGGCAACCCGTACATGTTCTGTTGCTTCTTTATCAAAAGTAGATGCTACCACCTCGCCCCGCACATTGCGTTGCATGTCGGTAACCTCTTCGGGACGTTCATCAATTAAGAGAATAATTTGGTACACCTCTGGGTGATTGGCGGCGATGC
>JALHST010000239.1 GCA_022865355.1 Maribacter sp. | reverse complement strand
TGGCAGAAACACCTCTGTATTGGATATCAAGGTCAAAAACCCCTATGTCGATAAAACCCGATTGGCGGGCGGCGTTGGGCTGGTTTCCAGTAGGCTCGTTCTTGAAACCCCGATCATTAAGGACAAACTTTTAGTAAACATAGGCGTGCGGGCCGGGCTAACAGGATTTTTGCTGCCAATTGTTTCCAAAAGATTGAAAAATACCAAGGCCAATTTTTATGATGGCACTTTTAAACTGTTATATCTGCCGACCGCAAACGACCAGGTATCGCTTACGGGTTTTTGGAGCAAGGATTTTTATCAATTGGATTTGATCAGCCAAGTACAGAACATCAATGCAAAAAACAATCAATATGATTTGCAAACCTTGAATGGTACCTTAAATTGGACGCATACGTTTAAGGATGAATCCAATTTAAGGACCCTTTTCATTACGAGTGATTATACCCCGAAAACCATTTTTCCCGAACAGGTCGGTGACAACGAAATTGTGTATAAATCGAAAATAGGATATCTGAGCTTTATCTCTGAATACTCGAAAGACATTAATGAGAAATTAGGATACTACGGCGGTGTTCAAATAAACCAATTTAAAATACAACCAGGGGAATTGGATCCGGGATCCGGAAATAGTATTATTCCCGTTACCCTCGAAACCGAGACGAGTTACGAGTTTGCCGGATATGGCAACGTAAATTGGAATGCCACCGAAGATTTGATACTATCGGGAGGGCTTCGCTTAAATCAATTTGTATTTGTTGGCCCTTATACTTTGGGGACCTTTGACGATGTCTCAGGGAACTTGGTGAGCACAAGGGAATTTACGAAAGGCGAAGAAGTACAGACCTATAATAGTTTGGAGCCGCGCCTGGGAGCGACCTTCAAATTGGGCGAGAATACCTCTTTAAAGGCCAGTTATGCGCGATTGAACCAATATCTTCAGAATGTATATAATACCACGACGCCCTTACCAACGTCGCGATGGAAAACTTCGGACCCCAACATAAAGCCCCAGACCAGTGATACCTATGGTTTTGGTATCTATAAGGATTTCAATGATGATGAAATCGAAGTGGGCATCGAAGGCTATTATCGGGAAACCCAGAATAATTTGACCTATAAGCCCGGGGCCGATTTTTTCTTGGAGGAGTTCCTAGAACGCGACGTAATCCAAGCCGAAGGGCAGGCGTATGGTGTGGAACTTAGTTTAAAGAAATCGAGGGGGAAATTTAATGGATGGTTCAACTATACCTGGTCCCGTAGCTTGCTGCGCTCACAACAGGAGAAATTGGCCGATAGGGTGAATAACAACCAATGGTATCCTTCCGATTTTGATCGGCCCCATGTATTCAATGGTACCGTGAATTTTGAAGGCGATAAATTCAATACGTGGAGCTTTAATTTTACGGCACAAACCGGTCGGCCCTATACGGTGGCCAATAGCGTTTTTGTGCTGGACGACATCAATGTCCCGATTTTCATTGATCGTAACAATGCCCGACTACGGCCATACCATCGCCTGGATTTTTCATGGAAGGTAAAATATGGCCGGAATCCCAATCGAAAATGGGTGGGAGACTGGACGTTTACCATCTATAATGTATATAGCAGACGAAATCCTTTTAACCTATATTACTCCCAAAGACAAGGCGCGGTAGATTCCGATATTTTCCTGGGTAGTCCGTTGGGCACGTATGAACTTTCGGTAATGAACAGTCCATTGTTTGCCGTAACCTATAATTTTGTATTTGATTGATATGATGTCGAGGCTATTGTTTGTAAAACTTGGTCTTGACCGACTGTTCGGGCGAATTGATGATAATCATATAAACCCCCTGTTCAAGGGACGCAACAGGTATATTAATAGCATTGTTTCGTATTTCCCATCGATACCTTTGAACCACGTTGCCATAGCCATCTGAAATCAGGATTTCGGCGTTCAAACAATTTTGCAACCCCAGAACATTTACGACCGTGGTCGCTGGATTGGGGAAAACTTTGATTTTTTCAACATTTACTTGTTTTTTGACTATTTCCTGCCCTATGACGGCATGGGAAATCGAAAAAATCAAAAAAAACAGTAGCCCTATTCTTTTCATTATCAAATTGGTTTGGTACCTAGTACGCAACGCGCAAAGTTGATATTTAGTATCAATGTGCCTCCAGCCAGTTATTTCCTTCGCCCAACTCCACATCTAAGGGCACGGTAAGGGTATAGGCATGCTCCATTTCTGTCTTGATTAGGGTTTTCATTTGGTTCAATTCGGGTTTATAAACATCGAATACCAATTCATCGTGAACTTGTAAGAGCATCTTGGTCTTAAAATGGCCATCGGTTAGCTTTTTATGGATGTTGATCATGGCAATTTTGATGATATCGGCGGCGCTCCCTTGTATGGGCGCATTTATTGCGTTGCGCTCCGCAGCGCCTCTAACAACCGCATTTCCGGCATTGATGTCCTTCAAATAACGCCTTCTACCCAGCACGGTCTGTACGTAACCATGGTCCCTGGCAAATTCGACCTGCTCGTTCATATACTTACGAAGTTTGGGATAGGTTTTGTAATAGGTGTCAATAAGGTCTTTAGCCTCCGACCTTGAAAGATCGGTCTGGTTGCTCAATCCGAATGCCGAGACCCCATAAATAATTCCGAAGTTTACGGTTTTGGCATTGCTTCGTTGCTCCCGGGTCACTTCCTTTAAAGGTACATTAAAGACCTTGGAAGCTGTTGAGGCATGAATGTCCTCCCCATTTTTAAAAGCCTCGATCATGGTCGTTTCATCACTCAGGGCGGCGATGATCCGGAGTTCGATCTGCGAATAATCGGCCGATAACAACCTATAATTTTCGTCCCGAGGAATAAAGGCCTTGCGTACTTCCCGGCCTCGCTCGGTGCGAATCGGGATATTCTGCAGGTTTGGGTTGTTACTGCTCAACCGTCCCGTTGCCGCGACCGTTTGCATATAATCGGTGTGGACCCTTCCGGTACTTGGTTCGACCTGTTCGGGGAGCGCATCTACATAGGTACTCTTGAGTTTGCTCAAACCCCTATATTCTAAAACATCCCGTATTATTTCATGATCCTTGGCCAAATAGGAGAGTACGTCTTCGGCCGTGGAGTATTGGCCCGTCTTCGTCTTTTTAGGCTTTTGGATCAACTTCAGTTTATCGAAAAGAATATCGCCCAATTGTTTTGGGGAGGCGATATTGAATTCCTCGCCGGCGGCCTGATAGATCTTTGCTTCCAGATTTTTGAGGTCATTTTCCAATTCTTTTGAGAGCACCTTTAAAAAATCCTCATTTAAATTGATACCTTCCAATTCCATATCGGCTAACACATGTAATAGAGGAATTTCAATGGTATTGAATAGGTCTTCGGTCCTGGCTTCGGCCAATTCAGGACGAAAATGTTGTGCCAGCTGAAAGGTTACATCGGCATCTTCGACGGCATATTCGGTTTGTTGGTCCAAAGGCACATCGCGCATAGTCAATTGGTTCTTCCCTTTTTTGCCTATCAGTTCGGTAATTGAAACGGGGGTATAGTTGAGGTAGGTCTCTGCCAGGACATCCATATTGTGCCGCATGTCGGGATTGATCAGGTAATGCGCCAGCATGGTGTCAAAAAGGGTGCCTTTTACCTTGATCCGATATTTGTCGAGTACTTTGATGTCATACTTTAGATTCTGGCCTATTTTCTCAATCTTTTCTGATTCAAAAAAGGGTCGAAGTTGTTCGATGATCTTTTGTGCCGCGTCGCGGCTTTCGGGAAAAGGTATGTAAAAGCCTTTACCACGTTCCCAAGAAAATGCGATGCCCACCAATTCGGCCGTCAAGGGGTTGATCCCCGTGGTCTCGGTATCAAAACATACCGAGGTTTGTTTCATTACATTCTGTAAAAATAGTTTCATGGCCATTTCCGAACCGATACTTTGGTAGACATGGGGCACTTCCTTGATCGTGTTTCGGCTCGATACTGCTTTAATAGTGGCCGCTTCGATGGCGTCTCCTTCGTTCCCAAAAAGTGAAAATTGCCCTCCCCCGGCCTCTTGGGCCTGTTTTTTCGCAGTGGGGGTACTGCTCACTTGGGTGGGTGGGGTCGTTTCTTCCCCTGAGAAAATCTTGATGAATTGGTCTTTCAATCTTCTGAATTCCAGTTCTTCAAAGATTTCCTGAACTTTCTCACTGTCCGGAACCGACAGCTCATAATCCTTGGCATCGAATTGCACGTCACAGGTAATGCAGATGGTGGCGAGCTTCTTGGATAGGATACCAAGTTCTTTGTTTGCCTCGATTTTTTCTTTCATGGCACCTTTAAGCTTATCGGTGTTCGCCAAAAGATTTTCCATGGAGCCAAAGTCCTCTATAAATTTTTTGGCCGTTTTATCGCCGACCCCGGGGAGGCCAGGAATATTATCGCTCGCATCGCCCATCATACCGAGATAGTCTATGACCTGTTCGGGCCGCTCCACCCCAAATCGCTTCTGCACCTCGGGAACGCCCCAAATTTCGATACCATTTCCCAAACGGGCCGGTCGATACATAAAAATATTGTCAGATACCAATTGGCCAAAATCCTTGTCAGGAGTCACCATAAAGACTT
>JALHST010000238.1 GCA_022865355.1 Maribacter sp. | reverse complement strand
CCGTGTTGTCGTACGGGTTGCTCGCCGCCCGGGTATCGATCGTCGAGGGGCTGCCCGCCTCGTCGGTATAGGTATAGGTGCCGTCTAGGTTGTCCACCATCGTGGAGATCGAGGTGTCGCTTATCGTGGTGGTCGTTCCGGAGGCGTCCGTAAAGTCATAGGTGCCATCGCCGTTGTCGACCAGGGCCACCGTGCCGGCCGCCGCGTTGATCTCGTCGATCGCCGCCTGTACGTTATTGGCCGTTAGGCCGGAGGCCGTGTTGTCGTACGGGTTGCTCGCCGCCCGGGTATCGATCGTCGAGGGGCTGCCCGCCTCGTCGGTATAGGTATAGGTGCCGTCCCCGTTGTCCGTCATCGTGGAGATCGAGGTGTCCGAGATGGTCGTGGTAGTGCCGCTCGCATCGGTAAAGTCGTAGGTGCCGTCGCCGTTGTCCACCAGGGCCACCGTGCCGGCCGCCGCGTTGATCTCGTCGATCGCCGCCTGTACGTTATTGGCCGTTAGGCCAGAGACCGTATTATTGTATGTGACCTCCGCTGCCGTTTGGTCGTCTGTTCCCACCAAACCAGATAGATTTACAGTTCGGGTACCCCCATTTTGTAAAGTAAGAGTAAGAACATTCGTAGCTCCATTAAGGCTAAAGGCAGTAATTTGCTGATTATCGGTATTGTCAAGGTATGGGGCAAGATTTACCGTGCCACCATCTTCCAAGGTAAGAATATTACCTGCTAAGGTCAATCTCTGATCGTCTGTACCCGCATTGGCCAGGGCTGCCAAGTTAACGGTAACCGTATTGCCATTTTCGATCCGTAAGGATAATACATTCGTAGCGGCATTAAAACTAAATGCCTGTAATTGCTGATCATCCGAGGAGGTCAATTCCCAAGAATTGCCATCCCAAAAATAGATCGTGCCTGTGTTGGTATTTACATAGATATCTCCGGTATCCGCTCCAGCGGGTGTTGTCATTCCGGCCGTTGTAACCACAGTACCACTGAGCACTTCACAGTTACATTGATCTTGCAAGGTTACCGTGGTCTGGGATAATCCTATTCCAGCAATCAGTAAGAATACAAGTGTTAAAATCTTTTTTATCATGACGCTATGTCTTTACTATATAGTATTTCTAACTCAAATTAATTACGACCCAAATGTTGTTATACCCCTCAAATTGCGCTTTATAATGAAATTTATAAAAAAGCACAAAGGCCAATTGACTCCTCTTAAATTGGCATTGCATAGAATTTAAACAATGAATTACAGTTTGAGAGACGCTCGATGTTTCCCTATCGAACTGGGCACGCCGATTAAGATGCGTAAGTGACATCAATAAGGCCGTTAGGTCAGTCATATTTGGGTTGGCTAAAAATCAATTCGTTTCATTAATTGAACAAAATGGATTAATTACACCATACAAAATTAACTTTAGCTTTACCATTGGAAAATAATTGTTGTGTAACCGATGAAATGCACGGTATAGGCATGGATAATTGAAGTGTTGGTAAATAAATCCCTAGATATTCTAGGGTTTCGTTGGTCGATTATCCCAATGATAGTAATGTTTACCGAAGGATATTATGTAGGAAAAATCTTGGAATTTCATCAATTTTGGGACCGAACGATGAAACTAATTTTTTTTGACTCGATAGGTTATTTTTCTATTCGTTATCACATTGCTTGGTCCTGAATTAGCAGAAAATAAAACATTATCGATATAAAATAAATCGGGATCTTCCCAGTCCTCTATGCCACCCATAAACCGAATTCCGGAATTAGCAGAAATTTGATTGGTATTCAAACTATAGGAAAAACTTCCCGAGGTATCCAATCTGAGCTGTGCAATGGTCTCATAGGTTAGGAGTACACTATTATAAAGCTGGATCCGAAGGTAGCGTTCATTGCTATTTCCACTCCTGGCGGCATAATCAAAAGTCAAGGTAACCGATGTTGCCGATGACAAATCCAAAGTCCTGGTTATATATTCGTTTGGTAATCTCCGAAATTCAAGACGATTCGTGGTTATTCTTATATTTCCATTTGCTGGGTTGTTGTTATCATTGGTTTCAACCCAATTGGTCGTGAAATTTTGTGAGCCGTTATTGTTGGCATACGAAACAAGGTTGAAGTTATCTAAGTAAGTGTCCTGCGCAGTGACTATCATACTAAAAACCAAAAAGAACCAAGATATCTTCATTGTATTAACAAATATCATATTACAGCCGGTTCACCCGATAGGTAATGTTTCGATTCGTGATTATCGTGTACACCTTAATAATACTAAATGGTGAAAATTCCGAGGTGGAATTTGCGATGGTGGCTGTAGCAGTGACAAAGTGACCAACCATGGCCCCAGGCGGTACCGGGATAGTAAATTTAAACTTATTGGTATTATCAGTATTGCCATCCATATCGGTATACGTGGAGGAACCGGGTGCCAAATCAGATCCACTACCTTCTACGACCGTAGTCAAATATACTTGGCCCTCCCCATAGTCGGTAGACAGTCCCAATTGATTATCCCCCGCGATGGCAGTTCCTTCGCTGATATCGGTCAAAAAGACTTCTATGGTGGCCCCGGGTCGTGCCCAGCCCTCAAGGGTAAAATTGGCACCTCCGACCAGTGCGGAGGAAATAATTGGAAAATTCAAGAGTCCGTTTGGGCCAGTATCGCCATCCCCGTTATCATTTAAGGTAACGCCGTCGCCTATTTTATTGCTGTCATCAAGATCAATGCCCAAGGATGTGCCCGCAGTGCCATTTCCGTAAAATGAGTTTCGGGATATTAAGTTGCCAGAAGTATTCCCCCCCGCCAATACAAGCCCTGCTCCGCCGTTTGCATAAATTACGTTATTCGAGATTGTAGAATTATTGCCATCGAGTTTTATTCCCGCATTTTCGGTATTACCCCCACAATTTCCGCCATTTTGGCCTGAACCCGTAATGGTATTCTCGGAAATGGAAATATTCCCCGAGATGCCATCACCATCGATGCCCAAAGCAGAGGCATTACTGATAAGATTTCTTTGGATAGTTATTCCTGAACCGTTTTGAATGGTAATATTGTCATTACAAGCCCCGTTGCCATTGGCTGTAATCTGGTTGTTCTGAATGATGGTTGAAGTGCCTCCATTGATCAATATTCCAGCGATAGTGTTGGACGAAATAAAATTCCCATCGAATATTGCCGTGCCACCTATTATTTCAACTCCGTAATCGATACTACCTGTGTTTATACCAACTGCATTCACCCCTAACAGTGTATTGACCACGGTCACAGAACCATTATTCAACTGTATCGCGGCATTGTTACTCGCATAGAGGGATAGGTTTCGTATTCCCGTATTATTACCTTGGATTACTAATATATCACCATTGTTTCTATGGAGTTGGATTTCCGGTCGGTCAAAATTAGGCAGCACATTTGCCGATATTCCTACCGCAGTACCTCCAAGACCTACGGTACCGACATTGGTATTTCCAGAATAGGCCGTTTGTGTCCTGCCGTCAATCTTGGTATTGGCACCGGTGATATCATTTAAGGGGGACCCATTGGGCAGAAAAATGTCAAAATACCCGCTAACATAATTAACATCGGCTGTTCTACCCAGCGGATCCCCTGTTGGCGGTATCATAAAAATGGAAGTGTCCTCTCCAGATGCAGGATCGAAAAGCGCGTTGGCTACAATATCCATTCCTGTTTCATCCAGAGTATTGCTATTGACGATAAATTTTTCCAGGGATCCCTGTCCTGTAGAATTGGTATTAACGATCGTATTAAAATTAAAGCCAAAGTCAAGGCCCACGACCCCTTCGCTGGTAATGGTAACCGTCGATACGGTCTGTGCGTTTGTAAGGGTTCCTGCCCCGGGATCAGTTCCAGTTGGGAATGCACCCCCTACCCGATTTACAATATTTGTAAAACCGCCAATGGTAGTGTAATTTCTTAGATAGGTCTGTACCGGAAAACAGGTGGTACACGCAGCCCCACCGGTCCTATTCGATTTTACAGTACTATTTACCACACGTACTTTATAATTGCCATTCGCCATACCTCCCAACGTATACGTGCCATTGGCCTTCGTAGTGGTAGTTTTCACCAATGCATTCAGTACGTTATAAAGCTCGACGGTCGCAGCTGCGGTTCCAACTCCACCCGATGCGGCCAAACTCCTGCCCACACCTCCCCCATAATTTTTATCCTCATAAACGGTTCCCGTGATCAAATTCGAGGGTACCTTTAGCAATACCGAATTCACCATGACAAAGTCTTGGCCAGACTGCACCGTTGTGGTCACTGATGTTTCTCCCGGGGTGATATAGGGTGAAATATTATAGGTGTCCAAATCGAGCCCATAGGGAGTGGTCTGATTGATTATCGGGGTCACGGTATTATCAAAAATGGTAGAGTTGAACGGATTGTTCGTCGTTGTGCCATTGTTGTCCCCATCGCCGGTCAGCTTATAGGTGCCTAAACCCGAGGTTACCGTTAACAATTCATTGTTGCTCAGGGTTTGGTCGCCCTCCCAGGACAAAACCGTGGTCTTTGCCCCACTGGCCCCTATGGCAAAAAAGCCCCCCAAGGTATAGGACGAGGAAGAATTGCTCTCCCCGCTAAAGCCATCATATAAATTGATCGTAACGGCCGGTAAGGTCGCCAATTCATAGAAAACCATCAAAGTCCATCCGCCCAAAACCGTGGCAGAGGAACAGTAGGTATTTGAATTATCTATGGTAAGTCCCGTAAAATCAAAGACATTGGTGGATGGGTTGGGGATAGCCTGCACTAAACTGGTCACATCGCTCATATAGCCATAAAACTGGCGACCAGAGCCTATATTCGACCCGTAAATTACACTGGCGGTCACATTTTGCCCCTCAAAAGTGACCATATCATCGACATTTTGACTGGAATGTGCCCATTTTAAATAGGCCTTTTTGATAGTTGCCCCTGCAGGTATAGGCGAAAGCAAGGTATTCGACGATGCCGCTGTTATTGCACAAGGGTCGGTGTTATTATCCTGGGTCCGCAAAGATCCCCCCGTAGTGGTATAATCATAGTACCCGCTAAACTCCTCAAAAAGGGTAAGGGGCACGTTATTGGGTATGGCGGGATCGGTGTCGGTAATCGTACCAATCCCTGTCGGTTTTGAAATGACAATGCCATTGGTTCCCCCGGACAGGTTCACGAAAAAATTCTCAGAACTTTCACCATACGAATTATTGATGATGGGAACCGTAAT
>JALHST010000237.1 GCA_022865355.1 Maribacter sp. | reverse complement strand
GGTCAAGATCCGGTATTCCGATTTCAACACCTATTCCAAGCAATTGCATATCCCCTATACCAGTGCCGACCATATTTTGATCCCAAAGATTTTGGAGCTATTCAAGGCCTTGTATAATAGAAGATTGCTGGTAAGGCTCATCGGTATTCGGTTCAGTCACTTGGTATCGGGCAATTACCAGATCAACCTATTCGACGATACCGAAGAAATAGTGAACCTGTACCATGCCATGGACCATATTCGAAAACGATACGGGGACAAAAGCGTACTTCGCGCCTCGGGTTTGGGGGCAAAGACGATCGGCAGGATGGCGAATCCCTTCAATGGGCAACCACCCATTGTATTGGCGCATCGAAAACAATGAGAAATCCCACCCCGATAGCTATCGGGGTGGAATTTGGAATTTGGCACTTGTACCATGTACCTAAACTGTCACACATACTACAGCCTTCGCTACGGTACCTTTTCCGAAACCGAACTTTTGCAATTGGCGCAGGAGAACCAGGTGACCCAACTCGTATTGACCGATATCAACAATACGTCGGCCGGCCTAAACTTTGTCCGGAAAGCGGCACAATATGGCATTCGGCCTATTTTGGGCATCGATTTCAGGAACGGGGTGGATCCCTGTTATGTGGGCATCGCCAAGAACAATGCCGGCTATCGGGAACTAAATGCATTTTTATCAGACCATCTGCATCAGGAAAAACAACTGCCCGCCCTCGCCCCCAATTTTGAGAATGCCTATATCGTTTATCCCTTTGAAAAAGTATTGCTGAACGATCAAAAAAAATTTGCAGGGAACGAATTTATTGGCATTTCCATTGCCGATCTACGGCGGTTGCCTTTTTCCAGATTGATGGAATTGAAGGAGAAATTGGTCGTGCAGCAGCCCGTTACGTTTCGCAACAAACGCGACTTCAATGCCCATCGTTTGTTGCGTGCCATTGCCAAGAATGTCTTGTTGAGCAAATTGGAGAAGACCGAGGAAGCCTGCGAGGATGAGAAGATGTTCCCCATACAAAATTTGGCGGCCGCCTTTTCGGAATACAGTTTTATCCTCGAGAACACCGAGCGGTTGATGAACGCGTGTAGTATCCATTTTGATTTTTCGGAAGGCCGGCAACCCCAAAATTTGAAGACCTATCTAGGCTCCAAGGAAGAAGATGAGGCACTATTGGAAAGGCTGTGTCAAGAGGGCTTGCCCTATCGGTATCCCGAGGGTGGCGACGGGGTCATCGAACGCCTGCAGAAAGAACTGCAACTCATCAAAAGCATGGGTTTCGTTTCGTATTTTCTGATCAATTGGGATGTCATTTCCTATGCCCGAAAACGAAATTTTTTCTATGTGGGTCGGGGTAGCGGGGCCAATAGTATTGTGGCCTATCTGTTGCGTATTACCGATGTGGATCCCATGGAACTAGACCTTTATTTCGAGCGTTTTATGAATCTTTATAGGGCCAATCCACCCGATTTTGATATTGATTTTTCATGGAAGGACCGGGAAGAGATGACCCAATATATTTTTGACCGGTTCCACAATGTGGCCCTTTTGGGTACCTATGTTACTTTCAAGGAAAAAGGGGTCGTACGTGAATTGGGAAAAGTCTTCGGACTCCCCAAAAGCGAAATTGATTCCCTATCCGAAGGAAGGCACCTATCCCGTTTGCAGGAAGGGCAGGTTTCGCAACTTGATGAGGTTTCCCATTTGGTCTTAAAATATGGCCAATTGATCCAGGACATGCCCAACTACCTGAGTATTCACGCGGGAGGGATCTTGATCAGTGAGCGGCCCATACATTATTTTTCGGCGACCCACCTGCCCCCCAAAGGCTTTGCCACTACCATGTTCGATATGGTCATAGCCGAGGATGTAGGTCTTTATAAATTCGATATTTTGGCGCAACGGGGTCTGGCAAAAATCAAGGAGGCCATAGAAATTGTAGGATACAACCAACCAGAAAGGGCAGACACTTTTGATATCCACGACATCCTAAAGTTCAAAAAGGATCCCGTGATCAACAATCTTATAAAAACGGCACAATGCATGGGTTGTTTTTATGTGGAGTCGCCCGCGATGCGGATGCTGCTCAAAAAATTGGAAGTGGACACCTATCTGGGGCTGGTCGCGGCGAGTTCGATCATACGCCCCGGAGTAGCCAAAAGTGGGATGATGCGCGAATACATCCTTCGCCATCGAAACCCGGGGAGGGCAGAGGAAAGGGCACACCCTGTGATGTTGAACATCATGCCCGATACTTACGGGGTCATGGTCTACCAGGAAGATGTAATCAAAGTCGCCCACCATTTCGCCGGCCTCAGTTTGGGCGAGGCCGATGTGCTCCGAAGGGGCATGAGCGGTAAGTTCCGTTCCCGAGAAGAGTTTCAAAAAGTACAGGAGAAGTTTGTCGATAATTGCCGAAAAATGGGGTACGAGGAAAAGCTTATTACCGAGATTTGGGACCAAATCGCCAGTTTTGCCGGTTATGCCTTTGCCAAAGGACATTCGGCTTCCTATGCCGTGGAAAGTTATCAGACCTTGTTTTTGCGGGCCTATTATCCGTTGGAGTATATGGTGGGGGTACTTAATAATGGCGGCGGATTTTATAGGGCGGAGTTTTATATTCATGAGGCCCGTATGTTGGGCGCCCGCATACACGCTCCTTGCATCAATCAAAGTCGCCATGCCAATGTTATCTATGGAAAGGATATTTTCCTGGGCTTTGGGTATCTGCGGGATTTGGAAAGCCGGGTAGCCGAACGCATCCTAAAAGAGCGCCTTCTCAAGGGAAGCTTTGCATCCCTGGAGGATTTTCTTGACAGGGTCTTTATTTCCATAGAGCAAGTCAGTATCCTGATCCGGATCGATGCCTTTCGGTTTACTGGGGTAAACAAGCATCAATTGCTATGGAAAGCCCACCTATTTCTGAATAAAAATGTAAAAATCGACCACCCAAAACTATTTCCGCCCAAACACCAGGATTTCAAGATCCCACAATTGCATACCACCGATCTTGAAACGGCCTTTACCCAATTGGAACTTTTGGGCTTCTGTCTGTGCAGTCCGTTCGAGCTATTGGCCGAACCCCCTAAAAACGGACATGGCAGCAAGGATTTGGAACGCTATCTCAGCCATCATATCGATCTGTATGGCTATCTGGTCACGGTCAAGAATGCCAGCACCCACGATGGGAAACGGATGCACTTTGCCACCTTGGTAGATCAGCATGGCGAGGTGTTCGACACGGTGCTCTTTCCGCCGGTCGCCGCCCAATATTATTTTAGGGGCCGGGGTATTTATCGCTTTTATGGGAAGGTAGTCAGCGAATTCGGATTTTTGAGCATCGAGGTCATCAAGATGCAAAAACAGGACTATGTACAGGATCCCAGATATACCGATATGAAGACCAGTACGAAACTTTTGAAACAGCGGGATGGCGGCAAAATAGGTGCTGTTGATTGAAGGGGCATACCCAGGAGCTATAAGGAAGGCTTTTATACCCCTAAAGTTTGTCATTCCATATAGTATCGCACAGGACATTTTTTGAATAAAAATATCCTTAAATTAGGAGCATGGAGGATTTTAGATGGATATTCCAATTTTTAGGGCGATTGCATCCATTGATCGTGCATTTTCCGATAGGGCTGCTGGTAGTAGGGTTGATCCTTGAACTGGTCACCATTGGCCAAAAGCGGCAAGGTCTGCGGCAAGGCATCAATTGGATGGTCTACATTGGAGCCATTTCGGCCGTAATCGGGGCCATTTTTGGCTGGCTACTGCGAACCAATGATGATTATTTGGGAGAACTGGTAGATCTTCATCAGAACATGGGCATTACCACCGGTGCACTGGCCGGTATTACAGCATTTCTTTTGATGCGGAAAATGAAAAATAAAGCCAGTAGCTATATCCCGTACAGGATAGGCCTGACACTTACCGTGGTCTGTCTTATTATTGCTGGCCATTTAGGTACGAATCTTACCCATGGTGAAGATTTTCTAAGCAGCGTGCTGCCGGGCAATACGCATTCACCCGACGATGGCAAAGCCGCCCTACTATTCGCCGAATTAAACCAATTGGATTCGCTCACCACATCGCGCAAAGACCAGCTAAACCTTGAAGTAAGGAAAATCTTTGCCCATAATTGCTATCAATGCCATAGCGAGAACAAGAAAAAGGGCGAATTGGTGCTTGAAAACAAAGCCGGGGTATATAAAGGTGGGAAAGGGGGCCCCATAATCGTTTTTGGAAAACCGGCACAAAGTGAGTTGTATCGAAGAATTGCCCTGTCGCCCAATCATGAGGACGTCATGCCAAAAAAGGGAAAAGTATTAAAGAACAGTGAAATTGCGCTGATCCGGTTGTGGATAGAAAGTGGCGCGCATTGGTCTGACCAGACACTCAAATTATTTCCTGAAGCCCCATTGGCACTTTCCAAACCCGATTTACCGGTCAACAGTACTGAAAAACATCCTGTTGATAGATTGATCAATTCATATTTTGAAAGGAATGCGATTGAATGGCCCGAAGTGGTCGACGATAAAACATTTATCAGACGGGTTTATTTGGATATCATCGGACTGCTTCCCGAACCAAAGGACATCGACCAATTTGTAGTGGACCCGGACCCTGACAAAAGGAGTAACCTGATCGACACCTTATTGGGGGATTCTACTAACTATACGGAGCATTGGCTTAGCTTTTGGAATGATCTTCTACGAAATGATTATACCGGCACCGGATTTATTACCGGAGGAAGAAAACAGATAACCGATTGGCTCTACACCTCCTTAAAGGAGAATAAGCCCTATAATCTCATGGTCAAGGAATTGGTCAATCCTACGGAGGATTCCGAAGGTTTTATAAAAGGGATAGAATGGCGGGGCGTCGTAAATTCAAGTCAGCGGACCGAAATGCAGGCAGCCCAGAATATTGGGCAATCCTTGTTAGGAATCAATGTGAAATGTGCCTCCTGCCATAATAGTTTTGTGAGCAACCTAACATTGGAGCAGTCCTATGGCTTTGCGTCTATTTTTGCCGACTCGGTCCTTGAACTGAATCGCTGCGACAAACCCATGGGAAAAATGGCCGAAGTAAATTTTCTGTATCCTGAGTTGGGCAATATAGCGGCCAAAAACAAAAAAGAAAGGTTGTCGAATCTTTCTGAGGTAATGGTTAAACCTGAGAATGGCAGGTTGTATCGTACCATCACCAATCGTTTCTGGCAGCGGCTCATGGGACGAGGTATTGTCGAACCGGTGGATGAGATGGACAATGCCACATGGGACGGCGTGTTGCTCGATTGGTTGGCAGCAGATTTTTTAGATTCTGGCTATGACCTAAAACATCTGTTGAAAATGATCATGACCTCAAAGGGGTACCAACTGCCTAGCGTGAGCTATCACGATGTGGCAGAAATTAAGAATAACTTCATTTTTCATGGCCCAACATTAAGACGTATGAGTGCCGAGGAATTTTCAGATGCCGTAAGTCAGGTAATCACGCCAATGTATGCTGCGGTCGCCTACAGTCCAACAGGGGAGCTTCCCGCATCAAGAATATGGCATCGCGAATTAAAATTTGAACGTGATGTGCTGCCCGAACCAGGCAAGCGCTATTTCCGCAGAACTTTCAGCCTTGCGAATAGACCCATACAAAGTGCGACGGTGTTGATTTCTGTCGATCATTCATACATTCTGTACATAAATGGCAAAAATATAGCACAGGGCGCTGATTGGAAAAAGGTCGATAAATTGGAGGTCTCGAAATATCTTTCCGCAGGTAAAAACTGTATCGCCATCGAAGGGTTCAATGAGGGAAGCATTGCCAATCCCGCGGGGATTTCGTTTGCCATGAAGATTGAGTATGACAATGAAAATGATATCATTATCAACGCCGATACAAATTGGAAAAGTACGGCCGTCGAACCACATAAAGGCTGGGTCGGTATAGGCTTCAATGACGGCGATTGGGCCAAAGTCCGTGATTATGGCACCTCGAATTGGGGTAATTTGGTAAACTTTTCTTTTGATGGACCAGCGGGTAAATTTGCAAGGGCAAGTCTTGTGAGTCAGCACCCCTTTATGAAGGCCCTAGGACGTCCTAGTCGCGAGAATGTAACCACGACAAGAGACGATCAGGCTACGCTATTGCAGGCCCTGGAATTAACGAACGGGGCATTTTTCAATCAGGTATTGGCCGAAGGAGCCGATGCATGGCTCGTGCACTATGGCGCCAACGGCCAACGTATTATAGAGGCACTCTATCAAAGATCATTGGGAAGGAATCCGACCAAATCGGAAAGAGAAATAATGCTAGGGGTTTTGGGTGGGCAACCTAACAGGGAAGCCTTGCAAGATGTATTCTGGGCTACCTTAAACTTACCTGAATTTCAATTTATTAATTGAGCAATGGTCATGGAAACACAAAACCTACGTAGGGATTTTATAAAAAAAATGACGGCCGCAAGTATTGCCGCTTCGGCGACAACCATACCATTGACCAGCTTTTTGAGCTCCTGTACCCCTCGGTTTCCAAAAATACCCGCAACCGCCGATACGGTCATTTTGCTATGGATGGCAGGCGGCATGGCGCATACCGAAACTTTTGACCCGAAGGCCTATGTACCTTATAAGAAAGGGGTCGAGAGCAAGCGGGTGCTGAGCACCTTTCCGAAAGTGCCGACCGTTGTAGATGGACTTGATTTTTCTCAAGGGCTCGCGTCTATAGGAGGAGTCATGGATAAAGGGGCCATAATACATTCCTACAAATCGGCCGACCTGGGCCACATCCTACACACGAGGCACCAATACCACTGGCATACCTGCTACGAGCCACCGCAGTCGGTACAAGCACCGCACATTGGTGCGTGGATCGCTAAGGAACTGGGACCCGCCAATCCGGTCATTCCGCCCTTTATTGCCATGGGTCAACGGTTTACCGTAGGAGAAGCGGAAGAGTTGAAGGCTTTTCATTCGGCCGGTTTTTTGGGAAGTGAATTCGGCCCGTTCCTCATTCCGGACCCTTCTGGAGGGCTGGACAGTGTTCGGCCGCCTCAGGGAATGTCGCTTAAAAGGTTTGAGGCCCGATTTAAGTTATATAAGGAATTGGCCAATCAAAACAAGATAATGGAAGCGGGAAGCGATTATCAAAGGGAATCTTTGATGCGTTCGATGGAGCAATCGTACCGTTTACTGCACTCTCCAGAGGCCAAGGTTTTCGATTTGTCGCAAGAACCCAAGGAAGTATATGACACCTATAACACGGGTAGATTTGGCTTGGGCTGTCTGATGGCTAAGCGGTTGGCTATGAATGGCGCTCGGTTTATAAGTGTTTCTACTGAGTATGAGCCCTTTTTGGGATGGGATACCCACGAAAACGGTCACACCCGTACCGTAAAAATGAAAGAATTGATCGATCGGCCGATCGCCCAATTAATAATTGATTTGGAGAAATCAGGACACCTCGATAGAACATTGATCATCTTGGCCAGTGAATTCAGTCGTGATGCCATTATGGAGGGAAGACCGGGGGAATTGGTCCAAGACCAAGTGGATCAGCCTGATATTATAGAGAATGAAAAATTTTATGGTATGCACCGGCATTTTACCAATGGAAGTTCCATACTCATGTGGGGCGGAGGGATTAAAAAGGGTTTGGTATATGGCAAAACGGCCGATGAAAGACCCTGTGCCTCTATTGAAAACCCTGTGGTCATCGACCAGGTGCATCAGACCATCTACCATGCCCTGGGCATACCTCCTGAAACACATTATACCATTGAAGGAAGGCCCTTTTATACGACCCCAGACGGAATGGGGAAACCTGTGCTGGATTTGTTTGGATAAACCAAGGGCTTCGGCCCTTCCCTAAATAAAATAATAGAGACATGAAAATAGCCATGTTAGGTTCGGGATTTATTGCCCGTTTTTATGCCGAGTCGTTGCACGCGCAAAGAAGAAAGGATGAACTTGTAACGGTCTATTCACGTGACATTAAAAATGCCAAACGCCTTGCCGATGACTATGGGGTGGCGCACCACACCGATTCAATGCAGGCGGCCATCGAACATCCGCAAGTAGAAGTAGTCTTGATCGCCTTGCCCAACGACTTGCACGAACTAGCGGTTACGCAATGTGCCTTGGCCAAAAAGCACGTTATCTGCACGAAGCCCTTGGGCCGTAATGCCAAAGAGGCCAAACGTATGCTCGATAGCGTCGAAACCGCAGGAATATTCGGCGGATACCTTGAAGATCTATGCTATACCCCCAAATTTTTGAAATCGGTAGAGAGCATTCGCAAAGGCACTATCGGCAGGGTGCTTTGGGCAAAGTCAAGGGAAACCCATCCCGGACCCCATAGTGCTTGGTTTTGGGACAAGGAAAAATCAGGGGGTGGTGCCCTGATCGATCTCGGATGTCATTGCGTTGAGATTAGCAGAAATTTTATTGGCAAGAACATCAGACCTTTGGAGGTCATGTGCTGGGCCGATACCCAGGTACATCCCATAGAGGCTGAAGATCATGCCATCGGCCTAGTGAAGTATGCCAATGGTGCCATTGGCCAATTCGAAGTAAGTTGGGCCTTTCGAGGCGGGATGGATCTTCGTGATGAGGTTATGGGCACCGAAGGGACCATCTGGATCAATAGCTTCCTACGTACCGGTTTTGAAATGTTCACCACGGGGATGGGTAGTGGCTATGTAGCCGAAAAAGCAGAGGTGAACAAGGGGTGGCTATTTCCTGTTGGTGATGAAGCCCATGAACTCGGATACCCAAATATGTTTACCGATATGTTCTCGGCCATTGAGGAAAACCGTCAACCACAGGAAACATTTTATGACGGGTACGTGGTCAATGCCATTTTGGACGCCGCTTATGCATCGGCCAAATCCAAATTATGGGAACCGGTGCTGCTCGAGGATTGGCGTGGCGATGAGATTACAGAGGCACAAAATGAATTGACGACCTATGATGCGGACCATTACTTGATAAAAGAGGAGAAATTGCCCAACGGGGACACCAAAGTTATTTTAAAGAATAAGCTAACTGGTGAAGTGTCACAAAGAATATTTCGTTAGGACTTTAGTTTTTCAATCGTTTTATCGCTTTCCGGCGATACCCAATCTGATTGCGATTCTTTTTCAAATCCTTTTAAAGCAGAGCTCTTAATGGCATCATCCCCGACCTTTACCAAAGGGGTATAACTTGCATGTTGACTCTCTTTATATGGGTTGTTCCTGGCGGCATTATAACAACATATCAAAGACCATCGCGCATTCTCCGAACGGTTTTGATCCGAGCGGTGCAAAATATTACAATCAAAGAACATAGCATCCCCTGGCTCCATTTCACAATATACCAGTGGAAATTTCTTCAAGGCCTCGTTCACGCGTTCCATATCGGCACCGGCCTGATCGCCCTTCAATGCATGGTCAACACGGCCCATGGTATGCGAGCCTTTCAAGACCTGTAGGCAGCCATTCTCCTTGGTGGCCTTATCTACCGCGATGGTAACACTGGTTAGTAAAGGTTGTAACAAGCCAAAATTATACCAATAGCCATAATCTTGATGCCAGGTCCAAGCGCCGCCGACCTTGGCATCCTTCAGGATCATTTTAGAATGGTAATGATACACTTCGCCGCCCAACAAATCTTCGGCGGCTTCGACAATTCGGGCACTTCTGGCAAACATACCATAAATGTTGTTTCCGGGATGGTTCCAAATCGATAGTCGAACCGTACCGCCTTCTCCATCGGCCCGACCGTAAGAGCGGCGATCTAACTCTCGGTCGTGCATCGCAGCTTCTTTTAATAGGCCAATTTCTTCTTTGTCAAATAAGTTCTTTAGCAATAGGTAACCGTCGCTTTGGTAAGTTTTTAGTTGTGCCTTTGTCAACATGATGGGAATCGTTATGTGCGTAGGTTTATTTAGTAGTTTGCATTCCTAGGATTATGACGCGGAAGCACTTAAAATTAGCAAATAAAACCATTTCAACTAGCATATTGCAATCTTCTTTTTAGCGAATGCCAGTGATTCTGGTTATCTCCGCCAAGGCTTTCATGGTTATAGTTTTTTCAGCCTAATATTGCGGTACTCTACTTTCATAGGGGGCCCTACGTGCACCTGCATTCCCAGCTTCCCGTTATAGCTTCTATTGATACTGTCATTGTCGATTACCTCGCTCATCAAAACGCCGTTGATAAAATGCTGCAGATCATTGCCTCGTATAATAAGGTGTATTTCGTTCCAATCCCCGGAACGTATTTTAGCGCGTAAGGAATCGGCATTTCCAAGTGAGTCCACAACCTTTCTAATTTGCCAGGCATTGTTCATTATATTGGTGAAAAGGGATCCCGGGGTGCCCGGATTGACCTGGGATGAAATCTCGGCCTTTTCACCCCGATATGCTAGGGTGGTGCGTTTCCGCTCTTCGTAGTTTTGACCGGTATATCTATTTTTTCCATCAATATCGGCTTGATAGCCCCGCAAGGCAAAGGGAATGGTATCTAGTAACTCGCTGCGATAGTTGATACCGCTGTTCCCATCTTCGGTAATTCGAAAGTCCATTTTTAGTTCAAAATCTTTTGGTATTTCGCCGGCGTAGATGACAAAAGTGTTTGTTTTTAAGAGATTGTGCGGGGTAATTTCACCGACCAGATTCCCATTTTCCACCCGCCAGTAGCCAGGGTCCCCTTCCCAGTGTAGCAAGGTCTTTCCATCGAAGATTGGTTCGAAACCTTCTTCTTGCTCAGCGACCGAATTATTGGCATTGGGGGTGTTGTCCCGACAAGATAGTATACTGGTCAAAAGTATCACGAACATGACGATTCTGGTAATCATTTCTCTAGTACTTGCCTGGGTAGCATACATGAATACGGTTTTTGTTTTGAATGAATACGACTAAAAGTAACAAATTAATTTAAAAGTAAACTATAGACCCATCTTTGGATGCAAATAGGTCGTTTTCTGCTGCGTGTTTTAAAAAACAGGCTGGGCCCAGTTGTTGCTTCGATTGCCAAATAAAGTTATCTTTAGGAATGCAACAAAAATTTCGTAGAAACGTTTCGATCCGCGGAAATCAGGATTTTACCGGGCTTGAAATTAAGGAACCGGTGCGCACGGCGGCCGGACTTTTAGGGGTCAAGGAGGCACTGCGGCACAGTTTTAAGGAAATGGGGATCGTACGGTCTATGCGCGCCTTACTTGAGATGAACCAGCAAGAGGGTTTTGACTGCCCAAGTTGTGCATGGCCAGATCCCGAAAAACCATCCAAGATTGCCGAATATTGCGAAAACGGGGCAAAGGCCCTGGCCGATGAGGCCACGACCTCACATATTGGTGCCGATTTTTTCAGCCAGCATTCGATCGAGGAACTTTCTTTGCTTACCGACTATGAACTAAACAAATTCGGACGTTTGGTGGCACCTTTGGTCCTAAGACCTGGGAGCATATTTTATGAACCGATTGCTTGGAAGGATGCCTATGAACTAATTGCGAACGAACTGCGGCAATTAGCTTCTCCCAACGAGGCCATTTTTTATACCTCGGGCCGTTCTAGCAACGAAGCCGCCTTTTTATACGGAATTTTCGCCCGTGCCTTTGGAACCAACAACATGCCCGATTGTTCCAATATGTGTCATGAAAGTAGTGGAGTGGCCTTGAGTGAAACCTTGGGAATTGGGAAAGGTTCGGTAACCTTGGAAGATCTTTACGGGGCCGAGTTAATCATCGTCGCAGGACAAAATCCAGGAACGAACCATCCCCGTATGCTGTCCGCATTGCAGAAATGTAAGGAGAACGGGGGCAAGATCATTAGTATCAATCCGCTGGAGGAAACAGGGCTTGTAAATTTTAAGAATCCCCAGCAACTCAATGGATGGATAGGGTCTGGCGATAGTCTGGCCGACCTGCATTTGCCGATAAACATCAACCAGGATGTTGCATTGGTCAAATTGCTTATCAAGAAATTGGCCGATTTGGATGCCTTCGATAATTCGGTCTTCGACCATGAATTCATCTCAAAATATACCGAGGGCTATAAGGGCCTATTGGAAGATCTTACAACCTATGATGATCAAGAATTATTACGACTGTGTGGTGTCGACCCAAACAAAGTCGAAGAGGCGGTGGCCTTGTTATCACACAAATCCAAAATCATAATTTGTTGGGCGATGGGACTGACGCAACATAAAAATGGGGTAGAGAATATTCGCGAGTACGTAAATCTTTTGTTGCTAAAAGGGGCGTTGGGGAAGCCGCATGCCGGCACCTGTCCTGTTCGGGGCCATAGCAATGTACAAGGGGATCGCAGTGTGGGCATCATGCATTTTGTGGATCAGGAAATGAACGAGCGGATAGAACAACATCTGGGCTTTAAACCGCCAACGGAAGAAGGGGTTGATACGGTGGGTTGTATGCGGGCGATGTATGAAGGAGAGGCAAAAGTATTTATGGCCCTGGGAGGTAATTTTCTCATGGCGGCATCCGACACCGAATATACGGCCGAGGCGCTTCAAAGATGCAGTTTAACCGTGCAAATCAGCACCAAGTTGAACCGGACCCATTTGGTCGCCGGAAAAACGGCGCTGATATTGCCAACACTCGGTCGTTCGGAAAAAGATATGAGAGAGGGTCGACTGCGTTATTTTACGGTCGAAAACAGCATGGGCAGGGTGCGACAATCGAGAGGTCTGTTAAAACCAGCTTCCGATGCTTTAAAAAGCGAACCTGAACTCATTGCCGAAATCGCCGATACCTATTTTAAGGGCAAACACTCGGTAGATTGGAAATCCTTGGGGACTGATTACAGCCTGATTCGCGAATATATCGATTTGATCGCCAAAGGTTTTGAGCGGACCAGTGAACAGTCAAAAGGGGTCGGATATTATTTGCCCAACAATGTACGTGCACTCGATTTTAGTGGATTGCCGAATGGAAAGGCCCGAATCACCTTGAACAAACTGCCCGAGCATCACCTAAAGGAAGACGAATATATGTTGATGACCATTCGATCACACGATCAATTCAATACGACCATTTACGGGTTGGATGACCGGTACCGAGGGGTATACAATGAACGCAGGGTTTTGTTCATGAACCAGGGAGATATGGAAGAAAGGGGCTTACTCAAAAAGGACGTGGTTAATATTATCAGCCGGTATGACGGCATTCATCGAACAGCGTATAACTTTTTGGTCGTACCCTATACCATCCCTCGACGAAATTTGGCCGCCTATTTTCCTGAGACCAATGTCTTGGTACCCCATAACCATTATGCGGATCGTAGCAAAACCCCCATCAGTAAATCGATCAAGGTTATTTTAGAAAGAGTTAAGTTATGATTATAACTTGGATTGTTTTGGATCTCCCTGGAAATTGATCAGGCTGGGGCGTTAAGCAATCCTTGACTTCGCTGCTAATGGAATGGTCGAGGTTGATGCAAACTAAAAAGAGCCCCATCGGTTGCGACAAGACTCTTTTACGAGAACACTATATGAAAATGAAAAAATTTACTTCTGATTAATTACATGGTAAACTTAGGCACAGAAATTGACGAGTACAATAAAATGATGTGAATGCCCTGATTTATGTTGTAAGAAGCAGGAAAATTGTTTTTTGGAAGCCAAAATTTCTGCTAGCAACATACTTCTTTCATTATTTCGCCGTTCTAATTAAAGATAGGCAAGCCCTTATCATTCACTATTCAAATGAAACGAATAACCACCATACTGCTGCTGGCCCTTCTCATGGCCGCATGTTCAAAGGATAATGATGATATCATCAATGTTGAACTTGAAGGAAAGTGGATCCTTACCGATGCGGCATGTTTCTGTGGCTTTGAGCCAGGCACCGATTTTAGTGTTCATCAAATCACGTTCTATGGAAGTATCCTGACGGTAACGAATTCGGGACAACCCCAGTTTTTGGGTGGCGACTCAGGAAGTTATATGGTAAATGGCAACTTGATTACCCTGCATAATGGCGCCCAATTTACGTATGTCGTAAAAAATGATGTCTTGGAATTAACTTTTGCGGATAATCCGAATATCGCCGATGACGAATTGTTTCTCGTTTATGAGAAAAGCTAGTCTAACCGCTACGTCTGCTCACGCCTATTTTAACGCGATATTTTACTGAAATGCCGGGATTCCGGTAATGTCGGCTCCGGTAATCAACAAATGGATATCATGTGTGCCTTCGTAGGTGATCACGCTTTCAAGGTTCATCATATGTCGCATGATGCTGTATTCGCCTGTAATGCCCATTCCCCCCAAAACTTGACGCGCTTCGCGGGCTATTTTAATGGCCATATCCACGTTATTTCGTTTGGCCATCGAAATCTGCGCTGTAGTAGCCCTTCCTTCATTCTTTAATTGCCCCAGACGAAAAGCCAACAATTGCGCTTTGGTAATCTCGGTAATCATTTCTGCCAGTTTCTTTTGCTGCAGTTGGAAAGCAGCAATGGGTTTTCCGAACTGCGTTCTTTCCTTGGCATATCGCAAGGCGGTATCATAGCAGTCCATGGCAGCTCCGATGGCCCCCCATGCAATGCCGTATCGCGCCGAATCCAAACAGCCAAGGGGCGCACCCAAGCCACTTTTATTCGGCAAAAGGTTTTCTTTGGGCACTTTTACATTGTCAAAGATCAATTCCCCAGTGGCCGATGCCCGTAAGGACCATTTGTTATGGGTCTCCGGAGTGGAGAAACCGGGCATACCCCGTTCGACGATCAGGCCGTGAATTCTTCCTTTTTCATTTTTGGCCCAAACAATGGCAATATCGGCAAAAGGGGAGTTTGATATCCAAAGTTTGGCACCGTTCAAAAGATAATGGTCGCCCATATCCTTGAATTTTGTTTCCATGCCCCCGGGATTTGAACCATGATTGGGCTCGGTCAATCCGAAACAACCCATGTATTCCCCGGTGGCCAATTTGGGCAGGAATTTTTTGCGTTGTTCTTCGGTTCCGTAGGTATATATCGGATACATAACCAAGGAAGATTGTACAGAAGCCGTGGAACGTACACCGCTATCACCCCGTTCTATCTCTTGCATGATGAGGCCGTAACTGATTTGATCTAATCCAGCACCGCCATATTCGTGGGGAATATAAGGACCGAATGCGCCAATTTCGGCCAAGCCGCCAATAATTTGTTTTGGAAATTCGGCTTTTTGTGCATACTCCTCAATGATGGGCGAAATGTCGCGCTTCACCCATTGACGGGCGGCATCACGTACCAATTTATGTTCCTCTGACAGCAGGTCGTCCAAGTTATAATAATCCGGAGCTTCAAATAGATCGGGTCGCATATTCGGTAATTTTGGTCAAAGGTAAATAAAGGAATATAACAGGGCAATGTACTCTAATTATATTTTTAGAGGTTAAGATAGTGTGCCAACAACCTATGAAAATGGTGGACGCCTTTTTCGCGGGTAGGGGAAAATCGGCCCGCCTGGTAAAATTTTGAACGTACTCCTTTTTGAACCCCTTCCACCACCGCTTCATCCTCAAGTTCAACCTTGTCGAGCGCGGCACCGGCACCTTTCTCCAATTTAGCCGAATCATATACGTAGCTTTTGAAGGTAACCTTGGTTCGGTCAACATTTAGGGGATGCACAATGTTTACCGATAATCCCCAAGGATAGAAATTGAACATCATATTCGGGAATACCCAAAAATAGTAGGCTGCTATTTTTTTGCCATGATCGACATGGCCTTTGGGCAGGTCGAAGACTTCATTGGTGCCTTCAGCATATCCGATCTGTAGATTGCAATGTTGATAAATTTCAATGTCGTAGGCTCCATAATCAAGAACGGCATTCAGATCGTCGTGAACAAAAGGGATGTGAAATCCTTCAAGAAAATTGTCGCAATACAATGCCCAATGGGCATTTACAAAATAGTCCTTCCCCCGACTTGCATCAAACTTGAATTCATGAAGTGGTAAAAACCCGATACGCTGCTCCATGACATCGATCACCTCTTGAAAGTCGAATTTTGGCTCTAATCCGGCGAACAAGAAGGGTCCCCAATGGCGTAACGGAAATTGGTATAGATTATCGCAGGGCCTTGGAAAATTTCTAGTTTCCTTAAATTCGGGCATAAACTCAAAAGTGCCGTCCAGGGCGAACCTTCTTCCGTGATACCCGCAGGTTAATTTCTTGCACTTCCCGGAATTCCCGGCCACTAAATTGCCGCGGTGCGTACAGACATTTGTCAAACAATGTATCGTTTGTTTGGCATCCTTTGTCAGAAGCATGGGTTCGGTCAAAAAATTATCCAACAGTACAAATGGGTGGACCTGTTGTGGTGAGGCGACCAAACTCTCATCGCCGATCCATTGCCAAGTTTTATAGAAAATGTTTTGCTTAAGGGCTTCAAAGATCTCAGGATTTCTATAAAAGGTGGCTGGTAAGGTTTCCGCTTTCCGAATATCTGCTTCTATTTTGAAATTGTATCCCATGCGAATTTAATTTGTACATTTAAAAATATGTAATTCTTTACTATAAACAACCTTCCTATATGAACCAAACCGAAAACAAGAGCAAATTAGGGATTTGGATGACCACATCCTTGGTCATTGGAAATATGATAGGCGCAGGTATCTTTCTCATGCCTGCTGCTTTAGCCAGTTTTGGTGGTATTAGCATTTTGGGATGGTTGCTCTCCTCTATGGGGGCTTTGCTGCTGGCCAAGGTATTCAGTAAGCTGAGCAACATGGTAAAAGATAGTAATGGGGGGCCTTATGCCTTTGCTAAAAAAGGGTTTGGCGATTATGTGGGATTCCTAGTAGCCTGGGGCTATTGGATATCGTGTTGGATATCCAATGCAGCCATCGCCATCGCTTTTGTGAGTGCCATGAGCATTTTCTTTCCCATACTCAAGGAGAATCCGATTGTCGCAGTATTCTTGGGCTTGGGGGCTATTTGGTTTCTTACCTGGGTCAATTCAAGAGGAGTTCGCAATTCGGGAAAAATGCAATTGGTCACCACCCTTTTAAAAATAGTTCCCATTTTAGTGATTATCGCAGGTGGATTTTTCTTTTTTAACGCTGATAATTTTATTCCTTTCAATGTTAGTGGGACATCTAACCTTGGCGCCATTGCAACAACGGGTACCATGACCCTCTTCGCTTTTTTAGGTCTTGAGAGCGCTACGGTCCCGGCCGATAATGTGGTGGACCCGGAAAGAACGATTCCAAGAGCCACCATGTTGGGCACGGTCGTTACCACGCTCATCTATGTGCTTAGTACCGTTGTGGTCATGGGCATGATCCCACCGGATCAATTAGCTTCATCACCCACTCCATTCGCCGATGCCATGGGTATTATGAGCGGGGAAATCGGAGAGGAAATTATTGCTGCTGGTGCGGCCATAGCGGCTTTTGGGGCATTGAATGGCTGGATACTCATCCAAAGCCAGGTGGCGAGGGCCACCGCGATTGATCGACTGTTCCCAAGGATTTTTAAAATGGAAAACCGTAAGGGAGTCCCTATTTGGGGTCTTATCATAGGGAGTATCTTAAGTTCGATGGTCATGCTCATGAATTATACCGAAGGCTTAGTAGAACAATTTCGATTTATTATCTTGCTCGCAACGTTTTGCGTACTTATCCCTTACATCTTCTCGGCCGCGGCCTATGTAGCCATTTCATTGGAAAGCAAGGAAATCATTAAATCGAGAACCGGCATTTTTATATTAGGCGGTCTCACTTTCGCCTTTGCTTTGTGGGCTATTTTTGGTGCCGGGGAAAAATCGGTATTTTTTGGATTTATTCTTTTATTATTGGGGACGCCCATCTATGTTTGGATGAAATGGAAACAAAACACATCGCCTAAGTAATTCTTTTAATGAACTATACCTGCCAATCAGAATACCTTCCTTTATATGAAGTCTTCATCAAAACTGCCGAAGATGCTTTTCGAAGTACGGCTAAAATTGATCAGGAATGGCAAGCCCTGAACTTTGCCGATAAACCTGATTTTAACAAGGCCATTCTAGAATATAATGCATTCCTACAACTAGTGGAGTCGGCTCAGGTCAATATCCACTTGTTACCGCCGGAAGATACCTTATCATTAGATGCCCTGTATTGTCGGGATGCTTCAATTGCGACCGACCATGGGATGATTATTTGTAATATGGGCAAGGAGCGTAGAAAAATGGAACCCAAAGCACAAAAGAAGGCATTTTTGGCCCATAATATGGCCGTATTGGGAACCATAGAAGCACCTGGAACCCTTGAAGGGGGTGACGTCGCATGGCTTGACAGGAATACGTTGGCCGTCGGGCACTCGTATCGGACAAATCAAGAGGGCATACGGCAACTGGAACAGTTGTTAAGACCTCATGGGGTCGAGGTACTCACTGTAGATCTGCCGCACTATCGCGGTGTTTCCGATGTCTTTCATCTTATGTCGATTTTCAGTCCGGTCGATAAAGATTTGGCCGCAGTGTATTCCCCGTTAATGCCCATTCGTTTTCGGAATACATTGGTCGAAAGGGGTTATGAACTTGTTGAGGTACCCGACGGCGAATTTGAATCAATGGGTTGTAATGTCTTGGCACTTGCCCCTCGAAAATGTATCCTGGTCGAAGGCAATCAAAGAACTAAAAAGCTATTGGAAACTTTTGGTTGTGAAGTACTGACGTATCGCGGTGAAGAAATAAGCGTAAAAGGAGGAGGAGGGCCAACCTGTCTTACGCGACCTATTCGGCGTATTCTATGACCGTTTTTACATTTTCAAATAAAAATCCTTGGTCATTGCTATATATTCAGGCGTGTATCGATGTCTTTCGATCTCTATGATCAGCATCCTGTTATTTATGGTTTTTTTGTCAAAACCGAACTCTAGCAGACTTCGTTTAATATCAGCATTTGAATTTCCTTTAACATGCACTATTTTTTGTGGGAATAAATCGACCTTCGATGCGAGCGATATGAATCGGCCTTCTTCCTTATATGGGATGATAGTCGAAAAAGTTCCCTTTTTGGATAGTAATTTTGAAACCCCGACGAGTAGATCCTCGAAGGGAAGCGATTCGCTCTGTCGGGCCTTATCCCTAGTGGCATTGCCACTGGAAACGTCCTCCGAATAAAAGGGTGGATTTGAAATAATTAGATCATATTTTTCGTCTATCTCCTCCATGAATTCATCCAAGCCGGCATGATAGCAGAAGAGTCGATCCGCCCACACGGATGCTTCAAAATTCTCAACACATTGTTCATAGGCGGCCTCATCGATTTCTATAGCGTCGATAAGATGGGCACTACTCCTCTGGGCGAGCATCAAAGCGATAAGTCCTGTACCCGCTCCGACGTCTAGAATGCGGTTGGGTCGGTTCCCAAGGGATGCCCAAGCACCTAAAAGCACCCCATCGGTGCCTACTTTCATGGCACATCGGTTTTGGTTGATGGTAAATTGTTTGAAATGAAAGGGCTTGTTCATTCTATCTTTCCTGGTTCCCGGGTCTCAGAGCCTTGCATATCCAATAAAGAATCCCCCAATCGTGCGCGCATATTATCGGCGAGGAGTTTTATTTTATCTACTACTTCGGGATATTCAATGGCGACATTTTTAGTTTCACTTGGGTCGTTTAAAACATCGTATAATTCAATTTCTTGTAGGGTTATATTTTTGTATTCCCCCGGCAATCCGTCCTTTCCAGGCACTTGCCCTTGCATTGTGCGATACGTATGCGGGAAATAGAGTTTCCATTTTCCGTAACGAACCCCCTGTAGTTCGTTGACTTTGTAATAAAAGAAATAGGCCTCCTGTGGACTTTCGGTACTTTCGCCGGTCAGAATTTTCCAAACGCTCTGGCCATCGATGGTTCTATGGGGAAGGGACGCATTCGTCACTTCGGCCAGGGTCGGCAAGATATCGATGGCCATGATCGGGATGTCGATGGTTCTATTCGGAGGCAGCATTTTGGGATACCGAATGATGAAAGGTTCCCTGTGGCCCCCTTCCCAGGCGGTCCCTTTGCCTTCCCGAAAGGGCAAGGCACTGCCCGCATGGTTGCCATACGCCAGCCAAGGTCCGTTATCAGAGGTAAAAATAACCAGCGTGTTCTCATCGATTCCGTACTTCGCTAGGGCCTCTAAAATCTGACCTACCGACCAGTCGATTTCCATGATGACATCGCCATACAGCCCTCTTTTTGATTTGCCCTTGAATTTATCGGATACGAATAGGGGTACATGCGGCTGTGGATGCGCGACGTAAAGAAAGAAAGGGGCATTCTTGTTTCGCCGAATAAAATCAATACTGTGCGCGGTTATCTGGGTCGTGAGTTGCGATTGATCCGTAAGGGTATCGATGACGGTCTCATTCTCATATAGCGGTAAGGGTCCAAAATTGAACCACGTGCCTTGTTGTGGATGCAAAGGCCACATATCGTTAGAATAGGGGATGCCGAAAAACTCGTCGAACCCTTGCTTATTGGGCATGAATTTTGGGTGGTCCCCAAGATGCCATTTTCCGAAGATAGCGGTCGTGTACCCCTTTTGTTTCAACATTTCTGCCAAGGTGGTCTCTTCAAGATCCAACCCTACCGGGCTATGGGGCATCAAGGCATTATGGATGCCGAGGCGATTCGGATAGCAACCGGTCAGGATGCCCGCCCGTGAAGCCGAACATACAGCCTGGGCTGCATAGAAACTTGTAAGCCGCACGCCTTCTTTGGCCATTTGGTCCAAATATGGAGTTTCAATATTCGGGGAACCGAAAACGCCGACATCTTGATACCCCTGGTCATCGGTAAAGATCAATACCACATTGGGGGGTCTTTGTTCGGTCTCGGGTGGTTTTTCCGAGTTACTTTTGCAGGCTGTGATTAAAATGGCAAAATGTGCTATAAATAGTATTCTCGGCAATTTTAGCATGGCAATCAATTAAAACGAATGATATATTTTAATTCAATATAAACCCTTCTGGAACCTTATGGTATGAATGGTTCGTAATCTATTTCAAGAAATTCTTCTACTCCGGGTACCCAAAAATTCTCAATAAAAGCCAAGTGGTCTGTATGTGTATTATATGCCTCATAGGTCACAGGGGATTCAAATTCCATGGTTATGCCGAAGTCGAAAGAATTCTTTTTATTGGTTTGACGGTAACAATGTAGGTTTTGCACGCCAGGAATGCGTGTCAGTTTGCCTACTCCTAGAAAAAATTGCTTTTCATCATTGGTGCCTTTGGCATATTTCAACTTGAAGAGAACCGAATGTACGATCATGCTCACATTTTTCTATTTTGATCTAAAAACTTTGTTTGTTGCCATGAATATACTTAATTTTCATAGATTCAGACGTTTAATTCGCCAACCCATGTCCTTTCATATGCGCATTTACCAAATAACGAACCGAATATTCCGAGAGAAATATAAGTCCCTAATTTTTCTTATTCTAATTATAGCATCCTGTTCACCTAAAACAAAAGCCGTAGACCCGGTTGAAAAGGTCATAGCTTCCATGTCGGATACCCTCCCCAAGATACTGCTTCCAGAAGATGCGGACCCGGAAGACGAAAATTGGAAAGGGATAGATTTGGCCCCTAAAAAACCGGTTTTACCGCTTTATCCAGCGGAGGAGGCAAAACGTTTTCTTTTGCCGAGCGGGTACCACATCGAGGCCGTCCTTACCGAGCCGCAGATCGATCAACCTGGAGCCATCGCTTTTGATGGGAATGGGCGTATGTTCGTTCTTGAACTCAGGACCTACATGTTAACCGCAGACTCCGACGGGGAGTTGAATCCGGCGAGCAGGATATCGCGCTGGGAAGACAAAGACAATGATGGGGTCTATGAATCGGGGACGGTATTCGTAGACAGCCTTATTTTTCCAAGGTTTGTATTGCCTTATGGCAAGGATTGCATATTAACCATGGAATCCGACGCGGACAATGTATATAAATACACCGATACCAATGGTGACGGCAAAGCCGATAAAAAAGAATTTTTTACCAACAAGTATGGTCGTTCAGGAAATGTGGAACACCAACAGGCCTTTATGTTTTGGGGAATGGATAATTGGTTGTACAGTACGGTAAACGCATTTCGGGTTCGGGAGACGCCAGGCGGGGTAATCCGCGAAAAAACGGGATTTAACAGGGCGCAGTGGGGGGTCGCCCAAGATGACGATGGCAAGCTTTGGTTTCAAGGGGGTGCTAGTGGTGTGCCGTCATATTTTCAATTCCCCATACATTACGGCAATTTTACGGTGGAAAATCAATTCGCCGAAGGGTTTGATATACCGTATGGGGCCCCCATTAAGATTGCCGATCTACAAGGCGGTATGGATGAGGTACGTCAGCCAGATGGTTCGCTGAACCGGGTTACCGGTGCCGCTGGGAATGACATCTATCGTGGGGATCGATTACCGGACGACCTATATGGCCAATATTTTTATGGGGAACCAGTGGCCCGCATTGTGCGCCAAATAAACCCGGTAGTAACCGAGGGGCTTACTACCTTACACAATGTCTATCAAGACCAGAAATCGGAATTTTTGCGTTCTACGGATCCCCTTTTTCGTCCCGTGGATATGGCCACCGCCCCAGATGGTACGCTATATGTGGTTGACATGTACCATGGCATCATACAGGAAGGGCAATGGGCACAGAAGGGTACCTACCTGCGTACAAAAATCGAGCAATACCAACTTGACAAAGTAGTGGGTTTGGGCCGAATTTGGCGTATCGTGCATGATTCGGAATCACGTGACAAAAATACCCCGAAAATGTTGGACGAAAGTCCTGAAAAATTGATATCCTATCTGGGCCACCCCAATGGGTGGTGGCGAGATACGGCGCAACAATTGATCGTTTTGTCCAAAGATCAGGATATTGTTCCGAAATTAGAAGAAGTGGTGCGTAAGAATAAGAAGCTTTTTGCCCGCTTTCATGCCCTCTGGAGTTTAGAAGGCCTAGGGGCCTTAAAACCCGAATTGGTAAAAGAACTAGTAAAGGATGCCAATCCGCGCATGCGAATACAAGCCTTACGGGTAAGTGAGACCTTGTTCAAAGCGGGAAATAAAAGTTTCGCGGATGACTATCTCGCCTTGATGGACGATCCTAATGTAGACGTTGTGATACAGGCTATGCTTACGGCCAAGTTGCTGGAGTTACCAAATTTGAAAGAGCATATTCAAACCCTAATGAAGACCCGTACCGACAAAGGGATACAGTTGGTTGGGGATCAGATCATACATCCCGCCGAAATAAGAGGTTTTGGAATTAGTAGGGGGCCTGAGTTATCGGTATCGCAGCAAGAAGTCCTTGAACGGGGTTCGGTGATATTCAACGAATTATGTGTACAGTGCCATGGAATCGACGGTACTGGAACGCCCCTGGGCAAGGGAATGATAATGGCACCCCCTTTGACGGGATCGCCTCGGGTACAGTCTCATCCGGAATACGTTGTACGAACGCTTTTGCATGGCTTGGAAGGTCCCATAGATGGGATAACGTATCCAGGGGCCATTATGGTGGGTATGCAGGATCAATCGGACGAATGGATTGCCGATGTGGCCTCTTATATACGAATGAATCTAACCAATGAAGCCAGTATGGTTACGACCGATGATGTGGCCAGTATTCGAAAAAGGACGGCCGAGCAAAAAGGGCCCTACCAATATCAGGAATTGGTAAATTCAATTCCACAATCCCTGATTCCTAATACCAACTGGAAAGTTACAGCCAGTCACTCGGCTCCAACGCGTATTGGGGGTACGGCATCGCCGCTGAGTGCCTTTAATTTTGAAGGATGGACCACAGGGGAAACCCAAAAGAAAGGTATGTGGTTTCAGATAGCATTGCCAAAGCCCACTTATATCAGTGAAATTCAATTTAATGCCCCGCCTATTCGTCGCGGATGGCGCCCTGATTCGCCACCACCCATAGAAACGTATCCACGGGCCTATAAAATTGAAGTTTCAAACGATGGTTCAAATTTTAAACCGATTGAACAAGCCAAAGGAGTGCAAGAGGATATCGCAATTTCGTTTGAGCCCATGCTAGTAAAGTATATTCGGATAAGCCTTCTGGAAAGTGTCGATAGCGAGGATATGACACCCTGGTCGATTCGGCAAATGAAACTTTTCGCAGTACAAGAAACAGGAAAATCAATAAACTAAAATAACGATAGTAACCCATAGAAAAAAATATCAGGATGAAAACTAAGAACAAAGTACTCGGCAGAAGAAGATTTCTCGAAAACACGGCAGCATTAGCAGCTGGAACCGCCCTTATCGGTCCTTCACTTTTTGGTGTGACACGACATAGCTCCTTTAAAAGGCCCAATTCGATAATCAATGGCGTACAGATTGGCCTCATCACCTATTCGTTTCGCGGCATGCCCGATCAAAGTGCCGAGGCTACCTTACAATATATTTTGGACAGTGGTGTCAATGCAGTGGAGTTAATGGGTGATCCCGCAGAATCTTTTGCCGGGAAACCAGAAAATCCGATTGATAGAAGAGCATTTTATGGTCTGATGCGCGCAAAAAGGGAAGGCACTTTAAGCAAGGTACAGGAAAAGGAAATGGTTGATATGCAGGCAAAGATGGACGCCTATAAAAAAGTAGTGGCCGCTTGGCGAGCAGCCGTGCCTATGGATAAGTTCGAAGCCTTACGAAAAATGTACAATGATGCCGGCGTGACCATCTATGCGTTCAAACCCGATGCCTTCGGCCAAGATAACACGGATGCCGAAATTGAATGGGGCATGCGAGCCGCAAAAGCATTGGGGGCAAGTCATGTAACCTTGGAAAACCCCAGTGATGATGCCTGGACCCAGAAATTGGGTGACTTGGGCGAAAAACATGGTATTTATGTGGGCTATCACGGCCACGAACAACAGACCCCCACTTTTTGGGATGTAGCCTTGGAACAATCAAAATTTAATGGAATCAATCTTGACCTTGGACACTTTGTGGCCGCAGGCAATACCGCCCCTCTTGAATTTATTAAAAATAAGCATGATCGTATTTTAAGTATGCATATCAAGGATCGTCAAAATCCGGAACATGGTAAGGGAAATGTCATGTGGGGCACCGCTGATACTCCGATAGCCCAGGCGCTGAAGGATATGCGGGATAATAATTATAAATTTCCCGCAACGATCGAATTAGAATATGATATACCGGAAGGTTCAAATGCCATTGACGAGGTCAAGCGATGTTTAGAATTCTGCAGGACCTCCTTGTCATAATATCAAAATTCCCTAGAGATCAATGGGCTGACGGTATTTAGAGGCTACCGTTTTGATAATGGTTTTTCAGAATAGAAGCCATCTTCATCTTTCCGTCGGAAATGGCGATAATTTCATCCCATAGCTTTTGGGATATCAAGGGTTTCAATGGTTGTTGCATTTTTGGAATTTTTCCAAAAACCTGCAATAATTTATGATCCCATTCGTGATGATAATTTAAAAGATCATCGGGGTAGACTATTTTTCGTTCGGTGCCTTCATCCACGGCTTCAAAAGGTTCTAGGATGTTCAAGTAGCCATAATCATCGGTTAATTGTTCCCCGGGCTGTATATCCCGTATGGCTATTTCAAAATCATAGGCAGTCGTTAGACAATTTGCATTAAAACTATGATTGATATATCGGCTATTGTCCCAGCATAGGATAAAGTTTCCTTTGTTGTTTCTGTAGGCATAGATATCAAGGATATTCTTATAAAGGGGTTCCATGCCATGAAATTGGTCAGGGGTAAATTCACGATCAAGGCGATCCAATACCCAGGTAATTGTTCCCGCAGGAATCAATTCAGTGGCTACAACGCCATGCCCTATTTCCTTGTTGATAAATCGTAATTCGGTATTTGGATGTATCATAAATTAGTTGCAATTATATCGGTTCAAATGTATATTGTTTTTAAATACGTAGCACATAGGGTATTTAGATTTTTTTGAGGTGAAAGCGGGCCACCGACGGCACAGTACCCCCAACGTTTAACCTTAAGTTCAGCTTTATCCCAAATATAAGTCAACTAGGCCATCGGGGGAAGTTACATAGATGGTCCTGTGATCCCGATCAACTTTGGAAATGATTTCGTCGTTGATAGGAATTAGAAGTTGCTTCTCTCCTTTTTGTATCTCGAAGAGCGCTTGGGAAGTAGTATCGTTGATGCTCATTATGCTCCCGATGTCTCCGTGTACGCTATCTATTACCGTATAGCCTATTACTTCATGAAAATAGAACTTATTACCCGCCAATTTGGGCAATGACGTTAGGGGCAGATATAGCTCTGAACCCATAATTCTGTCGGCATCGGCTTCATTGGTAACTTCTTCAAAATCAATGCGAAGAAGATTCGACTTGTGCAAGCGACAACGGCGAATAAAAAATGGAACCAAAGTATCTGCCGACATGCGTACAAACACTGATTCCATGTTTTCATAAATTTCAGGTTCGTCGGTATCTAATTTTACCAAGATTTCCCCTTTAAAACTATATTTTGAAACGATTTTGCCCAGATAGAAACATTCCTCTTTGCGCATCGTATTGAAATATTACTCCTCTTCCCCGGAAGCAGCTTCCTTCGATGCTACTTTCGTTTCGACCGATTCGGTTTTCGCTGTATCCTCTTTGGCAGGTTCGGCGATTTCAACCACTTCTTCTGCTGGTGCCGCTACCTTTTCTTCAACGACTGCTGCAGGTGTTGCCACTACTTCTTCTACAGTTTCCACTGTTTCGGCTCCGGCATCCCCTGTTTCCTTAACCTCTTCAACGGTAGTTTCATTTGCTGTCTCTGCAGGTTCTTCTACAGTAGTTGCGGCCAATGCGCGCTTTTCGTTGGCTTCTTTTTCAGCGGCAAGGGCTTTTTTCTTGGCATCGGCTTTCGCTTTGTCCAATCCGCCCACTTTGGAGGCTATTGTTTTTTCCTTTTCTTCCAACCAAGCATTGAATTTCGCTTCCATCTGTTCTTCGGTCAAAGCACCTTTTCGAACTCCACCTAATAAATGATGCTTCATGAGGGCGCCTTTATAAGATAATATGGCTCTTGCAGTATCTGAAGGTTGCGCGCCGTTTTGCAACCAGCTTACCGAATTGTCAATATTAAGTTCAATGGTTGCGGGATTCGTGTTGGGGTTGTAGATGCCCAATTTCTCTAAAAATTTACCATCCCTTTTTGCCCGGCTATCGGCGGCAACGATCCAATAAAAGGGTTTTCCTTTTTTACCGTGTCTCTGTAATCTAATTTTTACTGGCATATCACATTAATTTTGTAGGGTGCCCGACCCTCGGTTATTAATTCTTTTTAGCTGCTTTTCTCTAAGCGGATGCAAATATAAGTTTTTCTTGGTATCTACGTGCAAAATCTAAATAAATATAGCACGAACCCTAAATGTTAATGGCATTAACATTGTATTGGAAATTTTGTTAAATATAGGTTAAGTGGCAGTAAATACTTGCATTTACGTGATATTCTGTTAACTTATATAGTGTAGTTATTGAGAGACAATAACGATTATGATTTTAAATGATAAGTGACAAATGAAGTATTCAGAAAAAATTTCAAACAAATTAAACGAATTATTAACAAGAACATACGATGCCGAAAAAGGCTATAAGATGGCACAAGATAAAATGGACCCGAAGTTTACTTCGGTAAGAAATTTTATTGGGGAAAGAATTCAGCAACGATACAATTTTGGACATGAATTGAAAGCGGAAATCACAGCGTATGGCGAATTGCCAGAAAAAGGTGGAAGTTTAAAAGGAGATTTGCATAGGACATGGATGGATTTAACTGCGAAAATTTCTAGCAATGAAACTGAAAGAGTCTTAGAGGAAATTGAACGTGGCGAGAAAGCAAGTTTAAAAGAGTACAATCATATTTTAAACGATTCAGACATGATATTACCGCCCTCGACCCGCACTTTGTTAACCAAGCAAAGAGATGCCATTAAGGAGTCTTTGGAAACATCGAAAGTGTATGAAAAATTAGTATCCTAATAAGATTGTGACCAACACCTGTAAAAACCAGCTGCAATTGTAGCTGGTTTTTTTATTGCAATAGTTGATAACTCCTAAAAACTCTCGCTCGAAAAAGACTTTCATTTTCTGTAATTTTATAGGCTGAAAAAAGATATACCTTGGCAGCAGTAGGGTTCAATAACTACGGCCTGTGTTAGCTCAAATATATTTATCATTTTGAACCTTGAACCTTGAAACCCGGAATGTATTTAATCTTCGACACTGAAACCACCGGACTTCCCAAACGTTGGGATGCCCCTTTTACCGAAACTGACAACTGGCCCAGATGTGTTCAAATCGCCTGGCAGTTGCACGATAGTATGGGAAACCTGTTCGATCAACAGGATTATTTGGTGCGCCCCGATGGTTTCAACATACCCTATGACGCCGAAAAAATTCATGGTATTTCTACCGAATTGGCCCAAAAAGAAGGAATTTCTTTAGCCGAGGTACTGGAGAAATTCAATGCCGCGATGGCGAAAAGCAAATTTGTAGTAGGGCAAAACGTTGGGTTTGATATCAATATTATGGGCGCTGAGTTTCATCGCCTAGGAATTGAAAATCCCTTGCAAACGCTACCTATTTTAGACACTTGTACCGAGGAGACCGCATTGCTCTGCCAAATCCCAGGGGGTCGTGGCGGCAAGTTTAAACTTCCCACCTTGACAGAGCTTCATGAATATTTGTTCAAGGAACCCTTCAGCGAAGCACATAATGCCACGGCCGACGTGGAAGCAACCACCCGCTGCTTTTTTGAATTGGTACGCCGTGAACACTTCACCCAGGAACAATTAGATGTTCAACCCGACTATTTCATAAATTTTTCGGAGGCAAATCCTCAGGAAATCCAGTTGGTAGGCCTCAAACATCTCAATCTCAAAAAGGCTTCCAAAAAAATAGCGGATGCACTTTGGGAGAAAGACACCGACAGTATTTCCCATGAGGAAATCCGGGAGAACATAAAGTCACTTGAAGACGCCCAATTTGTTCATTTGCACAACCATTCGCAATTTTCGGTCTTACAATCGACCATAGATATTAAGGACCTCGTGCAGTCGGCTGCCAAATATCAGATGCCGGCGGTGGCCCTTACGGATCATGCCAATATGATGGGCGCCTTCCATTTTGTAAAGGAGGTCAAAGCCTATAACCAAACGGTCAAGGAAAAAAAGGAATTAGCAAAAAGGCATGGAGAAGTGGAAAATGCCGAATTCATTAAGCCGATTATTGGCTGTGAGTTTTTTGTCTGTGAGGACCATACCAATAAAAACGTAAAAGATTATGGATATCAAATCGTCCTATTGGCCAAGAACAAAAGAGGCTATCACAATCTTTGCAAAATGTCGTCCCTTGCCTATACCGAAGGTTTTTATTATGTGCCAAGAATCGATAGAAAGGTAATCGAGCGGTATAAGGAAGACATCATTGTATTAACGGGCAATCTAAACGGAGAGGTGCCGGGCAAAATCCTAAACGTTGGTGAAAACCAGGCCGAGGAAGCCTTATTATGGTGGAAATCGCAATTTGGCGAGGATTTATACATTGAAATCATGCGCCACGGACAGGAAGATGAAGATCGGGTAAATCAGGTTTTGTTGGTGCTCGCGAAAAAACATCAGGTACCGTTGGTTGCCACCAACAATACCTATTATTGTGTCAAGGAAGATGCCGATGCCCACGATATTTTATTGTGTGTCAAGGATGGAGAAAAACAGGCCACCCCAATAGGTAGGGGAAGAGGATATCGTTACGGAATGCCTAATCAAGAATATTATTTCAAGTCTTCGGATGAGATGAAAGAGATTTTCAAGGATATTCCGGAAGCCATATTAAACGTACAGGAAATCCTTGACAAAATAGAGTCTTTTGATCTGGCAAGGGATGTTCTATTGCCCAAATTTGATATTCCTTCAAAATTTAAGCTTGCGAATGACGCTCTGGATAAAAATCAGCAGGGGGAGAATGCTTATTTACGACATCTTACCTACGAAGGGGCTAAAAAACGCTATGAGGTCATCACGCCAGAAATAAGCGAGCGAATAGACTTTGAATTGAAAACCATTGAAAATTCGGGTTATCCCGGCTATTTTTTAATTGTTGAGGATTTTATTCGCGAAGCGAGGAATATGGGGGTTTCGGTTGGGCCGGGTCGTGGTTCGGCCGCTGGATCTGTGGTGGCCTATTGTCTTAAGATTACCAATATCGACCCATTGAAGTACGATCTACTTTTCGAACGGTTCTTGAATCCGGATCGCGTATCCATGCCCGATATTGATATCGATTTTGATGATGAGGGTAGGAGCAAGGTAATGGATTATGTTATTAACAAGTATGGGTCAAACCAAGTTGCTCAGATAATCACCTACGGTACGATGGCCGCCAAATCATCTATTCGGGACACCGCAAGGGTATTGGATCTGCCCTTGGGCGATGCCGATCGTATAGCCAAGCTGATTCCGACCATGGCCAAATTAGGTCGGATTTTCGGGATAGAAGAGGCGGAATTGAAAAAGCGGTTCCGCAGCGAGGAATTGGAAAAAGTGAATCAGTTGTTGAACATTTCGGAAGGCGATGACTTGGAGGCCCAGACCCTTAAAATGGCCCGTGTCCTGGAAGGATCATTGCGAAATACGGGCATTCATGCTTGCGGGGTCATCATTACGCCCAGTGATATTACCGATTTTGTCCCCGTCGCAACCGCCAAGGATTCGAGCTTGTATGTTACCCAATTTGACAACTCTGTGGTCGAAAGTGCCGGCCTTTTGAAGATGGATTTCCTGGGATTGAAAACCTTGACACTTATCAAGGACACTGTAAAAATAGTGAAGGCAAAACATGGCATCGAATTGGTGCCCGATGATTTTCCGTTAGATGACGAGGAAACTTACAAACTTTTTCAAAGAGGGGATACGGTCGGTATTTTCCAATATGAATCCCCCGGGATGCAGAAACATCTCAAAGACTTAAAACCGACGGTATTTGATGATCTTATTGCCATGAACGCCCTCTACCGCCCGGGTCCTATGGAGTATATCCCCGACTTCATTACCAGAAAGAACGGAATGGCCGATATTACCTACGATCTTCCGGAAATGGAAGAATACCTAAAAGGCACCTATGGTATCACCGTATATCAGGAACAAGTGATGCTCCTATCGCAAAAATTGGCCGGATTCAGCAAGGGTGAGGCCGATGTCTTGCGAAAGGCCATGGGTAAAAAGATTTTCTCCCTGCTGCAAAAACTAAAGCCGCAATTTTTGGACGGAGGCGAAAAGAATGGCCATCCGCGTGAAAAGTTGGAAAAAATCTGGAAAGATTGGGAAGCCTTTGCTTCGTACGCCTTTAATAAAAGCCATTCGACCTGCTATGCTTATATCGCCTATCAAACCGCCTATCTAAAGGCGCATTACCCGGCGGAATATATGGCGGCGGTTTTGAGCAATAATATGAACGACATCAAGCAGGTCACTTTCTTTATGGAAGAATGCAAACGCATGGGCTTGGAAGTACTTGGGCCCGATGTCAACGAATCCTATTATAAATTTGCCGTCAACAGAGCAGGAGCCATACGATTTGGAATGGGGGCCATCAAAGGGGTTGGGCGATCTGCCGTAGAAACCATTGTGGAGCATCGAAAAAAAGACGGTCCCTTCAAGTCGGTTTTTGATATGGCCAAACGTATCGATTTAAGGGCGGCGAACAAAAAAGCATTCGAGAATCTCTCGGTTTCAGGGGGTTTCGATTCATTTGGCACTACCCATAGGGCGCAATATTATCATGATGATGGGGATGGCATTACCTTTTTGGAAAAAGTCATTAAATATGGTGCAAAGTTTCAGGAAAGTGAAAATTCGTCACAAGTAAGTCTTTTTGGGGAAGCAAGCGAAGTGCAGATACCCGAGCCAACCGTTCCACCCAGCGAAGAATGGGGCACCATGGAAAAGTTGCGTCGGGAGAAGGAAGTAGTCGGAATTTATATTTCGGGCCATCCATTAGATGATTTTAAAGCTGAGATCAATGCATTTTGCAATGCCAGCGTCTCCTGCGCCACTAGTTTGGAAGACTACCTGAACAAGGAGCTTTCATTTGCGGGGGTTATTACCGATGTACACCACAGGGTCTCGAAAAATGGGAAGGGATGGGCCCTATTTTCAATTGAGGATTATACCGATAGCTTTGAATTCAGAATTTTCGGTGAGGAGTATTTGAAATACCGGCATTTTCTAATGATCAATTCGTTTGTATATATTAAAGTCTTTGTACGCGAAGGGTGGATAGATCGGGAAACCGGTAAAAAAGGGGAACCCCGACTACAGTTCAATAGTTTTATGATGCTTCAGGAAGTAATGGAGGCCTACGCAAAGAAACTGACCATAAAATTAAATATCGATGAACTCAAAAAGGAAAACATACTTAATCTGAAGGAGACATTGGTCGCACACAAAGGGGAGCACCCGTTGAATTTTGTAATCTATGAAATGGAAGATGAGATCAAGGTGAATTTGTCGAGTAGAAAACAAAAAGTACAGATTTCCAGCGAGTTGTTGAATACCTTGGAAGAAAAGGAAGTACACTATAAATTAAACTAATAAGGGATACTTTTGGTAATCAAGGGTCCTCTTTTTTAATATTTCATATAGTTCATCGAATTTATGATCTTTTAACATTTTTAGGGTAGGGTATCGGCAATTATGGTTGTTATACCGATAGATCTAATTTTTAGTTAAAAGAAAAAAACTCCGAAAGATATGAAAACAAACAAAGTTCTAGCAGCATTGGTCGCCACCGCACTGTCTGTGTGGTCTTGCCAAAAAAATGACGCCAATGATTCTTCTTTAGGTACTATGAGCACGGCCGAATCTGTTGATTTGGCGGCCTCGATCGATGACGTAGATGGTTATTTGGATGAGACTATTTTTTATGCCAGTAATTTTATTGATTTTAATGGAACCGTTGGTAAGGGAGATCATCATGATCGTTCCGGTTTTTTCTCAAGTTGTACCACATTCGTAATGGAAACCGTTGATAATACTACGACCGTTACCATAGGTTTTGAGCCAGATTGCACCGACAGAAATGGCAATACCTTATCAGGAACAGCAACCTTGTCCTGGACCAGGACCGATACCAGCAGAGAGCGATCCGTTACCTTTGCCGATTTTACGGTAAATGGTTATGTGGTCAATGGTACCAAGTCATTTAGCTATACAAATTCAAATGACAATGGAAATCGTGAAATGTCAAGTAATGTTGATATTACCATTGTAACCGATTCGGGGACGATTTCAAAGGTAGGAACGAAATTGGTAGAAGTTACTGCCGGTTCGGATACCGACATCTGCTTGGATGACGAGATTACTACTACGGGATCTTCAACCTATACGGCCGCCGATGGTACCGTCATGTCGATGACCATAATCACGCCATTGGTCAGACCAGCTGAATGTAGGTATATCGCTTCGGGTATAAAAGAATATACGAATGCAGGCGAAACATCAACCTTGGATTACGGTGATGGCACCTGTGATGATCAGGCGACGCTTACTGAACCAGATGGTACGCTAACCGAAATTACCTTGCATAGAGGGAGACATGGACGAGGCCATTGATATGGATCTTGAAAAATAAAGCTCCATAAAAGCAATAGCCACTCTACTTTGAGTGGCTTTTTTTCATACTACAATTGAATAAACCTATGCCACGATAGGCATTTTGAATGTAAGGTTTGTAATGTTTGAGCGGAATATTTGACTAAATTTGCATAATCATTAAAAGCAATAGATATGGCATTAGAAATAACAGACGCTACTTTTGACAAGGTAGTCTTAAAAAGTGATATACCTGTAGTAGTAGATTTTTGGGCCGCTTGGTGCGGACCATGCAGAATGGTGGGCCCCATCATTGATGAAGTAAGCAAGGAATATGAAGGCAAGGCCATCGTTGGAAAAGTTGATGTTGATGCCAACCAGGAATTTGCCGCGAAGTACGGCGTTCGAAACATTCCAACCGTATTGGTGTTCAAAAATGGTGAAATAGTTACAAGACAGGTAGGCGTTTCTCCCAAGAAAGTCTATACCGATGCTATTGATGCCGCACTATAAATAACATAGCGCCGCGAAAAATAAAAAATAAATCAAGGCCTCGGAATCTCCGGGGTCTTTTTATTCGAGCCGTACGCAACTGATGAAAAGTTCAATAAATATGCTTGCTACTGTGAAAATCGTCACCGCAATTTCTTCCGTATCTTTGTAATATGGAGTTACAATCCGAGCTGCATAAAGCCCCTCTTTTTCAAAATCTAGATCTTTTGGCCAGTCAGGTGGTCGAAGGTTTTATCAGCGGTATCCACAAAAGTCCGTTTCACGGTTTTTCGGCGGAGTTCGCAGAACATAAGATTTACAACACTGGGGAAAGTACCAAACATATAGACTGGAAACTATTTGCGAGAACCGATAAACTGTACACGAAGCGGTACGAGGAGGAAACGAATTTGAGGTGCCATATGATCTTGGACAATTCGGCATCGATGTTCTATCCCGGGATAGCGAAACTTTCGCTCGATAACTTGAACAAGATCGGCTTTGGGATATTGTCGATCGCGGCCTTGATGAACATTTTGAAAAGGCAGCGGGATGCGGTCGGATTGAGCGTATATTCGGACCGCTATAATCTTTATTTCCCTGAAAAGGGGAGTGAAAGGCATTACCAAATGTTGCTGGCAAAGTTAGGCGAAATCAGTATGGATTCGAAACCCGCCACCCAGACCGAAACCTACCTTCATCTACATCTCATTGCCGAAAAAATAAAGCGTCGCAGCCTGGTTTTCCTCTTTACAGACATGTTTCAAACGACGACCGATCAGGAGCAATTGTTCGAGGCTCTGAGGCATTTAAAATACAACAAACACGAAGTGGTATTGTTCCACTTGATGGACAAGGCGACCGAATACCATTTCGATTTTGAAAACGGCCCAAAACGGTTTCTGGATGTTGAAACGGGACAGCACATCGACCTGTATCCCGATACAATCAAGGAAGCCTATGAAAAAAGTGTTGGCCAGTACTTCGCTGCTTTAAAAATGAAGTGTGCCCAATACAAGATAAAATATGTCGAGGTCGATGTCAAAGCCGATTTTTCAAGGGTGCTCAACACCTATTTGGTGGAACGTCAAAATTTTCTGTAAGGGCGCCACATTTTAAGGGAAATTGTTTGTGCAATAGAATTAGGGATGTATATTTGCACCCGCCGTAACATTCAAAGTAGTGCGATGGCAAACAAGTCCTTCGTTTGATTTGGTAAAATTTTACAAAGGAGCGGTAAATTGGTTCGGTAGTTCAGTTGGTTAGAATACCTGCCTGTCACGCAGGGGGTCGCGGGTTCGAGTCCCGTCCGGACCGCAGAGTAAAAGCCCTTCACAGAAAATGTGAAGGGCTTTTTTAGGTTTGGACATTAAAGCTTGCTTTAATGTCCAAAAGACTATAAAAGCCCGGGCCAACAAAGTTGGCAAAGGGCTCGCGACCTGTAGGGACACCCCCTTGGGCCGCTTTCGAGTTGCAGACGAGAAAGCAATCCCGTCCGGACCGCAGACAAACAAAGGCCTTCGAGAAATCGAAGACCTTTTTATTTTTCTATTTGCACGTAGATTGCACGCAATTCTCGCCTTTTTATTTCTGTAAATATTTTCTAAAACCTCAATATTATTTATCTCTATTGCTCACAGGCTTTAACGTTTCCTGAGGTTATCTTTCTGAAAATTGAAGATTTTAAACCTGGTATGGCCGCCTAGGTAAATTAGTAATTGTAATCTATATATCTATAGTCAAAGAAGAGACCGAGATTTAAAGCAAATTCATATAGACTCACTTGTATCTGAGGGTCATTGGTTCGAGTACTAGTAGGCCAAATTGGAAACCTCTTGATTTCATTGAATTCAAGGGGCTTTTTGTTTTGAGGTATAACTTAGGTACAACATAATTGACTTTTGTAAATACTCTTATGATCTTCCATAAAGTAAGATAAGGCCACAGTATCGTTTTACCCGACACTTGTTATTTTCTTGTTTATAGGTCGAAGGTGTCACAATTTATGATACCACTTCATAAACTATCGTTTAAATGTAATTTATGAGTGCCATAAAAGGCCAATTAACAAAACTATTATATAGGAGCACAATATGAATACCTTACCAAAAGTTTAGCGCTATTGAAAAATTGTTTTGTAAAACGACCGATTTATGGAACTGTTAATAACCCAGGAAATTGTCCATTTTGAAAAACCGATACGAACGGGATAAACTAGTTCTAAGGGTCATCTCAGAACGTCGGACCATACTTTTGTTTTCCATTGGATTTGAGAAGTTTGAGTAAATCTTCTGAAAGACCATATAAAATTCTTACCTTCAAAAGATGGGAAATCTTGTTAATGGATGAGAACAAGGATTTTTTAATTGTGCTTGCTGATGATGACCAAGAAGGCAAGGAAACATTCGAGGACGTTGTCGCCCCATATGGATTGTAACCAAAGAATATGGATTAAAAAACGTAGGACAACTTAATTTTATAAATGCAAAAAAAATTCTTTTAGAACGGTAACACCATTTGATTTTGATGAAATATTTATCACCGGTGAAAATCAAGGAGACCTACAATATCCTCTAGGAGTTGAAATTACCAGAACTAAATTATGAGGTAATAAAAATCAATCAATTTAGAAAAAATAAAATTTCAAAGCAAAAAGTAAAGGCTGCATTTAACCGGTTTTTGGACGACAATCATTTGTATCAAATTGTTTAAAACCTATGCAGAGGAGGCTGTTACGAGGGTTTGGAGGAGCTTAATGTCAACCTCGATCACGGCGAAAAATCAACATTAAGTTACTTAATAGCCAGATTGACCTTAGTCAGGTTAATTGTATTTGATAAAAAACTTAAAATTTATAGAGAAAGTATATTTCAAGCACAAATGCAGGAGACAAAAAAGCTGGTGTTATTGGAAATTTAATAATAACCAAATCTCTAAAATACCCATAATAACATAACCATTAAAGATAAAACGGCTTGTTGAGGGGCCTTAAAAAGAAAGAATCAAAGGGCTAGCGCTGTTTTAATTGGCATTATCAACAAGCAAATTTCAAGGTGCGAGGTTCAATATCCAAAAACAATCAAAGCATGAAAACAAAAGCCGAATTGGAACAAAATATCATAAATATCACCATGAAAATACACATGGAATATCCCGAAATATCGAAATACATTGCAGAGATGCCCATAAATATTTCAGGAATTGATACTCCTGAAATCTATAGTAAAAACTTGAAGCAATACTACAAATCCTTGGAAGAGATATTAGTAGAATACGCGAAAACACATGTTGCCATGGAAGTAAAAAATGGCACTGGTGTGTTAAATTTTCCAGGATATCCACCCTATTCACCTTCAGAGGATATCTATAACAGAGGAAAGAAAGAAATGGAGCTAAACCCGGAGGATATTACCAAGCTGAAAACGCCAAATGCTAAGCCCAGCACTCTGAATGAAAAAGATTTTGAGGATGATATGTCTGGTGATGATTTAGATGTGCCAGGGTCAGAATTAGACGATCAACAAGAAAGCGTTGGTAGTGAGGATGAAGAAAATAACTATTACAGTTTGGGAGGAGATAACCATAACGATCTGGATGAAGATAAGGGTTAAAAGAAATATGTAACAGGTAAAAAAACCTAAGACATGAAAATTCAATATAATACCGACAAAACAATTAATGGGGGTGAAAGTCATCAGGATTTTTTTTCTTCTCAAATAGCTGAGGAACTAAATAGATACGAATCTCATATTACAAGAATAGAAGTTCATCTCTCTGATGAAAATGGCACAAAAGAAGGATTAAAAGATATACGATGTTTACTTGAAGCCCGAATAGAAGGCAGGCAACCAATCGCTGTTTCAAATCAGGCAGATACTGTTGAACTAGCCGTATCAGGATCAATTGATAAGCTAAAAGCTTCTTTAGAAACCATATTAGGGCGTATACAAAATCATTAAAATAAAAATTAGATGAAACACATATTATAAAAATAGAATCAATAGACAAGATCGCTCATGAGACAAGATTACTCATGATGTATTGAAAATTGTTACTGAAAAAACTAAAAAGTTCGCCTTCACCCCGGGTCAAGCTACAGAAATTACCATAAATAAAAATGGTTGGAAGGATAAAAAAAAGCCTTTCACTTTCACTTGTCTGCCTGAGGACGACTATCTTGAGTTTACTATAAAAACATATCCATCGCACAAAGGTGTGACAAACGAATTACTCTATCTAAAAATAAATGATGAGTTAATTTTACATGAGGTGTTTGGGGCGATCAGCTACAAAGGCTAAGGTGTATTTATAGCCGGAGTTGCGGGAGTTACTCCGTTTATTTCCATTTTCAGGAATCTTGAGTCGAAAGAAGAAATAGGGAATAACACGCTCATTTTTGCTAACAAAACAGAGAATGATATCATTCTCGAAGATGAATTTAAAAAATTATTAGACAATAATTTCATCAATATTTTATCGGATGAAAAAGTGGAAGGATATCCAAATGGACATATAACCAAAGATTTCATTCAAGCAAACAGTGGCGGAATAAATAAGCTGTTTTATCTCTGCGGACCTCCGCCAATGATCGAAGCAATCGAAAAGCAATTAGCCAATTTACATGTGGCTAAAAAATCAATTATCAAAGAAGCATTTTAAATTAACATATTAATTAAAAGGTCAAATGAACACAAACAGACTTTCACAAACTATTGCAACAGCATTGAATACACAAATGACTAAGGAAGCACATGCTTCGCAAATATATTTGTCTTATGCAGCATGGGCTAGAAGGCAAGGATTCAGTGGGATAGCCAATTTTCTTTTCAGGCATGCACAGGAAGAGCGGAACCACATGATGAAAATATTGGAATTCATTTTAAAAAGAGGCGCTGAAGTAGAAGTGACAATTGTTCCCGCTCCACCAGAGAATCCGGTAAGTATAAACAACTGTTTTGAAAAAATATTCGAGCACGAAGTGGATAATACAAAAACCGTTTATAAACTGGTAAAGATGAGCCATGAAGAAGAAGACTGGGCAACCTGGAATTTTATGCAATGGTTTGTAAAAGAGCAAGTGGAAGAAGAAACGCTTGTGATGAACTTATTAGATAAAATGAAAATAGCAGGAGG
>JALHST010000236.1 GCA_022865355.1 Maribacter sp. | reverse complement strand
GTTTACCTTTTTTGGTCTTATTCTTTTCAATGGTCCTTCAAATAGGAATTGAGAAAAAATCAAAGTCGAATAATGGCTCAGGACAGCGAAAATTTTAGGGACTCTATTGGCACCATTAAGGAAGATGGACAGCGGGCATGGATATTTCCAAAAAAGCCCAGTGGTAACTTTTACGAATATCGCAAATACGTTAGTTACTTTTTATTGGTATTCTTGATAGCCTCCCCGTTTGTAAAGATCCAGGGCAATCAATTTATGATGTTCAATGTCCTGGAACGCCGTTTTAATATTTTTGGTTTCCCGTTTTGGCCACAGGATTTTCATTTGTTCGTACTATCCATGATTATTGGGGTCATCTTTATCGCGCTTTTTACAGTGGCATTCGGACGTATTTTTTGTGGCTGGATGTGCCCCCAGACGATTTTTATGGAGATGGTCTTTCGCAGATTGGAATATTGGATCGATGGAGATCGTGGAGCACAAATTAAACTAGATCGACAAGCCTGGAACGCAGAAAAGATAAGAAAGCGTATTTTGAAATGGTTTGTTTTTTTTGTTATTTCCTTCATTATCGCCAATGTCTTCCTAGCCTATTTGATCGGAGGTGATCGCTTGATACAATACATCACCGAAAACCCCCTACAACACGTGAGCACTTTGATTTCCCTATTGATTTTTACCGCGGTGTTCTATTTTGTATTTGCCTGGTTTCGGGAACAGGTCTGTATCATAGCATGCCCATATGGCAGGATGCAGGGCGTATTATTAGACAACAAATCGATCGTGGTAGCCTATGATCACAAAAGAGGTGAGGCAGAAAGCGGCCGTAAAAAATGGCGTAAGAACGAGGATCGGCAGGCGCAAGGCTTTGGGGATTGTATCGATTGTTTTCAATGCGTAAATGTATGTCCAACCGGAATCGATATTCGCAACGGTACCCAACTCGAATGTGTGAACTGTACGGCTTGTATTGATGAATGCGACACAATCATGGAAAAGGTAAATCTGCCGAAAGGCTTGATTCGCTATGCCAGTGAAGCCGAGATCACAAAAAAGGAGAAATTCAAGTTTACTCCGCGTTTAAAAGGCTATACGGCGGTACTGGTCATATTGACCGGCGTATTGATCGGCATGTTATTTTTAAGAAACGATCTTGAAGCGAACATCCTGAGGTTACCTGGCCAGCTGTACGAGCACAAAGCGGGGAACATTATAAGCAACGTTTTTACCTACAAGCTATTGAACAAGTCAATGAAAGAAATTCCTGATGTGCACTTTAAACTTTTATCCCATGCGGGAACATTGCGGCTGGTTAGAAAAAATAATTTCAATGTGCCGGCCGAAGAATTGGCCGAAGGCACCCTATTCATAGAGATCAATTCGGCCGCATTAAACGGCGATAAGGATAAGCTTAAAATAGGGGTATATAGTGGCGACAAATTAATAGAGACGACCACGGCCCGATTTTTGGCGCCGAGGAGCTATCGATAAAATAGGTTATTAACCAAAAAGGCTTTCTGTGAAACCTGATTGCTTGGTCGAAAAATTATTGGATGCTAAACGAACGAGACATCTTTTGGTTGCCAATTACAAAGAAACGGTGTACCGACCGCTTGTTTCACGACACGGTAAGGCGACCGGCAGGTAGGGATAGAATTGTAAATAATAGGTATAATGAAAATAAACTGGGGAACAGGTATCATAATCGCCTTCGCGGGCTTTATAAGCTTTATCTTATTTTTTGTCATTCGCATGTCGACCGATGACCGTGCCAACCATGATCTGGTCACAGAGGAATACTATAAAGCCGAGCTGAACTATCAGAACGAAATCAATGCGGAGACCAATGCACGTGATGCCAAGAACCCTATAAAAATGATGAAAACGCCCGAAGGATTGGTTTTGGAGTTTCCAAAAGAATATAAAAATGATAAAGTAATAGGTAAAGTGTCCCTGTACAGACCGTCCAATAAACACTTGGATTTTGACGTATCCTTACGTCTATCCAATTCACATTTGCTCATACCTGACAAACGTTTGTTGGATGGTCGCTGGGACATTAAAATTTATTGGGAATATGCAGGAAAAACCTATTTGCATAAGGAAAGTATTACCTATTCTAAAGAGGGTCCAGACCGTCGGAAATCAGCTCCGGAACTAATAAAGTAATCGGTATTCGAAGGCATCACAAATACAAAATATGCATTGTGAAGTTTCGATTAATAAACAAAAACCAAAAGTCTAGTTTACAGTCTAGACCACTGGTTTCAAAATAATAAATGTTACTATCGGCCATTATATTGGGATTGTTCGGAAGTCTGCATTGCATCGGCATGTGCGGCCCTATTGCTTTTATGCTTCCGGTAGACCAATCGAACCAAGTCAAAAAAGGCACGCAGATCTTTATTTACCATTTTGGGAGAGTAATGGCCTATGGCTTAATAGGCCTTATTTTCGGACTTTTAGGAAATGGGTTGTACATCTTCGGGCTGCAACAGAAACTCTCTATCATCATTGGTATATTGATGATACTGGTGGTCCTGATTCCATATAAAACCTTCGCGAAATACAACCTATCCAAACCTTTGTATAAAATGCTTGCAAAGATCAAGAACAAACTGGGCCAGGAGTTGAAAAAGAAATCACCCGATACCTTCTTGACCATCGGTTTTTTAAATGGCTTCTTACCTTGTGGTCTGGTGTATATAGCCCTCTTTGGTGCCATTGCCACAGGGAACACCTTTCAAGGTAGTCTATATATGATATTGTTCGGTATCGGAACCATACCTTTGATGACCACGGCCGTTTATTTGAGCAACCTATTAAAAGGACCCATTCGTGGTAAGGTGCAAAAACTGATTCCGGTTTTCGTAGTAATTATGGGGCTTCTTTTCATTTTGCGCGGTTTGGGTCTAGGCATCCCCTATGTATCCCCAAAACCTACAAGCCACCTTGTATCGGCTGAATTGGACTGCCACTAGCCGTCAAGCTTTGTCATTTTTAAATAAGGTAGCCGTTATTCGAAACGAGATTTACGAATGATCCTTCAAAATAAATACCACAAGGATAATGCAGTTCGCCCCTCAAGAAGGTCATTTTGAAAAACATGGGATTCGTTATAGGTTATGTCGATTTCAGGCTTCAAAATCGATATTTGCCGGCAATAATTGTCAATGAATTGTATAATTATCCCGATTTTGTGACTAAATTCATGTTTCATGAAAAAAAAGAAGGGTACAAGGGCATATGCTAAGGCAGTCGTATATGGCCTCCGTCTTCTGACAAATCCTGTTTTGACGCCAATTAATTCAAAATAATAGTTACATGTCGCGATTGAAAATTCTCCTATCCTTGACCCTGATTGCCGGGGCTTTATCATGCAATGATAAAAATCAAAAGGCTGATGGCTATGGTAATTTTGAAGCAACGGAGACCATTGTAGCAGCCCAGGCCAACGGCAAGATCGTATTCCTTGCTTTGGAAGAAGGGGAGGTGCTTGAAAAAAATAAAGTGGTAGGTATCATCGATACCGTTCAATTGTCATTACAAAAAAATCAGCTATTAGCTTCAAAGACAACCATAGCATCTAAATCCCGCAATGTTCTTTCCCAACGTAAGGTTTTGAAAGAGCAGCTGAAATTAGCCCAGTTAGACCAGGTAAGACTTGAAAATTTGAAAAAAGAAAATGCCGCTACCCAAAAGCAATTAGATGATATCAATACACAGGTCGACATACTTAAACAACAAATAAAAAGCGTTGAAACCCAAAATGCCCCTATCATAAATGAAGTTAAAAGTGTTGAAGTGCAAATGGAAATAATCGACGACCAAATCAAAAAAAGTAGCATTAAAAATCCACTTCATGGAACGGTTCTGGTTAAATACGTCGAACCGAATGAAATTGCAACTTTCGGCAAACCCCTGTATAAAATTGCCGACCTTGACAACATGGTTCTTCGAGTCTATGTGAGTGAAAAACAGCTTGCAACAATCAAAATTGGTCAAGAAGTAACGATAAAAATTGATACTGTCGGGGGGATGAAATCGTATCTAGGTACCGTATCGTGGATTTCGGATACCGCTGAGTTTACCCCAAAAATCATACAGACCAAAGAGGAGCGGGTTAGTTTGGTATATGCCACAAAAATATCCGTCAAAAATGACGGCAGTCTAAAAATTGGGATGCCCGCAGAGATGTGGATTGGAGAGGAAAACATTGGAGTAGTACCTAGTAAACAGCAGTCAAATTGAAGCCTAGATCAATGCCATAGATTGGGCGATACTTCTATTGACGAATTGATTCTGCCAATTATGAACGATATCAATCCCAAACCACGAACACCGTATCCTGAAACGAAGTATGTCAATATCCCTAGATAATATCAGTAAATCATATGGCAAAATAAAAGCCTTGAATGCCATTTCATTCGAGGTCGCTGATGGCGAGTTGTTTGGATTGATCGGCCCAGATGGTGCGGGTAAAACTACTTTGTTCCGCATTTTGACGACTTTATTGTTACCAGACCAGGGCCAGGCCACGGTCGCTGGTTATGATGTCATAAAAGATTACAAAAATATAAGGAACCAAGTCGGTTACATGCCCGGAAAATTTTCTCTTTACCAAGATCTGACGGTCGCGGAAAATCTGAATTTTTTTGCAACGATCTTTGGAACCACCATCGCGGAGAATTATGATTTAATCAAGGAGATTTATATCCAGATCGAACCCTTCAAAGAGCGCAGGGCGGGAAAACTTTCGGGCGGTATGAAACAAAAACTGGCCCTTTGCTGCGCTTTGATCCATAAGCCCCAAGTACTTTTTTTGGATGAACCAACTACGGGTGTCGATCCTGTTTCACGGAAGGAATTTTGGGATATGCTGAAGCGATTACAACAAAAAGGTATTACCATCCTGGTATCAACACCCTACATGGACGAAGCCTCGCTGTGCGATCGGATTGCCTTGATTACGAACGGAAAAATATTGGAGGTCGATACACCCAAAGCGATTATGGCCGCCTACCCCACAAAAATTTATAAGGTAAGTGCCTCGCAAACCTATCAACTCATACAGGATTTAAAAACCTATCCCGAAACACATAGTGTATATCCATTCGGGCAGTATATGCATTTTACATCGAACAAAACTAATTTTAAGCCGCAAGATTTAATTCGCTATTTGGAAGAAAAAAAACATACCGATATTGAAGTAATCGAAACAGTGGCCAGCATTGAGGATACCTTCATGGAACTATCGAAATAAATGGCCAAATGACTTGGTTGCAGATTGGGTTGCAGACCTAGCCGAAGCACTGTAAATCACTTTGGCGGTTCGCGATAACCGAGCTAAAAATGAAAATAGAAAACGTCATAGCAGTCAAAGACCTAACGAAGAGGTTCGGTGCGTTTACCGCAGTCGACCATATTTCGTTCGAAGTGGGCAAGGGAGAGATCTTTGGATTCTTAGGTGCCAATGGGGCTGGAAAAACTACTGCGATGAAAATGCTGATCGGCATATCAAAGCCCACTTCGGGCGAGGCTACCGTTGCCGGTTTTGATGTTCGGAAACATACGGAAGAAGTAAAGAAAAGTATCGGGTATATGAGTCAGGGTTTTTCGTTATACAATGACTTGACGATACAGGACAATATCACTTTTTTTGGAGGAATCTATGGCCTAAAAAAAACGGCGATTCAAGAAAAAAGCAAGTTGTTGATCCAAGACCTGGGCCTGGAGAAAATGGCAAACAAATTGTTAGGGGCCCTGCCGTTAGGGTGGAAACAGAAAGTGGCATTTTCAGTGGCGCTTTTACACAATCCGAAAATCATTTTTTTAGACGAACCGACAGGTGGCGTCGACCCGATCACACGTAGACAATTTTGGGAAATGATCTATCGGGAGGCCCACAAGGGAATTACCGTTTTTGTGACTACCCATTATATGGACGAAGCCGAATATTGTGATCGGGTCTCGATCATGGTCGAAGGAAAAATTGCGGCCTTGGATACTCCCAAAAATCTAAAGGAGCACTATCAAGTCGATTCAATGAATCAAGTATTCCTAAAATTAGCACGGAATATCGAGTAAAGAAGATAAAAACCTGACAAGACTGGGGTGTCGACAATCACAGGAGGTTGGAAAAAAGTGTATCGTGACCTGCCGAAAGGTCTAAAACGTTCAAAATAAAATTTAGCGTACCATTCATGTGCGACAATTCAATCATCAACAAAACAACCAATACAAGGTGAAACGATTTATAGGGTTTATAAAAAAAGAATATTATCATATCGTTAGGGACAAACGCACCTTGTTTATCCTTTTTGGGATGCCCATTGTACAGGTGATGTTATTTGGTTTTGCGATCACCAATGAAATCAATAAGGTTGAGATTGCCATCTTAGACCATTCAAAGGATGTCACTACGATCGAACTAAGCAATAAAATAGCTTCCTCAAAATATTTTGAAATAAAAGAATTTGTTGCTAATGAAGAATCCATTGAAGCTGCTTTTAAAAAAGGCCGAATAAAAGCGGTCCTGATTTTTGAAAAGGATTTTAGCAAAAAAATGATGACCGAAAAAAAGGCCACGGTTCAGGTTATTTCCGATGCTACGGATCCGAACACGGCCAACACGATCAGTAGTTATATTGGCTCGATTTTGCTTTTATATCAACAGGAAATCAATAAAGATGTACTTATAAGCTACCAAATTGTGCCTACGACCCGATTGGTCTATAATCCAGAACTCAAAAGTGTATTTATGTTCGTACCGGGGGTGATGACCGTTATTTTAATGTTGGTCTCGGCCATGATGACTTCCATCTCGATTACCCGCGAAAAGGAATTGGGAACCATGGAAGTGTTATTGGTATCCCCTCTAAAGCCCTTTCAGGTCGTACTTGGCAAAGTAGTACCCTATATCTTTTTATCTGTCATCAATGCCGTCATCATCATCTTACTGAGCATTTTCGTTTTTAAAATGCCGGTTCAGGGCAGCTTTTTTTTGTTAGGAATTGAAAGCATCCTTTTTATCGTAAATGCCCTTTCGTTAGGTATTCTTATTTCCACGATTTCGGCTTCACAGCAAACGGCCATGATGCTTTCGTTAATGGGTTTGATGCTACCGGTAATCCTATTATCGGGCTTTATATTTCCCCTCAGCAGTATGCCGGTCATTCTACAGCTAATCAGTAACATCATACCCGCCAAATGGTTTATTATAATTATTAAAGGGATTATGCTGAAGGGGGTTGGTTTGGGCTATATCTGGAAGGAAACCTTGATCTTAGTCGCCATGACCTTGTTTTTTATTGTGGTAAGCATTAAAAAATATAAGATACGGCTTGAATGAATAGAAATAAAAGGGTGAAAACACAAAATATAGCATTTAGCATTTAATATGAACACGATACGATATATAATACAAAAGGAGTTCAAACAGATCTTTAGAAATAAGGCCATGTTGCCCATTATTTTTGTGATGCCCCTGATACAATTGGTCATATTGTCGAATGCCGCCACCTTCGAAGTCAAGAACATCAAATTCTCTTATATTGATAATGATCGTACTGCGTTTTCACGGGAATTGATCGAAAAATTTAAAGTGTCTTCGTATTTTGATGTGATCAATGAATTTCCTTCGATGAAAGCCGCCAATTCGGCAATGTTGGAAGGTAAAGTAGCGGTGATTCTCGAAATACCTTCCCATTTTGAACGCAATCTACTCAGGGATAAAAGAACCGGCCTGTCGGTTACTATTGATGCTATAGACGGTGCCGCCGCAGGGGTTGAAAATGTTTATATAAACCAGATTGTTCTACAATTCAACCAAAAGGCCCGAGTAAAGTTGATGCCATTTGATAATCAGGGAGCCCTCCCTCAAAATATTGATACCATCCCTGCCTTTTGGTATAATGAAACCTTGAACTACAAGACTTTTATGGTACCCGGCATTTTGGTAATGTTGGTCACCATGATTACCCTCTTCCTATCAGGGATGAATATCGTAAGGGAAAAAGAGATCGGTACCTTGGAACAGATCAATGTCACCCCAATTAAAAAATACCAATTTATTATCGGGAAATTGTTCCCATTTTTGATTCTCGGGATCGTTCTATTGACCGTGGGCTTGCTAATCGCAAAATTGTTGTTCAATATCCCCATGGTCGGCAGTATTGGTTTATTGTATGCGTACACGGTGGTTTATATTTTAGTTATTCTGGGTATCGGACTGTTTATTTCCAATTTTACCGATACACAACAGCAGGCCATGTTCATCGCATGGTTTTTTATGGTCATCTTTATTTTAATGAGCGGTTTGTTTACCCCTATAGAAAGTATGCCCTATTGGGCACAGGTCGTGACCGAGTTCAACCCAATCAAATATTTTGTCCAAGTAATGCGTATGGTGATGCTTAAAGGCGCTGGCATTTCCGATATTTATCCACAATTTTTTAAGACACTTGCCTATGCTTTGGCCATGAACGGCTTGGCGGTTTTAGGCTATAAAAAAGTTACCTAATGGAAAATCATACGAGCCAATTTCATCTAGAACCTGAGGAATCACGCTTTTTAAGCGGGCCAAGATCAAGGATAAAAGAATTT
>JALHST010000026.1 GCA_022865355.1 Maribacter sp. | reverse complement strand
TAGGTCGCCTCGTTACACTTACAAAGACTATTGTGAATAACTTAAAAACAATTAACTCAATAATTTCTCTAGATGCTCGACGCGAAAATCTTGATCATTGATGATAATAAAAGCGTTTTAAGCGCACTTGAAATTTTATTACAGTTTGACTACAAGCATGTTACGATTATGTCCAATCCCAACCAACTAGCCTCATTTCCCAACATGGCCGATGTTGACATTATTTTGTTGGACATGAATTTTTCAGCTGGGGTAAATACGGGCAACGAAGGTATTTTTTGGCTACGGGAAATTAGAAAGAAAGCACCGCAGACCTCCGTAATCATGATGACCGCCTACGGTGCTGTCGATCTTGCTGTTCGCGCCCTAAAGGAGGGTGCTTCAGACTTTATACTGAAACCGTGGAACAATGAAAAGTTATTGGCTACCGTACGATCTGCCTATGAACTTCGCAAATCGCTAAAGGAAATCCATAAATTAAAACAGAAGGAGAACAACCTAAAAAAGCTCATAAATCACGATAACAACTATATTGTCGGAAATTCAAAAGCTTTGAATGCCGTTTTGAATTTAACGCGGAAAGTGGCCAAAACCGATGTGAATGTATTGATTACTGGCGAAAACGGAACCGGGAAGGAACTCATTGCGCGGGAGCTACATCGTATGTCTGCCCGAAATAATGAGGTTTTTATTGCGGTAGATATGGGATCGATAGCAGAGAGTCTTTTTGAAAGTGAGCTTTTTGGTCATGTAAAAGGGTCTTTCACCGATGCCAAAGAAGATCGGGTCGGTAAGTTCGAAGCCGCCAATGGTGGCACCTTATTTTTGGACGAAATAGGGAATTTGTCATTGCAGACCCAAGCCAAATTACTTTCGGCAATTCAAAATAAGACCATAGTACGTGTTGGTGCCAACAAACCGATATCGGTAGATATTCGTTTGGTCTGTGCTACCAATTGCAATCTGGCCCAGATGGTGGCCGATGGTATTTTCAGGGAAGATCTTTTGTACCGCATAAATACCATTCACATTGAAGTCCCTGCGTTGCGGGAACGTGATAACGATATACTGTTATTAGCAGATTTCTACCTACATAAATTTGCTGCTAAATATGGTAAATTTGGACTACGTCTGAATGAAATGGCACAAGAAAAATTGATGGAATATCAATGGCCGGGCAATGTAAGGGAATTGCAACATACCATAGAACGTGCCGTAATTCTCGGAGAGGGCAATGTACTCAAGCCCCATGATTTTATTTTGAATTCGAAATCGACTATTTCAATTGAGAGCGGTCTTCATACCTTGGAAGATATGGAGCTCGCTATGATTACCCATGCCCTCGATCAAAATGATGGCAACTACAGTGCAGCGGCAGAACAACTTGGGATTTCAAGGCAAACGTTGTACAATAAGATGAAGAAAATTGGGAAGTGAACGGTGAACAATGAACAATAAACAGTGAACAATGAACAATTAGCAACGAACAGTGAACAGTAAACAGTGAACAGTAAATAGTGAACAGTGAACAGTAAATAGTGAGCAGTGAACGGTAGACAGTAAACAGTGAACAGTAAACCACAAACCTTAAACCTTGAACCTTGAACCTTGAACCTTGAACTTTCAGTACCATGGTAAGCCGAAATATTTATTTTCAATTGTTGTTCCGTATTGTCCTTATCACCCTCACCGCATTCGGACTTGCCTATTTTTTCTTAGATAAACACTACATTTCCGCATTTTTTTTGCTGGTCCTTTTAATCGCACAGACGGCCTACCTGATTCGATATGTCAAACATACCAATCGCAAAATAGCCTACTACTTTGATGCCATCAAGAATGAGTATTTCACCCTGCGTTTTCCTGAAAAGCTCAGCCTTAAATCATTGGAAGAGCTGAATCACAGTTTTAATATGTTAAATAGGATGATACAGGACATTCATTTAAAGAAGCAGATCCAAGAACAATATTATAAGGAGATATTGAAACAGGCAGATATCGGCATTGTGACCTTCAACAAAAAAGGACATATCATTTTTTCGAACCCCACAGTCGAACGCCTATTAAATCATCGCCCTTTAAATCATATTAAACAATTGGCTCAAGTAGACGAAAATCTGTATGCCCTATTTGAAACACTAAAACCCTTCGACCGAAAACTTTTTCAACTAACCAACGAACGAGAGCGGCGACAATTGGCGCTTAAGGCTACTGCGATTACTTTTGAGGGGGAAGAACTTCTTCTAGTCGTTGTTCAGGATATTCATCAAGAGCTAGATGAAAAGGAAACCGATTCATGGGTTCGTTTGATACGGGTCTTGACGCATGAGATAATGAATACTATTGCGCCCATTACGTCTATCTCTGAATCGCTCCTGAAATATTTTAAACCTGTCAAGGGAACGGTTATGAAGGACAAACTGCGGAAAGACCTGATGATGAACACGACCAAAGGTCTGGAGGTCATTCATGAGCAGGGCAAAGACCTTATAAGCTTTGTACAATCATACCGCACGTTGTTGAATGTTCCCGAACCGGACCGGGAAATTATAAAGGCTTCAAAATTATTGGGCAGGGTACACGTATTAATGGGACAGCATGATGAACAGGCAAAAGTGCAATTGCTATTTGCATCAGAGCCTGAGAATTTGGAATTGTTCATTGATGAAAAACAAATATCCCAGGTTTTGGTAAACTTGGCTAAAAATGCGCTGCATTCGCTTGCCCATAGTGAACAAGGAATCATCAAGATAACCGCTGGAATCAATAGGGAAGGTAAAAAATATATTGAGGTTTGGGACAATGGCCCCGGTATCCCAGATGATATAATCGAGGAAATCTTTGTGCCCTTTTTTACAACAAAACATACCGGCACCGGTATCGGGCTAAGCCTTTCGAAACAGATCATGCGATTGCATGGTGGTAGCCTTAAAGTGCATTCGGTCCCACATCACGGCACCTCCTTTGTCATGACATTTTAAGGCCTGAGGTAAACGTTTTGAAAACAGGATGGCAGACGTCAAGAGCCCTACACCGCCCGTTGCACTACCTCGAATACCTTATTTCCATCGCATTTTAATGTTTTTGAAGGATATTTTAAAATAAGCGCATAATCGTGGGTCGCCATCAAAATGGTACGGCCTGATTTATTGATATCCTGTAATACTTTCATGACCTCGACACTGGTCTGGGGATCTAGATTTCCGGTGGGCTCGTCGGCCAATATCAATTCAGGGTCATTGAGCAGCGCCCGGGCAATTGCAATGCGTTGTTGTTCGCCGCCCGAAAGTTCATGTGGGAATTTAAAACCTTTCGTCTTCATCCCTACCTTACCGAGAACATCCTCGATCTGAAGGTTCATCTTACTTTGATCGGTCCACCCGGTGGCCTTTAACACAAACAATAAGTTATTATTGATGTTCCGGTCGGGCAACAATTTAAAATCCTGGAATACGATGCCCAGCTTGCGGCGCAAAAAAGGAATATCCTTTTCCTTTAAGGTCTTAAGATCAAAACCCACAATATGCCCGAAGCCTTGTCGCAACGGCAGGTCCCCGTACAAAGTCTTCATAAAGCTGCTTTTACCACTTCCGGTTTTCCCGATGAGGTATACGAACTCTCCTTTTTTTACTTCTAGACTCACATCGTTCAGCACCAAGCTTTCCATCTGAAAAATAGCGGCATTCTTCAATTCCAATATAGTGTCGGTCATATTTTTTTACTACGCGATTATCCTAATCCATTCCTCTGAATCCTGAATCCAGAACTACTTTCCTTGTTGATATAAAAGTAATAAGTTCCCATTGAAAACAGACGTATAGGGATTAAAATCTTTTCTTTTGCAGATATATAAATCTGCGACCGGCATATACTTAGGAACAATATTTCACGTTATCCTTAGTAATATATCGGTAATTCGAAATAGTTAGAGAACGCTATGCTTAATAAAATCACCGCTTGCCTTTCCCTTTTTTTGGGAATTGTTTGGATTGGGAATGCCCAAGAATCAAAAATCTACACCCACGAAGACAAAGAATATCAGGATGCCTTGGCACTGTACAATAATGAACAGTATCAAGCCGCACAGACCATTTTTGCAAAGGTCAAGAATACTACACATAACTTGGAAACCAAGGCGAATAGCGCCTATTACGAGGCCAATGCCGCGGTGCGTCTCAACCAGTTGGGGGCCGATGCTCTCATGGAGGATTTTGTGGAACAATATCCCACTTCTACAAAACGCAATTCGGCCTTTGCCGATGTAGCGGAATATTATTTCGATACCGGAAAATATCCGTATGCCTTAAAATGGTACAACAAGGTAGACCAAAAGGCTTTGTCCCGAAAGGAAATGGACAAGTTCAATTTCAATTATGGCTACTCCTTATTTTCATCCAACAAGCAAAAGGAAGCCGAAAAATATCTTGAAAAAGTAAGTAATTCCCCTGTTTATGGGTCTCAGGCCAAATATTACCTAGGCTTTATGGCCTATCAACAGGATGATTATGAAGAGGCGAACCAGCAATTCGACCAAATCACCGACCAGGAAGTACTCCAAGAAAAATTGTCATACTACCAAGCCGATATGAACTTCAAACTGGGCAAGTTCGAGGAGGCCATTGCCTTGGCAAAAAAACAGCTGGCCAAGGCCGATCGCACCGAAGTGTCGGAACTCAATAAAATTATCGGCGAGAGTTATTTTAATCTGAAGCAGTATGAAAACGCCATTACCTATCTTAAGGAGTATAAAGGCAAGCGTGGTAAGTGGAGCAATACCGATTATTATCTTTTAGGCTATAGCTATTACAAACAAGGTGATTTCTTAAATGCCATACAACAATTCAATAAGATTATCGGTGGCACCAATAGCGTATCACAGAATGCGTACTATCACCTAGCGGAATGTTACTTAAAGCTCGATAAAAAGCAGGAGGCCCTCAATGCGTTTAGGAATGCTTCCCAAATGGACTTCTCACCCGAGATCCAAAAAGATGCCTTCCTGAATTATGCCCGCCTTAGCTACGAGATTGGGAATCCGTATGAGCCGGTACCACAGGTGATTTCCGATTTTTTGAAAAAATATCCAAACGATTCCAATGCGCAGGCTATGCAAGAATTATTGGTCGATTCGTATATCACTTCCAAGAATTTTGCAGGGGCCATGGAGCTACTTGAAAAGAATCGCAATTTTGCAAGTAAGACCACCTACCAAAAGGTGGCCTTCTATCGGGGAGTCGAATTGTTCATAGACACCGATTATGCCGGGGCGGCCGAAAATTTTGGAAAATCCTTGTCCAGTGCCGAAGATGCCCGATTCAAGGCAAGGGCCAACTACTGGAAAGGTGAATCTGAATATCTGTTAAACCGCTATGATGCGGCTTTGGGGGATTATCTTGAATTCCAGAAAAATCAGGCAGCCAAATCGACCGAAGAATACAAAGATCTTGATTACAGCTTGGCCTATACCTACTTTAAATTGAAGGATTATGGTGATGCGATCGCCAATTTTAATCGTTTTGCGGCATCCAACCCTTCCGATACCCAAAAATTATACGATGCCTATCTGAGAACGGGCGATAGTTATTTTGTGACCAGTAAATACTGGCCTGCCATCGAGACCTACAACAAGGCATTGGCTTTAAGCGGACCGGAAAAAGATTATGCGGCCTATCACAAGGCCTTGAGCTATGGCTTTGTGGGCAAAAGCGATACCAAGATGTCTGAATTGGAAGGCTTTGTAGGCAAGTATCCCAACTCCAGTTTAAAGGATGATGCCCTTTTTGAACTCGCGAGTGCCTATATCACCGCAGGGCAGGAAAATAAGGGGCTTCAGACCTATGATCGCATATTGGACGAATACAAGGGAAGCTCTTTGGTACCCAAGGCGATCATGCGACAGGGATTGGTGAATTACAATGCGGGTAGAAATGAACAGGCCCTGGCAAAGTTTAAAACCGTCGTACGCGACTTTCCCAATACCCAGGAAGCCATACAAGCAGTTGCGACCGCCAAACTGGTCTATGTCGATATGGGCCGTGTAAATGAATATGCCACATGGGCCCGTGATCTTGACTTCGTAGAAGTTACTGATGCCGAACTAGATAATGCCACCTATGAATCGGCCGATAAGAAGAATCTTGAAGGGGATAAGGAAGCGGCCCAACGCGGATACGAAAATTATATCAAACAATTTCCGAACGGCCTTCATGCCGTTACGGCAAATTTTAATCTGGCGCAATTATTCTTTGCCAAGGGTCAGAAAGAAAAGGCCCTGCCGTATTATAAATTCGTGGCCGATAAGGGTTCAGGGGAATATACCGAACAGGCCTTGACCCGCGTATGCGAGGTGTATATCGGCAATAAGGATTATACGACTGCCGTGCCCTATTTGGAGCGGTTGGAAACCCTGGCGAATATTCAGCAGAACCGCACCTTTGCCCAATCAAACCTAATGAAGGGATATTATCAACAAAAAAATTACCAGAAGACCATTTCCTATGCCGAAAAGGTTTTGTCAACCCCGAGCATCGATAACCGTATCAAAAGTGACGCGCATATTATGATCGCACGCTCGGCCATTGCAACAGGCGACGAGAGAAAGGCAGAATCGGCCTATACCGAAGTACTTAAAATTGCCTCCGGGGAAACGGCCGCCGAGGCACTTTATTATGACGCCTATTTTAAGAACAAAGCAGGTCAGTTTGAAGCCTCGAATACTTCGGTACAGAAGTTGGCAAAAGATTATTCAAGTTATAAGGAGTGGGGGGGCAAGGGCCTTGTTATAATGGCCAAGAATTTTTACGCCTTGGGCGATGCCTATCAGGCCACCTATATTTTAGACAATGTAGTCACCAATTTTAGCCAATATCCTGAGATTGTATCCGAAGCAAGGGGCGAATTGTCTATTATCAAGGCCAAGGAAGCACAAAGTAATTCTTCGGTAAATCCAGACGGAAATTAAGTATTCCTGCAAAAAGAACACAGCATGCAAATGAATTTGAAAATTATAGCATTGGTATTTATAGGATTCTCCCAAGTGGCCCTGGCCCAGGACAAAGATGAAAATGAACTAGGCACAGAAACGGTTACGGTTACAAAAGCCTATACACCCACCATTTCCGATGCCTTTAAAATAAGGTCACTTCCGAATTTGAACGATTCAATTGTCGTGCAGAAAAAGAGAATCGACTATAGCATATTTTCAGTTCCGGTAGCTTCGACCTTTACTCCTGCCAAAGGTAAGGCGTCCTCCGTCAAAAAGCTTCCTCCACCTATCTTATATAATTCCTATGCCTCTGCGGGTGGGGGAAATCCGGCGAATATCATGGGAAAATTTTATACGAGCCGAACCATTGATAGGGAATCAAATTTTATTTTGGGACTCGATCATAATTCTTCTAAAGGCGATATCTCCGGGGTCGCACTTGACAATATTTATTCCAATAGCAAATTAGACGCTTCGTATGTCAATCGGGAAAGCGATTACAATTGGGGGCTTGACCTGGGAGTACAACATCAGTTGTACAATTGGTATGGTCTGCCGGAGGGGGTCTATGACGAAAATACGATCAATGGCATCAATGAGCGGCAGAATTATTTTATGGCCGAAGCCGATGCCCATATCAAGGTCGAGGACTCCTTTTTTGAGAAGGCCGAGTTGCAATACCGTCGATTTTGGGATAGTGTGAAATCGGGTGAAAATCGCGTAATTTTTGGGACCGGGTTTAATTTTCCGGTGGGCGATGAAAATTTTGGGATCAAAGCCAAGGTCGATTATGTGAATGGAGATTTTAAAAATGCCAGTGTTAATAGTGCCGATAACCTGGCAGGTATAAAATATAGTAATCTGCAAGTGGGTCTGAATCCGAGCCTGACCATGCTCCGCGATGATCTGTCCTTAAATTTAGGGGTGAATCTGGTATATGGCCTGGATGCCGAAAATAGTGATAGTAATTTTTATATCTATCCCGCCGTTACCGCTTCCTATAGAGTGCTCGATGAGAATGTTATTGCGTATGGAGGTATCGAAGGGGAATTAAAACAAAATTCCTATTACGAATTCGTGAAAGAGAATCCGTATGTGTCACCAACTTTGACTGTGGCCCCAACCGACCGTCAATACGACGCCTATGTGGGATTAAAAGGGCAATTATTACCGAATTTAAGCTACAATATCAAGGGCTCCTATACGGCCGAGAATAGAAGGCCTTTGTATAAATTAAATCCCCGAAATGATTTTCGCGATGACGAAAAAGGCTATTACTACGGTAACTCGTTTGAAGTTTTTTATGATGATTTGAAGACTTTGGGAATTTTCGGTGAATTGAATGTCGATGTCAATCGAAACTTTACCATGGGCATCAATGCAGCCTTCTATGATTATAGCACCGAAACCGGCAACCCGGCCTGGAACCTGCCTAGTATCACGGGATCCTTATTCATGGATTATCAAATAGGGGAGAAGTGGTATGCAGGGGCGAATTTATTCTATGTCGGCGAGCGTGATGATTTTGCCTCCATTGTGGTTCAAAATGCACCACCATCGCAATTTCCGGCAACCATGATTACCTTGGAAGGCTATTTCGATGCCAACGCCCATATCGGCTATCGGCTCACAGATCAGCTATCAATTTTCTTAAAAGCCGCTAATATCGCAAATAAAAATTACCAGCGATGGGCCAATTATCCGGTGCAGGGCATACAGATTTTGGGGGGTATTACCTATAAATTTGATTTTTAGGCCAAGGATGCATATTCTGGCTTCCCTACCCCACAGAACAGATCGGACCACGCTTTTTGTGCTGGATATTCATCTACGTCCGAGATCTGTGTAATTGAACGAAAGCTTCTCCCTTTGGCATGGACACCTCTTTATAATTTCCTATTTTAGAGGTAGTTAAAAGAATTTGGATCATGATTCTTACGATGTATAAACCAATGGTGACACTTGGGTGTCTCTGCATTACCCTATTTTTATCGTCACAAAACATGGTCAAGAACCCGAGCTTCGAAGTTTTTGTGGATTGCCCCAAAAATTTAGGGAATTTTAATATTGACGTAGCAGATTGGTCTACTCCCACCGAAGGATCTACCGATTATTTCAATGGCTGTAGCACGGCCATGGGGACTCCTAAGAATTTTAATGGGTCCCAGCTGGCGGATTTTGGTGTGGGTTATGCCGGATTCTATTTGTATGCCCCTGATGATTACCGGGAATATCTTCAAGGATCATTGAAAGAAACCCTGGTAAAGGATAAAACATATCGTATTTCATTCTATGTAAGTCTTGCCGAACGCTCCGATTTTGCCATCAAGGATTTCGGGGTGGTTTTCTCAAAGGACAGCCTATCGTTCAAGACAAAAAAAGAGCTTTCTAAAAATCGTATGTATCAAGATCGCGATAATGAATATAATTATGTCGAAATCGCCTATTCAAATTTCTATTCCGATACCCAGGATTGGAAAATGGTATATACCCAGTTTGTTGCCAAGGGAAGTGAAAGGTATATCCTTTTGGGAAATTTCAAGAACAATGCCCAGACCCGTATGTTTCGGACCAAAAAGAATGCCAAACAAGGGGCTTATTATTATTTGGATATGATTTCGGTGGAGGCTTTAGACGGCCCCATTACAGCACAAAATACCATGCTGGCTTCGAAATCCCAGGAAATTTCGGATTTTGAAATAAACACGACCCATGTCTTCCAAAATGTGCTGTTCGAATTTGATCGATCGCAATTAATGGCCTCGGCAGAAAAAGAATTGGGCAAGATTTTCGATTATCTAAATCAAAATGTTGACCTTAATATTACCATCAACGGGCATACCGATACGGTGGGTTCGGCCGGGTATAATCAACTTCTTTCAGCGGAAAGGGCGAAGACCGTGGCCGAATTTCTTATAGATTTGGGGCTTGCCAAGGATCGGATATCCTGGGCAGGGTATGGTGGTGAACGACCGCTTGCATCCAATGATACTGAAATGGGCCGGCAACAAAACCGCAGGGTCGAGTTCGTAATTACGAAAACCCCCCTTTAGGATAGCGGCGAAATAATTATTTCAGTTAATCGCCCCAAACAGCGATTTCTATTTTTATTGGCCGTATCTTTGTTGACTAATAAATAGATAATTTAAATTTTTACAATGAACAAAGGAACAGTAAAGTTCTTCAATAACGCCAAAGGTTTTGGTTTTATAACAGAAGAAGGCGTTGACAAGGATCATTTTGTACACGTATCAGGATTAGTAGACGAAATTCGCGAAGGTGATGAGGTAGAATTTGATCTACAAGATGGTAATAAAGGATTAAATGCAGTAAACGTTAAAGTAATTTAATATATACTACTTAGTTTTTTAGGACAAGGCCCCAACGCTAGTTGGGGCTTTTTTATATTTTGAAATGCAATTTTCAATTTATTTCAATACATGCATCGGTTTACTCGGCTGATTGTGGTACACTTTGACGGCCTCAGTTCGCATTTGTCTTCCTAAATTTTGTCTTCTTCCTGCTCGCATTTCACTTAAAATCCGCGTAACTTGCGAAAAAATCAAAAGAACCTATGGATCTAAATATAGCGGTACTTATAGACGGGGATAATATTCCATCGGCCTATGTAAAGGAAATGATGGAAGAAATCGCCAAATATGGCAATCCGACGATCAAACGAATTTATGGGGATTGGACCAACCCGCGATTGGGAAAATGGAAGAACGTACTTCTTGAGAATGCGATAACACCTGTACAGCAGTATGGCTATACCCAAGGTAAGAATGCCACCGATTCGGCCATGATCATCGATGCCATGGATATTCTCTATTCAGGCAAGGTAAGCGGTTTTTGCATTGTAAGTAGCGATAGTGATTTTACACGTTTGGCGACCCGATTGCGGGAAGCCGGAATGCAGGTCTTTGGTATCGGGGAAAAAAAGACCCCGAATCCGTTTATCGTGGCCTGTGACAAATTCATCTATATCGAAATTTTAAAAAACCAGACCGCAGCCGACACGGTAGATATAACGACTGCGAAACCTGCCTCGAAAAGCGAAGTCGATAAAATTACTTCAAAAGACCTGCGCCTTATGGCCACGACCATTGAAGATCTTGCCGATGATGATGGCTGGGCATTTTTAGGGGACGTGGGGAGCCTCCTTCAGAAAAAACAGCCGAATTTTGATTCCAGGAACTATGGGTTTCAAAAATTGACCCCCTTGATCAGTTCTATACCCCTGTTTGAAATCGAAAGACGAGAAGACTCCAAAGGTCGAAAAAAGCTGATCTACGTGAAGATCAAGGAAAAACAGAACGGGCGTTCTAGAAAATAATAACACAAACTTTTATCGGAATTTGATATGAGATTATTCCTTCCGCTTGTCCTAGTACTTGTAGGCCTTTTGGGTTGCCGGGAAACACCCGCGAAAAACGAAAAAGTGGGCCTTGTTTCCATTGATACGGTGTTCGCCAATTTCTACACGTTCAAAAAAAGTAGCAATCCCATTGAGGCCACCAAGGCCGGTTATAATGAATACAACGATACCATTGCGAACTATATTTCAGATGCATATCAGGAAAATCTGCTGGCAAAGTATACTGACTTTTTAGCCCAATTGGAGCGCTATGACTCCCTTGATATGCGCCCAGAACAATGGATGAGCCTCCGCGTGATGCAGTGGGATTGTAACATCAAAAAAGAAGGCCTCGAAAATAAAATAGTAACGATTGCCTCTCCGGTCTATGACCTTCCAAGTTTTGAGTTGATGCCCTTGTTTCAAATTCAATCGTTACACCTCTATGTTGCACAATTGGCCGGGGGTACCAGCGTACAGCCATTCAAGACCGTTACCGACTATGACAATTGGCTAAAACGATTGGAGGATTATAGGGAGTTTTTAGATACGTGTGTCTTAAAAATGCAAGAAGGAATGGCAGAACAGGTGGTAATGCCGAAGGTGTTGGTTCAAAAAATGATCCCACAATTACAGGAATTTATAACGACACCCGTGAAGGAGCATCTTTTCTATCAACCCATTATCTTCCTGCCCGATAATTTTAGCCAGGCCGACAAGGAGCGGTTGTCCACGTCTTATCAAGAATTCATTCGCGACCAATTGATTCCCAAATATAAGGAGCTGAACGACTTTCTGCTCACTACCTATTTGCCTGCATGTCGGGAGACTGCAGGAATCGGGGCCTTGCCAAACGGTAAAGCTACCTATGATTATCTCATACGCCTGCACACGACGACCACCATGACAGCCGATGAAATTCATGAATTGGGCAAAAGGGAGGTCGATCGAATTTTGGCGGAAATGGAAAAGGTCAAGAATCAAATCGGTTTTAAGGGCGATTTGAAGTCCTTCTTCAATACGGTGCGTTTAAGTAAAGAACAAATGCCCTTTAAAACACCTGAAGAAGTCATCGCTCACTTTAATGCCATCAAGGGCCGAATTAATGAAAGACTGAACGATGTTTTTAACATACGGCCCAAAGCGGGTTTTGAAGTGCGACGTACGGAGGCCTTTAGGGAGGCCTCGGCAAGTGCCGAATATGTGCCAGGTTCAAAGGATGGCAGTCGTTCGGGAATATTCTATGTGCCGATTCCCGACGCAAAGACCTATAATAAATTGCACGATGAAGCGCTGTTTTTACACGAAGCGATTCCGGGTCATCATTATCAATTGTCATTGCAACAGGAAAACACGAGTTTGCCCGAGTTCCTGCATCCTGAGAGTATGGGCGTTTTTGTAGAAGGTTGGGCCTTGTACGCCGAATCGCTTGGAAAGGAATTGGGCCTCTATGAAGACCCCTATCAATATTTTGGTATGTTGAGCATGGAAATGCACCGGGCCATTCGCTTGGTGGTCGATACCGGAATTCATGCCAAGGGTTGGACCCGCGAACAGGCCATTCAGTATTCTTTAGACCATGAGGCCGAAACCGAGGCAGGTATTATTGCCGAAGTGGAGCGCTATATGGCTACGCCTGGGCAGGCCTTGTCCTATAAAATAGGCCAATTAAAGATACGTTCGCTGCGCAACCAGGCAGAAATGGCATTAGGAACCGATTTTGACATCAAGGAATTTCATAACCAAATCTTGAATTCGGGCAGCTTGCCCCTGATACTACTGCAGGAAAAAATCTCAGGATGGATTGCAATACTGAAGAAGAATTGATTCACTATTTTTTTGTAATTTTAATTTAGATATTCTTTTTTGGAATTTCAATTAAACCTTATACCCACATATCATTATGAGAAAATTAAAAAAATTACCGTTTTTATTGTTTTTTATGGGAATGACCCTATTTTCAGTAAAAGCCGCCGATACCCGGGAAACCAAAACGCTTGAAACTGCGGTCCTTGACAATGTCGAAGGAAGATGGAAATACAATGTGCAGAATGTGGATCCACAATATCAGGAAGGCGTCATGTATATTAGCAAAGAATTAGATAATTTTGCCGTTAAGATAATGATCAGTGGCGGCATGATGCCCACCGAGGAGGTGAAGGTGAACGACAATGAGGTTTCATTTATAGTGTATGTCGAAGATGATCGTGTAGAGATCAAATTGGTGATCGACGGCGATACGTTTGCCGGAACGGGCACCTCGTCCCAAGGGCCATTTACCTTGACTGGTACACGAATGTCCGATCCCGAATAGGGGTTACTGTATGTTCTTTCTAGTAAATTATTATTCGACCCGCCCTATTTGGCGGGTTTTTTATTGGAGGGTCCCACTTGATAAAATTTCCTTATTTTTAGCTAATTCAATCTACGGGACCATGAAACGATCTTTATTTTTTTTACTTATTCTTTTGACAAGTTGTGAACTGCTGAAAGAAAAGGTCGATATGGTCGTGATCAATGCCAATATCTATACGGTCGATAAAGATTTTTCGGTAGCACAGGCCTTTGCCATAAAAGATGGAAGGTTTTTAGCGGTAGGAAGTTCAGACGATATTCGAAGTGCCTATACCTCCGACAGGATCATAGATGCCGATGGTAGGACCATTACACCCGGACTCATTGATGCACATTGTCATTTTTTTGGATTGGGCCTGGAGCAACAGATGGCAGATCTTGTTGGCACCAAAAGTTTTTCGGAGGTCCTCGAACGGGTAAAGAATTTCCAAGAGAAAAATCCCAAACCCTTTATTATGGGTCGGGGCTGGGACCAGAATGATTGGGAGGTTAAGGAGTTTCCGACCAAAAAGGAACTCGATGAACTTTTCCCGAACACACCCGTAGTTCTTACAAGGATCGATGGGCATGCCATGCTGGTCAATCAGAAGGCACTTGATTTGGCCGGCATCAATTGGAATACTGCCGTTGAAGGGGGAGAAATCGTGAAAAAATGGAGTGATGGCTGGTCCGGTATTACAGGGGTGTTGATCGACAATCCCATGGACTTGATCTATCGTATCATTCCCGCACCTACGGTAACTGAAAAGATTGAGGCTCTCAAGGATGCCCAACGCATTTGTTTTAACAATGGCCTCACGACGGTAGATGATGCCGGCCTGGACCGCTCGACCATTGAATTGATCGATAGCCTGCAGCATACCGGGGAATTGTCGATACGCGTCTACGCCATGGTCAGCAATACCCCCGAGAATTTGGACTATTATATTTATAAAGGCCCTATAAAGACCGACAAACTCAATGTTCGCTCGGTAAAGGTATACGGGGATGGTGCATTGGGATCCCGGGGCGCGGCCCTTAAAAGTCCCTATTCAGACCAAGCGGGCCACTATGGCGCCATGGTTACCCCTGTGTCAGAAATTGAGGATTTGGCAAGACGTCTTGCGATTTCGGAATATCAGATGAATACCCATGCGATTGGCGATTCGGCCAACATTGTTGTTTTAAGGGCCTATCAAAAAGCATTGGGCGGACAAAAAAATAGGCGCTGGCGCATAGAGCATGCCCAAGTAATCGATTCGACCGATTTTGATTATTTTAAAGAGGGTATCATACCTTCGGTTCAGCCAACACATGCAACGAGCGACATGTATTGGGCGGAGGATCGTTTGGGACCCCAAAGGGTGAAGGGTGCCTATGCTTTTAAGACCCTATTACGAAAGGCCGGACTGGTGGCCTTGGGTACTGATTTTCCTGTAGAACAAGTGAATCCGTTCTTAACGTTCTATGCAGCGGTCACACGTCAGGATCTAAGTGGATTTCCAAAAGGGGGTTTTCAGCCTGATCAGGCCCTGACACGTGAAGAAGCCTTACGAGGCATGACCCTATGGGCGGCTTACGCCAACTTTGAGGAACTTGAAAAAGGCAGTATTGAAGTCGGGAAGTTTGCCGATTTCAATATATATAGTGCCGATATGATGCAGGTTCCTGCGGCCGAAATTCCAAACATTCGGGCCGAACAGACCTTCGTCGGCGGCAAGATAGCCGAATAAGCTCCTTTGACCTTCGCTGATTACTGCTTTGGATTCCGAGCTGCGAAGTTCATCGGACAGTATATACAAAATACCAAACCCTCTTCAGATTTGACAAATCGGTCCCAGGAAGAATCATTGTAAAAAAAAACCAAGGTTTTATACCTTGGGTTTCTGATATCGTGGTGTAGATTTCCTTACATCGGAAATGTAATAGGAACCGCAACCCGGGTTTTTTCCCAGCCCATGACCATGCTTACCTTATTTCCATCTTCCTTAAAAGCTATGGAAAATGCCTCCAAAGGTTCGACGTCGGATCCGTTAGGTACTGTGGTGCGCGCAACATCGGCGCTTTCGTCATAGGAATACGCCCCCCATTGGTTTAAATTTTTGTTCAGTATGACCGTCCATTCCGTTTTGCCAGGGATGGTAAATAGGGAATAGGTCCCAGCCTTGATCATTTTACCGCCAAAATCTGCATCCCTATAAAAAGTAATCTCGGTCGATTCGTTGGCCCCGGTTCTCCATACTTGTCCCTCTGGGGTCAAGGAAGACATGGAGCGCCCCTTCAGTTGCGGACGGCTGTAAATAACTTTTACAGACTTCTGCGGAATCTTATTATCGCTCGGATAAATAGTTACATCCATAGGGCTTGTATCCAATCCACTGAATTTTTGTGCAGTTGTCTTCGTGGTAAATACCAATGCAAAGACCAATGTAGTAAGTGTAAGTAATTTTTTCATAATGGTTTTATGTTTTTTATCCCGCCGTATGCAGCGAAATTGTGGTTAAAACTAAAGAGTATTCCCTTTAATCTTTCCTAAAAAGTCGTTAAAATTTGGCCAACTTACAGAATGGATACATTTTCTTTGCCATTTTTATAAAATATTAAAATATGTAACTAAAAATTTAATTATAATAAAATAATATAAGCAAAAATATAAAATAGTTTTTTATATGAAACTATAAAGTCATCTTTGCTTTAAAATTGATATAAATATAATCTTTATGTGTGGAATAGTTTGTGCATTTGAGGTAAAAGAGAGTACAGAGGCCTTACGGCCGCAATTGCTCGAAATGTCAAAAAAAGTTAGGCATAGGGGCCCCGATTGGAGTGGAATTTATTCGAATGAGAAGGCTATCCTTGCGCACGAGCGCTTGGCCATCGTGGATCCCGCTTCTGGAAAGCAACCCTTATTCAGCGAGGATAAAAAACTGGTATTGGCGGCTAATGGAGAAATATACAATCACCGACAGTTGCGCAAGCAGTTCGAGGGGACATACAACTTTCAGACCGAATCGGATTGTGAAGTGATTTTGGCCCTCTATAAGAAAAAAGGAGTTGATTTTTTAGACGAAATGAACGGTATTTTTGGGTTTGCGATCTACGATGTGGAAAAGGATGAATATTTTATCGCCCGTGATCATATGGGGATTATTCCGTTGTACATCGGCTGGGACCAACATGGGACCTTTTACGTAGCTTCAGAATTAAAGGCGTTGGAAGGCACTTGCACGAAAATTGAGCTTTTCCCTCCAGGACATTATTTGTACAGCAAAGAGGGAGAAATGAAACGATGGTACACCCGGGATTGGATGGAATATGATGCGGTAAAAGAGAACGAAACGAGTATCCAGGCCATTAAGGAAGCCTTGGAAGCTGCCGTACACAGACAATTGATGTCCGATGTACCTTATGGTGTATTGCTGTCGGGCGGATTGGATTCCTCGGTAACCTCGGCCATCGCCAAAAAATATGCCCAAAAAAGAATTGAGTCCGATGACACGGCCGATGCATGGTGGCCACAGTTGCACTCCTTTTCGGTGGGCTTGGAAGGTTCGCCCGATCTAGCCGCGGCCAGAAAAGTAGCCGACCATATTGGCACGGTACACCACGAAATTAAATTTACCATACAAGAAGGCTTAGATGCTATCAAGGATGTAATCTATAATTTGGAAACCTACGATATTACGACCATTAGGGCCTCTACACCCATGTATTTGATGGCCCGTGTCATCAAATCAATGGGGATAAAAATGGTGCTATCGGGCGAAGGGGCCGATGAACTTTTTGGTGGGTATCTCTATTTTCACAAAGCACCCAATGCGCGCGAATTTCACGAGGAGACCGTTAGAAAGTTAAGCAAATTGCATATGTATGATTGCCTGCGCGCCAACAAATCGCTAGCCGCATGGGGTATCGAAGGACGTGTGCCGTTTCTTGACAAGGAGTTTATGGATATCGCCATGCGCATCAATCCGCAAGATAAAATGATCAACGGGGAACGCATGGAAAAATGGGTTGTAAGAAAGGCGTTCGAAGATATGCTTCCCGCAAGTGTAGCTTGGCGTCAGAAAGAACAGTTTTCTGACGGTGTTGGCTATAGTTGGATCGACACCTTGAAGATCATGGTGAATGAAGAAGTGACCAATGATCAATTGGCGAATGCCAAATTTCGGTTCCCGTTACAGACACCGACCACCAAGGAAGAATTTTACTATCGATCTATTTTTGCAGGGCATTTTCCATCCGATGCCGCTGCCTTATGTGTGCCACAGGAACCTTCGGTCGCCTGCAGCACAAAAATAGCGCTTGAATGGGACGAAGCGTTTAAGAACATGAACGACCCTTCGGGAAGGGCGGTGGCCAATGTGCATACCGATGCTTACGCCAAGTAAGCGGTGAGAAGATCTAATAAGATCGTGTCGGTCTTGATACTATAAATTTTGGAGTCCCGCTAACCTACGGGACTTTAGATTTGATGTACTGTTTGGGCCTGGTTAAAGGTGATAAGGAACGGCTTCAATGAACTGTGATATCATTATGTCATGTCAATACTCGGCATAAAATTTAAGGCGCGGTATCGCCTTTGAATTCCTTTTCAAATTGGGACATGGGATATAAAAATCTTCCATAATTGACAATGGCGAACGCTCTCCCGAACCCCTATTTTGCTATTATTTCTCGCAAGTAAGCGATGTTATTTGCCTTGCCAACGAATTATGCGAGATTTAACTACGAACTAAACAAGGGGTACGTATATTTAAGTTTTAATTGTAGTTCGCTATGAATAATTTAATAGTCAATTTTACCCCTACGGGGATGATACCAACGAAGAAAATGACACCATTTGTTCCGATTAGTGTGTCGGAAATCGTGGAGGATGTCCATCGGGCCACTGACATTGGCATTACTTCGGTCCATTTGCACGCTCGGGATGCCATCTCGGGTGAACCTACCTATAAAAAGGAGATTTATGCGGGGATTATTGAAGGTATTCGCAAATATGCCCCCGACCTTGCCATCTGTGTTTCGCTGAGTGGCCGGAATTACAATGAATTCGAATTTCGGTCTGATCCCTTGCTTTTGGACGGACGGTTAAAACCCGATTTTGCCAG
>JALHST010000235.1 GCA_022865355.1 Maribacter sp. | reverse complement strand
AAGGGGCCACCCAAGGTACCATCGATCCTATAGAGCGGATTGCCATCTCCTTGAAGACCGCCCTGAAGTTCCACTTCGCCCCCAAGTTGGTCCCGGGGAGCACGGGATATAAAATTGTAAATGCCTCCAGGGGCATTTAGCGCCGTTATTACGGCACTGCCCCCCCGAATGGCCTCTAATTTTTCGGTGGTAAGATCATAGCGATAAAATAGGTCAGGGCTGTAATACGAGTGCTGTACCAAACTTACGGGAAGTCCATCTTCCTGCAAGGAAACATAATACCAGCCCATATCATCTTCCGCCGAAGCAGAAATTCCGCGCGAATATACTTTTGTAAATACCTCCCCGGCCGAAGCATCGGTAAAGGTTCCCGGAATGGATTGTAAAATATTCGCGGTTCCCCGAGGAAAATTTTGGTGCAACTCCCGGCTATTCAAGGTCGTTATCGCCGTGATAGATCCGAGTTGTGTACGAGGTTCAAAATTCCCCGTGACGACCACATTTTGAAGGTTTAAGGGGTCTTCCTCGAGGGTTATTTGAAGGGGTTCGGCACCTACTTCAATAGCAACGGATTGACGAATGGTCTTCGCACCGAGAAAGGTGATCGTCAAATCGTACGTACCATTGGTTACACCATTTATTTGAAAAACGCCATTGAGATCGGTGACACCAAAAAAATTGCCAGGTTCTAGGGTAATATTTGCCCCGGCCAAAGGTGCCCCGTTCGCATCCACTATTTTTCCAGTAAAAACTTCCTGGGAAAAAGCCGAAATGCCAATCAATACAACTATTAGAAAAAGAAAAAATGATTTGGATTTATGCATTACTGGATAAATTAGGGGAACAAATATAAAGGTTATTTTTTTCTGCATTCAAACGAATGGCTCTTTCAATTTTTTATGGGTATAGATTTACTGAATTTATGTACAATACAAAAGAACAATGAACCCACTTAGTTTTCAAAAAAAGGATATTTTGATGAAGCAGTTGACTCAATAGGTATGGTTTTAAGACTTCATGTATTTTCTATTTCGCATCAAAATGCTTCATGATGTCTTCCAGCATCTCAACCTGTATTTGTTGAATGTTCAAGAGTTCCTGTTGTTGGTGCATTATTAAGTGATCGATTTTCTCGTGCAAAGTTCGAATCTCCAACTCGGCCTTGAGGTTTACCATATAGTCCTGTTTTGCCCGTTCCCGATCTTTTTCTTCAAGCCGATTTTGGCTCATCATAATTACCGGGGCCTGTAGCGCCGCCAAACAGGATAAGATGAGATTAAGCAAGATGAAGGGATAGGGATCAAAACCCTTGTTCATTAAAAAAACAATATTCGTGAAAATCCAGAGGACGATAAAAACACTGAAGATTATGATAAATTTCCAGCTCCCGCCAAAACTGGCGACCTTATCGGCCATTCTTTGCCCCACGGTGTAATCGTCAGAATCCTTATCCAAATTTACCTTTTCGGAAATAATCTCATGATCGTTCAAGGTTTTGAGAACGTCTTCCTCCAATTCTGAAAGCTCCCCTACTTCATGCACCAAATAATTGGCCAGATATTTCTGCCTATATAAATTTAGTTCAGATTGTGAGATAGCACTTTTATGGTTGAATTTTGGGTAGTCTTTTACAATCGTATCAAATATCGATTTCCGAATATACTTTCCCAAGACCTGCTCCCCAATAGGAAATTCTTTTTTTGAAATACTGCTGATAAAGGTTTGCATCTTCATACATTTAGATTTCCCAAAAATAAAGATAAATTCTGCATAGGATTCTTATTTGTAAATCAAACTCATGGATACCTAATATGAGACCCAAAGCCTTTTAATTGTTTGAACCTTCGTAAAAGTTTCTTGCTATTAACTCAATTTAGGTACCTTATTGGAATATTAAGGCGAATGGAAGGATTTTTGGCATAAAATCGAGAAATGTATCCTCCCGTTTAGAAGTTTTAGCAATCAAAATTTTGAGATAGGAATATCCTTTGAATTTTAAAGGTCTTCGTATCTTTGACGGTTCTTTTTTTTAAGGCTTGGTGGGGATTCATGATGACCACGCGATGTCGATTGAAAGAAGGAAAATGAGATGCCCTGCCGAAAAAATGAAAGAAACTATTATTTTCGAGCATGCCACTAATAATTGAAAAGATGTATTTATATATTTTGTTGTACTATTCCCAAAGAAATCAATTCAGGATATTATGAGCAAAAAACTTGGCCAACTTGCCGCCACGGCCATCTGCGGTAACGATATAAGTTCATCGTGTTTATATGTGTCGGCACTTGCCATCGTTTATTCGGGACAATACGCATGGGTTGCACTTCTGATGGTGGCGGCCGTACTTTTTCTTTTCCGCCGAATCTACGGCGAAGTTGTTGGTGCACTACCTTTGAACGGGGGTGCCTACAATGCCTTGTTGAATACGACCAAAAAGTCTACGGCCTCATTAGCGGCAACCCTTACGATCTTGTCCTATATGGCTACGGCCGTCATATCGGCGAGCGAGGCGATAAAATATGCAGATAGCCTGTTAGGGTTCTTGCCAATAATCCCAGTGACGATTGCGCTATTACTGTTATTTATGGGTTTGGTAATATTAGGTATCGGCGAATCTTCAAAAGTGGCCATCACAATTTTTATTTTCCATTTATTCTCATTGATCCTACTATGTTGTTTTTGTGGGTACCATTTTATGAACCATGGAATAGCTACCCTGGTTGAAAATTTTCAACGTCCTGTGGAAGGTGGTGTTCTTACGGCCCTATTCTTCGGGTTCTCGGCAGCGATGCTGGGGATTAGCGGTTTTGAAAGTTCGGCCAACTATGTAGAGGAACAAGAAAACGGCGTATTTCCGAAAACGCTTAGGAACATGTGGATCGTCGTTACCATCTTTAACCCCCTAATTGCCTTTCTTGCCTTGGCTATCATTCCGATATCTGAAATCAACATCAATCAGGAGGCCTTATTGTCTTATATGGGCGACATATCGGGCGGAAATTGGCTTTCCATTTTGGTAGGTATCGATGCAGCCTTGGTATTGAGTGGTGCCGTTTTGACATCGTATGTCGGCGTGGGTGGCCTCATGGAACGTATGGCCCTGGACCGCGTGCTGCCTAAATTTGTTTTAAAAAAGACCAAAGGCCGCACATCGTATCGCATCTTCATCCTATTTTTTATGCTCTGTACTTCGGTTTTGTTGGTGACAGGAGGCAATCTTGCCAAACTAGCAGGCGTCTACACCATTGCCTTTTTATCGGTGATGGTGCTTTTCGGCATTGGTAATTTTTTGCTTAAAATAAATAGATCTCGCTTGCCGCGGCCTGAAAAATCGACTTGGCTAGGTTTATTCGTCGCCATTCTGGCCATTGTTCTCGCCCTCTTGGGAAATATTATACTGAATCCGAGCTATTTAGGTATATTCATTGAATATCTTATCCCAACTTCGTTCGTAGTGTTGTTTATGTTGCACAAGAATGATATACTCAAGGCAGTCTTATTTTTCCTGAATTATATTACCCCGAAAAAAAGTAAGATCTTTAATAATATCAACCGTAAAATAGATATTGCCATCAAAAAATTAAATTCTCAGCAATTTGTCTACTTTACCAACAAGGACGATGTTGCGACCCTGAATAAAGTACTGCAGTATATTACCGATAATGAGGATACAAGACGACTAAAAATTGTAGCGGTCTTGAATGAAACTGTGCAGATATCTCCTAGCCTTAAAACAGATATTGAAGTATTGGACCGCGCCTATCCCAAGATTCATATTGAGTTTGTTGAGGAAAAAGGGGTCTTTGGCCCGGAGAAAATTAAAGAACTATCGAAAAAATGGCATATCCCCATAAACTTTATGTTCATCGGCTCCCCTGGTGATCGGTTTCCTTATCGAATTCAACAATTGGGCGATGTGCGGCTGATTATTTAATCGCCGAAGGGTATATAGATTGTTTTTAAACAAAACGAAATGAGTCTACAATAGGACTGCATTCGTTGCCTTTTGGTCACTTGTTAGACTATTTGCAACTCATAATACTGGATCATTTTACTGGATTAAATTGATGAAACATGACTGCGCATACGTAGGGCAAGCTCAATTACAATTAATATATATCGCAATGAATATAAGGAACACCAATAAACTCTTTAAGGAAGAGCTTAAAAAAACCGATAAATTCGCCATTTGGATTACCTCTAAAATTGGGACCATTGGCTTTTTCCTTATCATTTTCTTATGGACCATCCTCTGGTTAAGCTGGAATATTTTTGCGACCAAGGAGCTGCGTTTCGACCCCTACCCCGCCTTTGTCCTCTGGTTGTTTCTTTCGAATATGATCCAAATATTCTTAATGCCCTTATTAAGGGTCGGGCAGAATTTACAGGGAAAAAGGGCCGAGATACGCGCTGAGAACGATTATTTCGTGAATGTCAAGGCTGAAGGGGAGGTCGCCTCCTTAATGCAGGAAGTACAGGAGCTCAAAAAAATGGTGGCCACTTTGCAGAAAAATTAATATGAGATAACAAAACGCCTGAAGGAATTGAACCAATCCTATCAGCTTTTGACCGACCCATCGGGCGGACATGAATGGGCAGACATTGGGTACCAAGAAATGGATATCATTACCGTTTTCTTGTTCGAACATGTCCTTGAAAACCAATTTATACAGGTGTAAGGTTTGATCTCATAACCTCCGAACGTCAATCGTAAATAGAACCGATACCGCACATTTTATTTAAAAGAGACCGAAAACCGGTTCACTTTGTCAAGAAAAAGTTAATCTTTTTCTTTTGGGCCATCTAAAAGAAAAATTGTTCCCAAAACGCGCCTACCTTTATACCCAAAGAAAAGGTTAAGGAATAGAATTAATAAAATATGCTATGAATACTAATAAAATCGTCTTGGTAACCGGGGGGAGTCGTGGATTGGGAAAAAATATGGCCCTGAGTCTTGCAAAAAAAGGCATTGATGTAATCATCACCTACCATACCAAGAAAAACGAGGCCGAACAAGTCGTAAAAGAAATTGGTGCCCTAGGCCAAAAAGCGGCGGCATTGCAACTCGATACCGGTAATCTAGAAAATTTTGATCATTTCATTCAAGTCCTCCAAGACCTTCTACAAAATACATTTGATACCGATACCATCCACTTTTTGGTGAATAATGCCGGCTTTGGGATGTATGTGAATTTTGCCGAGATCACCGAATCACAATTTGATGCATTATTGAACGTGCATTTTAAAGGCGTATTTTTTCTTACACAAAAAGCATTAAAAGTCATGGCCGATGGCGGTGGCATTGTCAATATCTCCTCCGGGCTTGCCCGATATTCCCGCCCTGGGTATTCGGCCTACGCCTCAATGAAAGGCGCGGTTGAAACTCTAACAAAGTATCAAGCCAAAGAACTTGGTGAGCGGCGAATCAGGGTTAATGTGGTAGCGCCTGGGGCCGTAGAAACCGACTTTGGGGGCGGTAGGAACCGTGATGACATTGAGCTTAAAAAAATAATTGCCTCAGGAACGGCTTTGGGCCGGGTGGGTCTGCCTGACGACATTGGCCCTGTCGTTGCATTTTTATGTACCGAGGATGCCAAATGGATCAATGGGCAACGTATCGAGGTTTCTGGAGGCGTCATGCTCTAAGACCGCAGTACCTCAGTCCTCATACTACAAAAACAAATAATCTATTCAATTGGTTAAAACTAAAAAACGCATGAAAAAAATACTGACACCCTATCATAAAAAAGGCCTACACTTCAAAAACCATATCGTCATGGCTCCTATGACCAGAAGCCGGGCCATTGATAACATTCCCAACGACCTTATGGCCGAATATTATGGTCAACGAAGCGGGGCGGGATTGATCGTAACCGAAGGTACTGCACCTTCACCCGAGGCCTTGGGATATCCACGTATTCCGGGCATTTTCAACAATTTGCAAATCGAGGGCTGGAAAAAAATTACGGATACCGTGCATCAACGGGATAGTAAAATTTTTATTCAATTTATGCATACGGGACGTGTAGGCCATGAATTGAATCTTCCAAAAGGGGAGCATCTCGTTGGGCCATCGAATCAAAAGGTCTCTGGACAAATTTATACCGATGCCAAAGGAATGCAAGATTATTCAGAGCCTGTGGCATTAACAACACAGGGCGTATTCGATCTTATAGCAAGTTTTGTCAAAGCTGGCAAGAATGCCATTACGGCAGGTTTTGATGGGGTGGAATTGCATGCGGCCCATGGCTATATATTGGAGCAATTTTTAAACCCTCATGTCAACAATAGAACGGACGACTTTGGCGGAAGTATCCCCAAACGGGCAAAATTAATCATTGAGGTTACAAAGCAAATCGCGAATGCTATCGGGCCTGAAAAAGTTGGAATCCGTTTTTCGCCTTTTTCAACATTCAATGATATGCCATCTTATGACCCGGAAGAAGTTCATAAAACGTATGCCCTATTGGCGAAAGAAATGAATGACATCGGTATTGCCTATCTACATTTATCGGCCAACCCTGACATACCTCAAAAAACGTATGATGCCTTGCGTAAAAATTTCACCAATACGATGATCCTCTGCAATGGACTCACGCCTAAAACAGCCGAAGATGCCTTGAATGCCGGTTTTGCCGATTTGGTCGCTTTTGCGCGAAATTTTTTGGCCAATCCAGATTTGGTACAACGTATCGAGAAGGATGCCGTTTTGAACGAGGTCGACTACACCACGGCGTATACCCCAGGTCCTAAGGGATATACCGATTACAAGACCTTATAGGTAATAAAAAGGTTATTTTGTAAACAATTGGGCCACAAAAAATGCTGCCGCAGCGGCAATTACGCCTATGACCATTACCTTTAAGGCCCCTTTTAGGGGCGGCTGGCCAGTAACTTTGCTTTTGAAATAGCCGAATACCAACAGACAGACTATGGTCAGGGCCGAGGAAAATAATAATCCTTCTTTGGGTGCCTGGGTAAAAATGTACCCACATAAGGGAATAAAGCCCCCGATGATGTAGGCGCCACCAATGGTAAGCGCACTGTTCCTGGCACGATTTAAACTAGGTCGCTCAAGCCCCAGTTCGAATTTCATCATAAAATCGACCCATTTGACCTTGTCTTTGGCCAATTCCTCAACGATCAAGGTCTGTGATTGTTCACTGAGGCCATAATCGGCGAAGATTTCCCTGACTTCTTCCTTCTCCTTCTCCGGCAGATTTTCGACCTCATCAAATTCACGCCGTAGTTCGGAATCATAATGTTCAATTTCGGTTTTCCCTGCCAGGTAACCCCCTAAGCCCATGGCGATGGAACCTGCCACGATTTCGGCAATACCCGCGGTAATTATAATGGCATTGGAAGCTACGGCGGCACTCAAGCCCGCCGCAAGGGCAAAGGGTACGGTGAGTCCGTCTGACATACCAATCACCATGTCGGTAATAAAATCAGAGTTTTTAAGGTGTTTTTCTTGATGCATCATACGTGTTTTTAAATACCTAAAAAAGAATAGCGATCATTCCTTGAATTTTAAATTCAATCCCAGCGTTAAAGAGTTATCCAAATATTTTAAGGTCCCAGGGGGTTTACTATCATATCGGGTACTCAATGCCGTGATCAATTCTAGATGGTCGGTTAAGGAAACGATCAAATTGAAATCGTTGAGAATCCGATAATCATTTAACCTTTTTACACTGGGTTGATAATAAATCACATTATTAATCTTCACAAGTTTGTTCAATTTCCACCGCAAACTATTTACATAGGTAATCCGAATATCTTTAATATGATCGGACTCCCCGGGCAAAAGTTTGGCGGTATTCAAGGTTTCCGTTTCACGCATCAGACCCAATTCCATATCCAAGCGAAGACTATCATGGGCCACCACCCCATATCGAAGTCCGGCTCCATATAATTGCCGCCGATTGAGTAGCAATACCTTATTGAACTGTAATTGATAAAATTCGAAAGTTTTAAGACGGTTCGAAAGTTTATAATTATGTCTAAGATGTACAAAGCCACCATTTAAAATCTCCTTTTCGCTATCTGAAAGTAAACTATATCCCCCGAAAAATTTGAACTCATTTTTTTTTCGCAATAAAATGATGGCCGGGGCAATATCCCATTGATTCGTGTTTGAGTTTCCTCGTGTTCCGTTGTAGGATAAGGTGAGGGCATAAATCGTGGAATCGGAAACTTCGATCAGGCGCTCGGCATTGATGATGGTTTGGCCATAACCAGCACTGGTTATGAAGTATATAACCAGTACATAAAATGTAATCTTCATCGGCTATTGCTTCTATGGGCGATGGCCTAAAAGTAAGAACAAATTAGTTCCCCAACCAAGGAGCATTACAAATTATACGTCATTCAAAATCGTTCAGTGCAGATTGACAATACCCTCATCCTAAAATCAACAATGCGATTCAATTTTAGCTGTTTTTATCAATCCGACGCATTCTTATTTGTCTGACTCAAGGACCTTTTTGGCCTCTTCATATTGTTCTTTGGTAATCTCTCCTTTTGCGTACCGTTTTTTTAAAATGGTCAATGGTGTTTCCTTGGCCGATCTTTGGTACGGAAGGTTATAGGGGGTGGCAAATATCCAGATCAGCAAAAAAATCCAAATAATCCACCGAATGAAATGCATTCCGAAGAAATGGCCGTCATAATTATGCATCATCCGATATTTATTTAAGTGACTGGATTACGACAGTATTGCTGCTTTTCACTCATGGCTTATTTCATCATTCCCGATGTTTTCATACCCTTTTGATCCATCATTTTCATAGACGATTCCATACAGGCCTTGCTCATGAGGCCGTTTTCGGTCATCATTTGCATCATATTCCCCATTATGGCACCATTTTTTGACATGTTTGCCATCATGGTATTCATCATGTCCTTATCGCCCATCATTTGTTCCATCATTTTTTGCTGTATGTCAGCATCCTGCATCATCATTTGCATACCGCCACCGTGCATCATGTTGCCCATCATTTGTTGATTATTTTGCATCATTTGCATGGCATGTTCGTTGTTCTGTATCGATTCCATAAATGACATCATATTGTCATGGCTACTAGAAATCGCATTGAATAGTTCGGTTTTGGTTTCGGGATTTTGAAGCATAGCGTTCACATCCGTTTTTTGGTAACAACCGCTTAAAACGACTGAGCCAAGCACTAAAAATAACATTGATAAATTTTTCATTTTTCTAATAATTAATTTCCTGTATAAAAATAAAAACCTATTCGTTGGCGAAGTGCTACCTAGGTAGCACTTCCATGCATTTATTTTGTTTATTTCGTATTGAACAAGGTAATCCATTATAATTTGAAAAATATGATGGATATCATAATGAAGGGTATGGACATACCAATTAATGGCAACCAATGAATCAAAAAATTTGGCAAATTAACCGCAAACGAAAGGGTAGGCTGATTTAAATGGCGGTTTATAGGGAAGACCTAGACCCATTAGGGAAAGGTACTGCATGCTACAGACGAAATACTTGTGAATTTTAATTTTTTAGGTCAGGCTCAAAAAGAGTAATTAAACCATATTTATATCGATAAGTGCTACTTTAGTAGTACTCTTTTGGTAAGATGAACCGTAAATTTGTCGTTAAACATACCTTATACCTATTCACCTATGAAAAAACTGCTACTGGTCGGTTTTCTGTCAGCATTTATAAATGTGGCAATAGGACAGGATGCCAAGAGTATTACCAAAATTGCCGTTGCCACCCATGATGGCAATTCAACCGAAGGGTATTATTTTAGGAATGAATTGGATGAAGGCCCTATGCTTTTTGCAAAAATACGTCCTGAGGTAATGAAGCGATTTGATTTGAAGGATGAATCGAATATTGGGGAGTCTTTTAGGGTAACCTACAATATAAAAAAGGTGGGCAATATTGAGGAACTTACCATCATCAACCTTGAAAAACTCGATTATGATGTCGATGACGATGGGGATGAAGGACATTAGTTGCTTCGTATAGATTTTACATAAATATGACTTGATGATCAAGAAAGAAATTAAAAGGCCAGAACGATTGTTCTGGCTTTTTAATACGTGGTGAAGGCTTCATCATGCGCATTTTAAATCGAACTAAAAGTTAGATATAGCCTATTTGGCTCATAGAAGTCTAGAGCGCTCCGACATCCAACTTTTAAACGATCCGTTTTTTAACGGAACACGATCTTAGACAATTCTATTTTTGAACATGACTACCATTCCGGCATCCATTATTAGGCAATTGTTCCTGCTATTACTCATTGTTTTATTAGGAAGTTTGATTTTTCATACTTTAATACCCTACTTATCGGGTCTTTTAGGTGCCATTACACTTTATGTATTGTTAAAATGATCAATGTCTCGTTTGGTCAATCGGGGATGGCAGCCCTCGCTTGCGTCTTTCTTTCTATTATTCCTGTCGTTCATAGGTATTCTTATTCCTTCAGTGGTCGGTACCGTGCTCTTCGCGAATAAAATTGGGAAAACCATTAAAAATGCCGATACGTTGTTGGTCGTTTTAAGACAACAATTAGTGGTTCTCGAAAGATCGTTTGGCCTTGATCTTTCTTCACAATTGAATAGTCAAGAGATTTCAATGACCCTTTCAAATTCCATGCAGGGTTTTCTAGGAAGCACTTTCAACATGGTAATTTCCATTGCCATCATGTTCTTTCTTATGTATTTCATGCTTTTAAGGAGCCAAGGGCTTCAAGAGACCTTATTCAACTACCTACCATTGCCAAGGAAAATATAAGGTTGATCGGTGAAGAGATCCGATCCAAAGTTCGGGCGAATGCTTTAGGCATACCGATGGTCGCTTTGGCACAAGGCCTTGTATGTTTGATCGGTTTTTTACTGTTTCGGATCGAGGACCCCTGGTTCTGGGCCATCATGGCAACTCTTTTTTCGATGATTCCTTTTGAGGGCGCGGTCCTGAGCGTAGTGCCCGTTTTTATAATAGCACTTTCAAATGGCCATCCGTTTAATGCCTGGGGCATTCTGCTGTATGGTCTTATTGTGGTTGGGACCACTGATAGTTTAATCAGATTACATATCTTGAAACGATTAGATAATGTCCATCCATTGATCACGTTGCTGGGAGTTATCTTAGGGGTGCCTCTCTTTGGCTTTATCGGATTGATATTCGGACCTTCGTTGATAAGTTTGTTTCTTATTATGGTTCGCATTTATACCAGCGAATATGCCAAGGATACTTAAAATGGCAGGATAGCTTTTAAAACGGATATCCAATCGCAAAATTTAATATTAAATTATCGCTACCCCCTCCAAAAAATGGAATTCTACTGCGTTCTCCTATGGGACGATATGGAATACTAAAAGGAGAAGCCAGATCGAATCGTATCACAAAATTCTGGATATCAAACCGGAAACCAAAACCTATACCGGCTCCCAATTCCTTGTACCAATCCTTACTGAAGGTACCCAGCGCATACAATTCATCAGTGACACCCGTCGCGTCCGGGGTCGTGTTTTTACCCGTGAGCCAAACATTCCCCGCATCGACGAACAACGCGCCTTTGAGATAGGAATATATGGGAAAGCGATATTCTAAATTGCCTTCCAACCGTATATTGCCCGATTGATCATAATACGACCCTGCCCCAGTCTGATTAGAGAGGTAGCTTCCCGGACCCAAGGAACGTATTCTGAAAGCCCGCACACTATAAGGGCCTCCAGAGAAATATTGTTTTGTATAAGGCAGGGTTGTCGAATTACCGTACGGAATTCCCCATCCCACAAACAAGCGACTAACCAAGGTCTCTTCTTTTCCCCATTTAAGATAGTGCCGAAAATCAATGTCCAATTTGGCATATTGGGCATATTCCTGACCTAAAAAATTGGGTTTGCCACCACTAAGTAGATGTATTAAATTTCCAGCGATATCCAAATTGGCATTGAAATAGATCGCCCCTTTTTTTCGAACGTCGATTAATTCATTATAGGTAAACGAATAATTGAGTCCGGCAATGAAACGTTGTTCAAAGCTGCGTTGCAAAAATGGGTTCTGTTGTAAAATCGTATCGAATTCGGCGGTGGTCTGGGATAGTTTTACATAATTGACGTTAATAGGTTTAAGCTCGTGAAAAACATAGCGATTTTTATTCCAGGTATAGCCGAAAGACGTATTGAAAGAATTCAACTTATAAAGTTGCGTGCGATTTAAAAAATCTACCCCAAGACCAATGACCGTCTTGGGAACCGCATATACGAACCGCTCCGAACGAAAGGGCACGAATCGCGGAACGATAAGATCTGCCTTAAGACCGGCCGCAATACTGCTCAAACCTGAGTTACTCCCACCAGAAAGTTGTGTTTCATAATCGAAATTCGCAGAAATTTTCAAGGTTTCCCCACCGTGGAAGAGGTTCCGATTGCTATGGGTGACGGTGATTCCCGGTCCGGCAAATCCGTTTGACTTGGTAACTGCCTGCAATTCGGTGCGCAATGCTTTTTTCGTCAAAGGCGTTAAATAGATATCGGTATACAGTGATCCTGCGCCATCCACCCCAAGGGTATCAAGTTCTGTAAAACGGGTATTTACAAATTTATAACTACCGATGGCCGATAAGCGGTTACTCGTAAATCGCGCCGTTTGCGAATTATATAACTGGCCTTTTTTAAACAGGATATAGGGTTCTAGTTTCTTGGGCTTAAAGAACTCTTCTCTTTGAATAATGTGCATCCCATCAATAGTGACGCCCTTTATAGGAACGGAATCTGACGATATCGAATAATTGGGGTATACGGTAATCGAATCGATTTTATAGGGAATAATCGCCCTAGGGGGTGTATTTTTTTTGAGCCGTAAATACAGATCGAAACGTTTGTTCTTATAGCGATTGGTATCGGCCTCGAAAATCAGGAAATCCGGATTGAAATTATAATAGCCTACTTCTTTTAATGATTGATCTATTCGCTCGCGCTCAGCCTCCAGTAATTGTAAGTCAAATCGATTTCCTTTTTTTATTGGTGAAGTGGCGGCAATTTTTTGAATAGCGCCATAGATGGGCAATGAATCGTTATCAAGTTCGTATTTTTCGAGAAGATAAGGCTTTGTCAAGGAGACCGCGTACTTGACTTTTGCATATTTTTGGGTGCTATCGATTTCCGAGGTCGCCCGCGTATAAAAAAATCCGTGGTTCTCCAAGCGATTCAATATTAGTTCTTCGGCGCGTTTTGGATTGATGTCCGAAAAATATACGGGTTTCTCCCCAAGCGATTTGTTCATCCATCGATTGATAAATCCGGGTTTTTTTCGTTGCGCCTTGTAATAAAAATACAGTCCCGGCCGCACCCCCAAAACTTCGGTATTCGGTTCGGGCAATAAAAGGGCTTGCAGTTCTTCCTCCAAGGCTTTTTTATCCTTGACGACCGTGTCTGAAACCATACGAATATCCGCCCCGGTATAGAGTCTCTTCCCTGCTGGAATAAATTTCTCCACACTACAGGAGCTGATACCTAGTACGCACAACAAGAAAAGTAACGGTTTTATTCGTTTTGGCATTTTCAATCTATGTCTGTCTTATTCTGAAAATAAATTAACTTCCTCCTTATCGGGCCGAACGGCCTATTTTTTGACTTCCTTTGGCTCGGTTGACTCTTTAAACGGACTAAAGATCTCACTTAATCTGTTGAACTCCCAATTGAGGATTAGGGCTATCCCCGTGATGGTCAATTGTCCATCAATGGCATTCTCATATTCATTTTTTTGAAAACCGCTCAAGCGATAGCGCCCATCTTCGGTCAACAAGTATTCTAAACTTAAATTTCCTATAATCGGCGTGGACCCTTCCCCGGCATTGGGGCTTCCTTTAATAGGTACCGAACTCCCGGCAGTAACGATCAAACGATTGTCGAAAAGTTTTTTTCGGGCATTGATATTCAATTGGGTGCGATCTGTTGGACTACTCCCTTGATAATCGGTAAAACTGTCCAACCCAAAATCGACTTCAAGTCCGGTCTTCCCAAAGACCTTACCTGAAAATTGATTCAGTTCTTGGGACAGTAATTTATTGACGTTATTGCGCGCAATGGCCGTGGCACCTCCCGAACTACCATCACTGCCTGAATCGGGAAGAAACCGGTTCAAGGCCAATAGCGAAAAAACCTGTTTGTTCAGCTCGGTTTCCTGGCCATTCAATTGCTGAACACGGTCATAGACCGCACCCCCAAAGGAACCCTGCTGATTCTCGGGCATATCAAGACCAAAAGATAATTTAGGGCTCAACAAGCGGCCATCAACATTCAAATAGACCAAAAATGGCAAGGATTGCCTGTATTTTCCGGAAAGCGATGCATCACCGCCCAAAGAAACCGAGGTCATCAATGGGGCGGCCGATGTCTCTATCGCATAGACCGCCCGAACTTCTAAAATAGCATTCGTTGGATCGCCTCCCCAGGTAATGGTACTCCCCTTTTGGATTTCAAATTTTCGTTTGACCAAATTATATAGGTTGGTTTCATAATGGCCCGAGGTCAATTCATATCTACCCGAAAGATTGACGCTGCCGTTTGGGCTAATGTTCAGGTTCAACTGCCCATTTCCGGACACCTGTAGATTGTCGCCGGTTCGTTCATCGATGACAATGTTGAATATGGCACCATCGGTTACATCAAGAACCGCATTGACATCAAATCCTTTAAATATCGAAGGGGTGTCTTCTTGGTCATTCCGGGTTAAAATGTTATCAGGTTCTTCACGATTTACAAAAATAACGACCCCATCGCGCTCCTGTATATCTAATTGCGATTCGGGAACTACATAGGTAAAATTAGTGCCCTCGCCTACGTTCAACTTTCCCTTGATCTTCGGATGGTCTAAATTGCCCGTAATGCCAATATCGGCATCGAGTCGCCCTTCACCATAGAAGAGTTGGTTATCTCCTTTTTTAGAGTTTAAAACTTGAAATTTATCGGCCACCAATCGCAAATCAAATGTCGGATTGGTCAATTGCACGGTCAGGATGGATCCGTCGATGGTAAAGGTTTCGTTATTGGCGTCGGAGATTATAAACTTATCAAAATATACGCCTGAAGAATTTACTTTGATAGCTTCTTCCGATATTTTAAAATCGGTATTAAGGGATACTACCTTAAAATCGGCTCCGTTAAAATTGAGGTTCCCTTCATATTTCGGGCTATTTGTCGTCCCGGTAATCTTAAATTTTCCGGAAAGATACCCTTGCGAATCGGTAATTACATCTTTGGTAATACCCTGTATGAATTCAAGCTTCAATCGATTAAGATCTAAATCAAGGTTGAGAAGAGCTCCGGACATATCGGCTACATAGTCTCCCTTTAGATCAAGATCAAGTCCACCGTCTTTTATGGCGAGATTGAAATCGTAATTTTTTGATTCTTTGGACGATGCTTTCAATGATAAATTTCCCAAAGGATTCTGAAATACATTGAGCTTGTCAATACGAAAGTCGGCCACCAAACCGGAGGCCTCAAAGGGGTCTTCCATCACGATTTGACCATTTATATACCCTGTGACCAACTCTTCATCCGAATTCAAAAGACTCAAAAACGTCTGTAACCTGAAATCCTTAAACGTCACCCCGATATGCTCCTTATTCACATTCGGCAGGGTGCTGCTAATCAAAAGTTCCTGACTGTTCCTAACAAGTTTAAAGTTCTTAAAACCCAAGTATTCATTCGCAATCATCAAGTCGTTGTTTTCAGGTATTGACCATGATTCTTTATTCAAAATGAGCTCTTGGGGCACAATGCGAACCGTAATGGTATCTTTTGCAATGGTTACATTCGATGCAATATGCATCAGTTTTTCAGTTTTATCGAACGCCAGAAAATCTAAGGCCAACAAATGATCGTTAAGGTCTCCATGAATTTTTGTGTTTTGCACATGCAGCCTTCCTGAAGTTATTCCTGCAACTCCCAAATCAAAGGCCATTGATGTTCCGGCGCCTTTAATTACTCCCTGTAGACTATCCATTTTAATGCCTTTATAGGTCATTCGAGGGAGGTCTATGCGCCCATACAGTTTTCTTGCTGCCTCGTCAAAATTTGCACTGGCGCTGATTGTATCCAATTGTTCGACCCCGTTAAAAAAAACTTCGGTCACAATAGGGGTGGCACTCAGCGTGAGATCCATTTCCAGGGTTACCGGATCAACGGGTGGTTTAATCGCCGTAGTATCGATGAAATAATTTTTGAAATGTTGTACCAAGGCCTCGCTAATCCGCTTCGGGGAACTGTTACTTAGCAGGCTAGCATTTAGGAAGTTGCTACTGATTTTGATGTCGGTCATTTTTTTTCCGACGGCTGCCGAGAGCTGTACATTGCCCATGCGGTACTGTTCCTTGTCAGAAACCGCAATCCCATTACTAACAAGTCCGGTTAGACTAAAATCCTGTAAATTCCCTTTGAAATCAGCAGTGAATTGCACGGCTGTCTTGATGGGGTTATTGGTTACTCCCAGGCCATAAAGATCCGCCCCTTTGATATCTAAATCAAACTTGATATTCGTATTGATCGAGTCGAGAACCATTTGGGCTGTTGCAAGCATATCAAGATTGGGGTCTTTGAACGTCATGTCTATTACACCTTGCCCTTGGGTAACATCTGCGGTTAATTTCAGTTTCGAAAAATCATATTTTTTATATTGCAGTTTTGTAAAGCTGGTATTCAATTTGGCATTCAAGGAATTCATTGAATTTCCAGAGGCAGCCGCATCCATGGTAAAGGCAACGTTCCCCAAGTTGGGGTTATTCAATAAAGCACCCAATTGCAGACTATCGACCTGCAGCTTTCCTTCAATGCTCGGGATACCTTGATCGGCATATTGCGCCGTGATCTTGGCAGAACCTTCCGGAATTTTAATAAAAGCATCGGCTTTCAGATTTTTCATATTTCCACTGCCTGATGCTTGGATCAATAAGGTCTCGGGGATAGAAATACCCAAATTGGTTTCCGAAGCGAACCGTTGTAAATCTTCCCGAACGGTTACCACTTTTAAGTCCTTGGCATCGAACAGAAATGCCTTGCCTTCGGTAATATTTTCCAAGAGGCCGTTGGCCACCAGTGAAGTATGATCTCCCCAATCAATCTCCATTTTTTGAATCTGTATTTTCTGTAAAGTACCCTTGGCTGCAACACTCCCTGTAAAATCGTTTTCGGAAGCCTTGATTACATACGCATTATTTTTCAATTCAGGATAGATGTCCAGTACATCCCGAAGCGAAATTTTAAACCTGGGAAGATTCAATTCAACCCTTGTTTTTTCGGGTACCTTGATGAATTGGTCTACTGAAGGGTATTGTAGCTCCAAATCCCCATTTAATGAGCTATTGCCAGAGTTTATATTCAATTTTGAGATTGATGCCCGGGTGTTTTGCACTTGGGCATCAAAGGAAAGATCCTGCAATTGAAAGCCTGATCCTTCTAGAAAAGAAAGTCCGGACACCTGCAAATTGGCGGTTTTATTACCATAGGATAATTGATCGGCTTTTAGTCGAATTTTCGAAAATGAGAGGTCGCTAGTATCTTCGGCTTTCGAATTTTTGTTCGATCTACTGAGCTGAAACAAATTATCCTGGAAACTGATCCTTTTGGCATGTATTATATAGTCTGGCCATTCGAACCGGGTGCTTTTTACAGTATCGACCTTGGTTGCAACCTCCTCTGAATTGTCGGATACCAACTGCAACCGAATGTCCGAATCCGATAAGGTAAATGAATCGATCTCATACTCATTTTTGCCCAGATCGGCATGTGGCAATTGTAAATGACACTTCTGGATATTAAAATCCGCTGTTATTCCTGCTGGCAACGAAGTATAGTTTGCCTTTACATTGTCTAGCGCAAAATTATCGAAGGCCAAATACGGCAATGGGACCTGGCTCGTATCCTCGACCACAGGAAATGGCCTGTACTGCTTATAGAGAATCTGGGTATTTGACAAGGCAAAATCAGTTACCTCAAAATGCAGGGACTTTAAATCTGTTTTACGGGCGTCAAGTTCTAACTTTCCCAAGTTAATGCTGCTCTCAAATCCCAAATAGGCATCATCGTATCGAATTTTGAAATCCTCGAAATTAAGGGAGCCTATCTTTACCTGAAAAGAGGACGCTTCTTGCTTGGGCATAGTGGTATCCTGAGCCGTAAATGCCTCGACTAAAAAATCGAAATTGAATTTTTTAGAATCCGTAGACCTTGAAACATTGGCTATCAGACCCTGCCAATCGGCAGCTCGAATATTGAGCTCTGTGCCAAAAATCAAAGGACGCAAGGGCAGATTGGCTTCCAAAGACTTCGAATACAGCAAAGTGTCCCCTTTTTTATCGGCTAAGTACAATCCTTCTACATATACGTTGCCCATAAAAGTGACATAGAGTCGGTCGATTTCAACCTTGGTGCCGGTTTTTCCGGAAAGGTATTTTACGACTTTTGCGACAATGATATCTTGCCCCCACTGGCTCCGAATAAAAAGTACGATACCCATAAAGAAGATAAGCAGGAATAGAAAAGTCCTCCCTAGCCTTCTTAGTGCCCTATATTTTCTATTTTTCGACAAATTAAAATGGTACTCTTTAAGAAAATCAAAAGTAATGGGTTTTATCGGAGGTGACTACTACTAAGGTAGCAGATTATCTGAATTGTGAAGCAACCTTTGGCCCACATTTGCGCAAAGTGACCCATTTCTTTCTCATGTTACTTTAATAGATAACCTTTCATTAACCGATAAGATTGTCAAACCCGATGACGCAAGAAGATACCTAAAATAATGGGGCTATGTGATTTTCTATGGAAGAACTTTGGTGCCTGAAAAATTGGCGCCTTTTAAACAAGGGCATTCTCATTTTCACTATCCAGACAGAAGATGGCGGAAGTTCTGGAAAAGCCCACAATCTTCAACATGTCTGAAATTTCTGTAGTATCGGCTATGGGCATAATGTTAATATCGGTCGTATTGGCAATTAAAAGTTCCAATTCGGACTTCGGCGCATACAGCCGGATTTTTGATTTAACCGGAAAGCGAACCAAATCATGCAAAAGGTCGATATCTTCTTGTGATGATATGCCTATATGGTCCATGGCCACATTTACAATTAGATTGCCTTGCCAATTCTTTTTCAATAACAATGCGGTAAGGATGGCCAGATCATTATTGTTCAAGTTATAATTAACCTTCCAAGCGGGCGGAAAATCCTTTAGCCATAAAGTAATATCCTTTTCAAGTGAAAGCCCCACATTTTCAAAGGGTACATAAAGCAGCACACCATATTTATTAAGTTTGGCGACCTCTATTAATTTGCGATACGTTTCATGCAACTTTTCATCCCCGTTTACCGAGATGAACAGGGTGTTCGGTTTAAAAAACGCTGCATTTAATGATTGCATACTTATTTTCAATGTTTCGGCCAAATCAATACCCGATACGAAGGTATAGCTACAGGCAATGTTCTTTGATTTGAGTCGAAGACTTACCTCGCGCAAAAAATTTATCAATTTATCATCGATATCCTTATCCAAATTTTTCACGGCCATGAACTTAATGGATCCCTTAGGCTCGACGATACTCTCGATCAGCTTAAAAGAACGCCGTATTTCTTTCGGGGCGGTTACCGGAATTAATAGATCTGGCCTCCAGGAACGCACTTCACGGGTCGGACTCAATTCGGTCGTTTTTTTGGTAGCCCAAGCTGCCAAGGCAGTAAAAAGACCACTTCTGGAGTCGCCTGCTCCTGATTTTAATTTTTTCTTTACTAAATAATAATAGAAAAAAACGATTAAAATAAGCGATACCAAGGCCACCGCCGCATTAATGATGAACATGACCGTAAGAGAGCTAAAAGCACCGATCAGTGGTACTAGAATCGAAATCTTTAAGGTAGGTCGAAAACTGGGCAACGACAACGATTGTTCTATCAGGGCCACGATGTTGACCATGGCATAGGTTATCATAAAAAACATGGTAATCAATGGGGCTATCGTGTTCAGATCCCGCAGGGAAAGTCCGAAAACAACGATTACCGCCGTAATCATCATGGCATTGAATGGCTCCCCCTTTTTATTGGTTTTCGATAGAAATTCACTTTTTGGCAAAATTCTTTTTTCTCCCAGGGCAAGTAATATTCGCGGTGCACCGACAAATGAAGCCAAGGCCGACGAAAGTGTGGCCCCCAAGAGTCCGGCCAAAACAATAGGCGAGTAAAAGGCCTTGTCAATAAAAACATTGTAATTCTCAACCAATTCCTTTGGCGACGCCAATAAGGCGGCCACAAATATGAGTCCGATGTACACCAAAGTCGTAATGATTACCGCACTGATCGTTCCCAAAGGAATACTTTTTCTAGGGTCCTTGAGATCGCCTGACATATTAGCCCCGGCCATGACCCCGGTAACGGCGGGAAAAAAAACGGCAAATACATGCCAGAAGGAAGATCCACCAAAATTATTGTCCTTCGATCCCGGATAATCCCCGAACCATGTGAAATCGTGATTCAGTGGATGGTCAAACAGGCCCCCGACAATAGAAAAAATCGAAAGTATGATAATCGCCATGATGGCATACTGAATTTTAAATGCGAAGCTGGTGCTAATAAAAGCAATCGCCATCACCAAAGAAAATACAAGCAAATCGAGTATTAAAGGACTAAAATTTGGCAAAATGGATTGTAGACCTTCCCTAAATCCGAAGATATACATGGCCACCGCTATTGCTTGGGAAAAGAAAAATGGAATGCCGATGGCTCCCCCGATTTCCAAACCTAGGGATTGCGAAATGAGGCTAAAGGCCCCTCCAGAACCTATGCGGATGTTGGTGGTTATACTAGAAAGCGACAAAGCTGTAGAAAATGTTATGGCCGTTGCCACCAAAATGATCAGCAAAGCTCCTATTACGCCGCCATTGCCCACCACCCATGGCTGCCGGATATACATAATGACTCCCAAAATAGTTAAAAAGGTAGGCGTAAAAACCCCGGCCATAGTGCCAAATTTCTTAATCTCCTTGGGTTCCATTTTTATTTTTTAAAGATTCATTCGTTAGCTTCCAGGGTCAAAAACCACCTGTTTTGAGATGTCCTTACTCTAAGGCAAAGAACTACCTAAATATACTTCCATTTTACAGAATATTGGGTACCTGATCAAACCGGATTAAGGACGTTGATGGTACATTTTAGCCATTAAATCATATAATTCGGGGTGTTTTTCCTTGAATAGTTCCGGCCGACTGAAGAAATATTCACTTGCGACACTCAAGAATTCGACTTCGGAGGTGGCGCCATACGGATTGATATCCGATTCCCCGTGCTTCATACTTTTTATTTCCCGATGAATGGCTTTTAACCAAGGAACTACATAGCGATGTTGCAATATACTCTCTGGAATGCCATCGGTCACGCCGTCTGCCTTATCGATCAGGTGTACGAATTCATGGATACCCACATTGCTATTGTCCTCCTTTTGTTCGAAACCTGCGTGAAGGGCAGGTAGCGACAGAATCATTAATCGATTCATCGTACCCGAACCTACTTTTCCCAAAGTATGTCGATTCGATCCATCGGTCTGGTTATCGTTGTTAAAGGCATCTTTGTAGAGGAGCACCTCGTTGATATTTCGATAGCGCAATTCAGGAAACCCGAATAAGGGTATTACGGCACTTGCAGCTACCAGTAGTCGGTCTGAATCATTGATTTCCAAATCGACCCCTGTAATGGAGGTGGCATCAAAAAAATATAGGATTTCCTTTTCGAAACGTAACTTTTCCGAGGGTGAGAGCTTTGCGTAGTACCCGACTTTATGATGTAAAATAGCACGCCAATCTTCGGAAATATACTTGAATTTTCTATCTGGTTTTTTGAACCACAAGCGCCAAATGATATAGCACATTATGATAATCAACGGTAGATACCCAATCCACTTGAAAGTCATAGCATCGCCCTGATTATAGCCTCCTTTTCATTTTTTGAATGGCGACCAAAATGGCGGGCACCAAGCTCATTGCCGCTATACCCATTATAATCCATAAAAAATTATGGCGTATCCAAGGTATGTCTCCTAAAAAATAGGCCGCCCATACGATGCTCAAAACCCATATGGCAACGCTTAGTATATTATATCTCCTAAAAGCCCTTGGTTCCATTTTGGCAATGCCTGCTACCAAGGGCACCAGCGCCCTTACCACGGGGATAAAACGTGAATAAAAAAGGGCCTTGGCACCATAGATCCTGTAAAATTCATGGGCCCTATTATAATTTCCGGCCTGTAACCACTTTACCCTATGAACTATGGTAGGGCCGAAGCGCACACCCAAACCATAGGCTACCCAATTGCCGAGTACCCCGGCAAAAATAAGTACTACAAGGGTGACCCAAATATTTAACGCCCCCGATGCCGCCAAAACCCCTACACCAAAAAGTAATCCATCGCCAGGTAAAAGGGGCGCTAAAGGAAAAAAAGCCGATTCGCTAAAAACAATACCAAAAAAAATAACAATCGCGATTATGGGATGCGCCGCCGTATGATATTGCATCCATTGATCGAGGTTGAAGAATAGGTTGTCCATTTTATTTCTATAGGATCATAAGGAGGCACTCTAGTTTACTACACACGGTTGCAAGTTACTATTGGAATCTTAATTTTAGTTTTAATCTATAGAGCGTATGCTGCTCCTCCCCTTCCTCTAAAATCCCGTTTTTATAAATGTACGTATTATTGATGTTTCCATCGCGGTCTTTTAATTGATAGGTATACGCATCTATGGAATCGATTGTCTTAAAAACTCCTTCCAGTTCAGAAAGAATTTCTTCGATTCCCTTGGGCTCCGAAAAGTAAAGCTCTACCGTGCTAGTCGTAATTGGTTTGTCGATGGTGGTTTCCTTAACATTGGTTTTGACCGAATACGTGCCCTCTTTGCTTGTTATGGTGGTATTTTCATAGGGTTTTCAATCTTTTAAAGCGGTGTATGAACTCGATGCGAAAACACCCTTCGTATACGTCGCGTTCATCGTTGTGGCAATGGTGGTCTCCCCTAGGAGATGAATCACTACCTTGCTTTGTGCCGTATAGATCGTACCGTTGCCTTGCCGGTATTTTTGTGGTAGTCAAGGTACCGATCTGCTCACTGTCTAAAATAAGATCATAAACCAAGGACGTATTTTGTGATAGCAATTTCAAGGGCATTATCAACCAAAAAACAACTCGCTACATCTTCATGGCCAGAATTAATAAAAAAACAACTTTGATTACATTCAAAATAAAAATACTTAGAAACATAGTATCTATATATCCCAATTGCTTAAATCCCAGCTGCAATGTCAAACGATTTATAGGAAAGCTATTCGGTTTTTTGGCCTTAAAGTTTACGAGATTTTCGATTCGCTTTCACAGCTTGAAGACAAATGCAAATAGGAAACCCAGTAGGATGAGTATCCCAAAACCGGTGATCAATCGTCCTCGTATGGCTTTTTCAGAAAGGATTAAACCGTATATCATTTTAAGGACATTATTGCTGGTAATGGCAATAATTATGGCGGTTACCACTACAGATTCATGGATATCCCACTGGCTTTGAAACAAATTGATAATGAATGGATCGATATCGGTTACCCCTACAATCAAAGAAAGGACCTCTATCCCTGTTTCACCATAATTTTTAGTAATGAACCCGGTGACCAAGGCGAAAAAAATAAAAAGCACCCCAAAGATCAGGGCGGTCTTAAGTTCAAGTGGATTACTATTTGTTAAAAGCGGTTGTTCTTGTTGTACAGCCACTTCATTCGATGTTGAAGACTTTATGAAAAAAATAGCAACGATAATCGATACCAAGACAAAGACGGCGAAAGAAGGCGCCAGTTTAAGGGCTATGGCCTTATTAAAGAAAAAGGCCAATAGAAAAATACGAAGGAACATCATCGAAGTGGCCAAAATCATTGCGGCGGCTACATGGGACTGTCTAGGAAGTTGCTGGCTTTTTTTGGCCAATATAAACGTAGTGGCCGTGCTACTATAGAGCCCCCCCAATATTCCTGTAAGGAGGATACCGGCCCTTGGAAAAACGAACTTTTTAAGCAGGTAGCTGAAATAGGAAATTGCCGATACGGCGACAATGGCTAGCCAAAACTTATAGGGTGAAATGTTGATAGCGGCCGAAATCGGCGTATCGGGCAGCAGGGGTAAGACCACGCCCACGATAACCAAAAATTTGGCTAGGGTTATAAATTCCTGATTATCGAATTTTTTTGTGAATTCAAATAAGGTTTCCTTTAGTTCGGTCAACCACAATACGGTTACGACCAGCAAAATAACGAGCCAGTGGGGTTGGGAATATATCAATGGCGTTAGGCAATAGGTGATAAGGGCAGTAATCATGGAGGTAATGCCAAATTTTTGAAAGCGCTGGATCTTGCCCCAATAGGAAGTTGCTAGGAGTGCCGTCAGCGCTAGTCCGCCTCCGGCAAATAAAAATAAATTCATCGGACTCATTAGGTACAGAACGTACCCTAAAATTCCGATAAGGGTAAAAGTACGATCCGTCCCAAATCTACTTTCAAAAGGCTCATCCTTATATTTACTGCGTTGTTCTAGACCAATCAACAATGAAAAAAGGACCACCAGTACAAAATGGATGAGATCAACGGGGATTTTATTTACGAAGTCTTGGTACATTCCTTTTAAATAACTGAAATTAGGTTAGAAAAGCTATATTCCCATAGTTAAAAACCGGACATCATTTTTAGAAGGGACCATCGCACGTTTCGCGGCGCCTATCTGCCTTTGTTCAATTAAAGCCGCATCGCACCATAATAGGCCGCCCCGACTAAGGCCGTTTTTTCTATCATTACTACCTGCACGGGAACCATTTGTAACAGTGGGTTCATTCGCCCGGATTGAATGAAATTATCACAAAACGTTTCTTTGTTCATACCTTGGAAGATTTTTGGCACGATACCCCCGCCAATATAAATACCGCCTGTGGCCTTAAATTTTAACGCTAGCTGTGAAGCTTCTATCGCCAGGAATCGCACAAACATATCAAGGGTCTCCCTACAAACTAGATCTTGTTTTTCAATGGCGGTATTCGTTATTACGGCTGCCGGGTCTTCTTCCTTCATTTTGTCGGAAAACCATTTTGGTTCCTTTTCGCCGCTCACATAGCGCAGCAATAAGTAGATATCATGAATGCCTTGGCCCGATAACAATCGTTCCCAACTAACATGACCATATTTTTGATGAAAGTATTCCCAAATTTCAAGATCGTATTCACTTCTGGGGCTAAAATCACAATGGCCGCCTTCGGTAGCAAACGGGTGATATTCATATCCGTCCCAAAAAAGACCTGCCTCCCCTAGTCCTGTTCCCGGAGCTATAATGGCCGCGTTACCTGGAATTTTCGAACCCGGTTTAAGATTTACAAGGTCTGTTTCCCGAAGGCCCGCGAGCCCGAAAGCATTGGCCTCGATATCGTTGATAAGCACAATTGAATTCAAATGCAATTCGCTACGAAGTTCTTCACGATCTATATCCCAGGGAAAATTAGTGCCATGAACTTTCCCATTGGTAATAGGCCCTGCCACCCCTAAACAGACCTGCTGGAACCGCAGGGTTCCTTCTTCCCGAAAATCATCGATCATTGCCAACAACGACGTATATTCCTTGGTCTTGTACTTTTTTTGCAATAAGAGTTTTGGTCGGCCATGTTTGAACTCATACAATGCCAAAATGGTTTTTGTTCCCCCTATATCGCCGGCCAGGACCCTCCCATTGGCATGTATTGGGCTCTTGTTGGTGCCGAAATCTAAAGGAATGATTGCTTCTTGTAGTGCCGGGATGGCATATTCTTCTGTCTTGCTCATAGGCGTTCGGTTTAGGCAATGCCAATTTTTACGTCCATGTAAATATCCTGAATTAAATGTAACAATTCAATGCCTTGCCGCATGGGGTGTTGAAAGGCCTTCCTGCCAGAAATCAAGCCTGTACCGCCAGCCCTTTTATTGATGACCGCGGTTCGGGGCAAAACTGGCGCCCGCCGAATGCTCCACTCCTTGATCTACCGGAAGGATCGACAAATATCCGGTACCTCCCAACCTACCATGCCCAAATATCTGTTGCAGGCTACCCAATACTCGTGGGTTCCTATCAGAATCGATGAGCACCCTGTCCACAAAATCAGGCCCAGGTAAATGCAAATTTTCTTTTGAAATGGTAGTGCATTGGTGCTCCAATAAGTATGCTGCCTCTTCTTTCAACAATTTTTCGATTGGTATTTTCATTCATTCAATTTT
>JALHST010000234.1 GCA_022865355.1 Maribacter sp. | reverse complement strand
GTATTCATTCTTTTACCAACACATGAAGCTGGATCCTTAGAAATTCGCAATACGATTCAAATACGTATTCGGATATTTCGTTGCGATTAGAGTCTGAAATGAAGAGTTGCGTTTCGAGCAAATTGTCGTATATTTCGGGAATCCCTTTTTTAAAGGAAAGGTTCAGATAAAAAACATCTCTTATAAGCTGATCAACTATTTTTTTGCTTTGCATCCTTTGCCATTGTTCGATCCACTGTAAAGTTAAGAAGCTATTTAACGATGTTTTTATATGATTTCGGGAAAGAGTTATATAAATTCATTTTGCTTTCCCTCTTTTTGCCTGCCCAAGTTCGACTAATTTAAAGCCGCCAATGATCATTTACGTCAAATACATGGTAAGTTTACGCTGTAAGATGGTAGTAAAGCAAGAACTTCATAAACTGGGCCTGGTTTATGTCAATGTAGACCTAGGAACGATCGAAATCCTAGAAGATATCACCGATCTGCAACGGGAGCAACTACGTAAAAACCTTAAGGCATTCGGACTTGTACTGCTTGACGACAAAAGGCAGATTATCATTGAAAGAATCAAGGCGGTGATCATTGAAATGATCCATTATTCAGACGAATTGCCCAAGGAGAACTATTCAGATTACATCAGCGAAAAACTCGGGTACGACTATACGTATTTGGCCATTATATTTTCGGAAGTAAAAGGTATCACCATTCAGCAATTTATCATTCTAAATAAAATAGAACGCGTTAAGGAACTGTTGCTTTATGACGAATTGAATCTTACGGAAATATCGTATATGCTGCATTATAGTAGCGTCGCACATTTATCGAATCAGTTTAAAAAAGTTACGGGCCTTACCCCATCCTATTACAAAGAACTGAAAGAAAAACGCCATAGTAATCTGGAGGATTTGTAGGCTTTGGTAAAAATGTTCGATTAAAGGCCGTATGGTTTCTACTATAGGCTTTTTTTAGGAACGAACAACCATAGAATGATACTAGGAATACTATAACTATTCGTTTTTTCGATGTAATACATTCTCCACAAAAATCCCGCACCTTGGGGTCTGGGTTGCTCAAAAAGAATGAGAGCTCTAATACCACCTTATCCTTTAGAAGTTTAACAATGGAAAACGTAGAAACTGAAAAAGCAAAAGCCTTTATTATTGTAGAGATTATCGAGTATATCCCGAATGCGGTGGTCATAAAAACTATAATAAAGAAAACGACCGGGAACGTAACTGCCGTTTCCTTTGATTCGGGTGAAAACCTAACGGAAAAAATATCACCGTTCGATACGTTTATCCAAATTATCGAAGGGCAGGCAGAAATCTTTATAAACGACCATTCCCAGACTTTAAAAACTGGCCAGTCAATCATTATCCCCGCCCATTCCAGAAATACCATCAAGGCCAATGAACGGTTCAAAATGATCTCTACCGTCATTAAAAGTGGGTATGAATAGAACGTTATGGTAAAAATCAAAGAAGAATCTAATTAAGTTTCTAAAAAATTTGACATATATAGTTATCTGATAATCATTTATCCTGTTCTACTTTTTTTTAATGGCGATAAATAAGGTTCGCCCCGCATAAAGAGACTTAAACGAATGAATAAAACGAACTGCTATATAACAGTACGAACGTTTAATTAAAAAAATTTGAAACAATGATGCACAATAATGGAGATTATTATTACTGGGGAATGCATATGGGTTGGTGGGTTCTTATACTACTAATGTTTATAGCACTAATGGTATTCTTATTCAATTTCATGAAAAGAAAATAATCAATGGTTTTTGACATTGCCAAAAGTATTTCATGAAAAACATGGTCTTAAAAATTATGTTATGCCTGAAGCTTGGTGAAACCTGAAGTTATGGCGAAAGGATACGAAAAAGACTAAAACAGTAGTTCCCGTGGGTAGCGAACGGGTAAATAGTATTGATAAAATGGCTAGAGCGGGAAGGAATTCTACATTAAGCAATGTAACTTGTTCTACATGAAAGTATTTTATGGTACCCCTCCTTCTCATAATAGACTAGTAACACAAGGAGATTTACTTTTCGGAGGAGCGCTTAATCTTGGGATAAATGCCCATGCAGATCATTTTGAAACGGCACAAGAACAAGAATGCTATTTACCGATCGTTTGAGCCTGATGTAGTAGTGGGAGTAGGCTATTGGGCCTGTAGGCCGAGGTCGACTTTTTTGCATCCCATTTTTAGTGCCCGGAGACCCCAGTGGAGTAGCAACGCTTCCAGATCGAAAACATCCATAAAACAAATCCTTCGTTCACCATATGGGAATTTTTTTCCTCTAATGTACCTTCCTTCACAAAGTTCGCCCTGTACCAAAGGTAGGGCTCTACGTTATTTTGGACGGCCTAAAGATTTAGGCGAACTATAATGTCCAAATGCTATAGTCGGATTCCGAAGCCCTTAATTTCCATTCATTGCCAGGCGTATAGGTGCCGGGGCCAATTTTCACCAATATTTTGCCGTCGATCTCGGCAGCATAATAGCCTTGGGCACCATCAACGGTCGCCAAAACTTTTACTGTGCTGTTGGCATGGATCCCCAATTGCTTTCTTAAAAGGATGAAATCGTTGATGTCTTTTTTTAAGCCCCCCGAGGGGTCCGAGAAAAAATAATGATAGGCCCACACCATGGGAATCCCGGGATGCGTTAAAATGTAGAGATAACCCAGTCTGATTTGGGAAATCGACTTTGAAAATAAATTATCACAATCGGTTCTATTAATACAACCCGAGTCGTGATTGTCTAAAAAAGTAACCGATTTATCATTATATCCGTTTATCCCCGACAAACCTACCGTGCCATCGGTGGCACTTCTTAAAACGCTATAGTTGTGGTCTACAATGGCCGCTTTTAATTTGTATTTGAGGTCAAAGTCAAAAGCACCTGATTTTTTGACGGTGGCTCCGGTAACCGTGCTTTCGGTACCGTCGATCCAGTTTTTTATGGCAAGGGCATCGCCGTCCCAATATTCCCCGAGGGAATAATAATAGGCCGTGGCACTGTTGTACTCTCCTATATACTTGGCGGGAAACCCTTTGACAAAGTCATAGCGCCACGAATCGAACCCCAGATTTTTTAATTTTGTCAAATAATCTTTCAAACCATTGCGAACCTCCAAACTCTGATGGTTTAAATCCCTTGCGCCATCCCATTTCAATCCCTCATCGATCGCGCCACACGGTTTTGTGCCAAACGCATTGGGATTGGTATAGCCTTCATCGTCGATACAGATGGCGTCGCAGGACCAGGAGGGATTCGTAAAATCGGTCCAGGTATCGGTCCCAATACGGTGGTTGAAAACCAAATCGGCCATGCCGTGCATTTTTCTATTTTTTATCGCCGTTAAAAGTGACTTTAATTCAGCTTCGGTTCCATGATTCGAATTAAAATCGAACAACTGTCTGGGGTGGTACCCCATCCCTTCACCCTCACTTGGCGGGGGCAACCATAACACATCGATATTCGCATTTGAAATCTCTATTAAATTTTCTGAAAGAAATTGATAGAAAGAACCCTGTTGCAAAATTTTGGGATCGGTGTAGGTGTCCCACCAAAACGACTGCAGCATTACATCGTTGGTCACGTCGGCATCCGCATAGATACTTGGGCCTTGGTCAACGATGGGTTCAATAGCCGGGGTCGGGTCATTTTCGTTACTACAGCCCATCCCAACTAAAAATACAGCGAGAAAAATTAGAGTTGCCGCATAGAATTTGTGTTGGCCTTGGCCAACCAGCTTGCTGCTCATATCTTACTATTTTGTGCTTTAAAGACCATCAAATCGATTGCTCTAAATAGGGTTTTTTGGGCATTAAATAAACATAAAGATGTATTGGCACGAAATGAACCCTAACGAAGGTAAGAAGTTGCAAGTAGAAATATTAAATTTTGTAATAATGTTTGGCAGGACTTCAAAAAACCTAGGTCATAAGGTCACGCCTCCTGAGTTTTAACTTCTTACTTCCTAATTGATGTGGGTCCCAATGAATCGCTGCTTTAAAATTACGTCTACAAATCGATTCCCAAAAGAGACCCATGATCAATTTTACCCAAAATAGGAAAGAAAAGTTTAATTTAGTTTACTAGCAAGCTATCGATAATCAATACATTTCCCAAATTTTGTGAGAAGAAGATATATTTTAAATAGCCTAGTCCTTATCGGCATTTTAGTAATACT
>JALHST010000233.1 GCA_022865355.1 Maribacter sp. | reverse complement strand
GATCTTGACCGCGATACAGGCGGTGAGTTTTTCACCCCGGCGTAACTGGTAGGCCAAATTCTCGGTCATGGCAATCAAGATGCCGTTGAGTTTTGCCACATCGATCGTATCCTTATCGAAGGTGCGCTCCGTAGAAATTGATTTTCGTTCGCAAAAAGGAATTACGGGCGTATTGTCCATGCCATTGGCACGCTTCCAGATGACCCCCCCGTTTTTGCCCAGCACCCGTTGCATTACGTCCAAGGGCATTTCCTGAACGGTACGCACCTGCCGAAGCCCCAAATTTCGAAGGGTCTGATAGGTCTTATCTCCCACCATGGGTATTTTTTTGATCGATAAGGGTGCCAGAAAAGGTTTTTCCAGGCCGTAGTCTATTTTTAATTGATTGTTGGGCTTGGCCTCGTTGGTGGCCACTTTTGAAACCACTTTATTTCCCGATAACCCGAATGAAATGGGCAGGCCGGTCTCCTTGATGATCCGCTGTCGTAGTTCGGATGCATATTTATAGGAACCGAAAAAACGATCCATTCCCGTTAGGTCGGCGTAAAACTCATCGATGCTCGATTTCTCAAAAAGCGGAACATGTTCCTTGATGATTTCGGTAACGATATCCGAGTGTTTGCTGTAGGTGCCCGCATTGCCTTTGATGGTAATGGCCTCAGGACATAATTCCCTGGCCATTTTCATGGGCATTCCCGAATGTACGCCATATCCCCGGGTCTCATAGCTACAGGCCGCTACCACGCCTCGATCGCTCAGGCCCCCGACAAGGATCGGCTTGTTTCGCAACCGACTATCCAGGAGCCGTTCTACGGATACAAAAAAAGTATCCAGATCTAGATGTAAAATGGTTTTGTTCATCGCATAGCAAATGTATGCTAATATATGGAATATTTCCAAAATATTGGAAATATTCCATATATAAATATGAACCTATCGACACATACTTTTGACCATCAACGTTGACCTATGCCGCTTGCCATGGACAATGTAGAAGGTATGTTTAGTGCCTCTGGCGCTATATATCCCTAGGATGATTAGGAATCCTATGGCATTCTTTGTCGAATCGAATTACTGCAACCAGACATAGAGAAAAACCAGGGCCGAGATAAAATAAAGCCCAATGAGCACCCGGTCAAACTCCATTGCCAGTGCGCTTCCAAACCGTCGCATACTTTTGAAAAAAGTAATAACCATATCCGTTTTATTAAGATTAAACATTCAAAGCATACTGCTGAGTCATTAGTCAAAAGCAAAACCGGTGTACAGCCTAAAAACAAAGGCATAAAGCACTATCAGGAACATTGCGAAACTGAACCAGGCGAACGCTCTAAAATAATTCCGGATCAAGTAGTTGCCTAGATTCTTGAATCCTTCGAGGTAAATTTCCTTAAGTAGTAAAATTGTCTTCATAATTGGGGGCTTTTGTTTGTTATTCGTAGTGTAAATTTCGTGCCATTATTTAAAATGGCTCGAATTTTAAGCCGAAGACCAAGGTATTGCCGCCAAAATGCAAATCAACCCCCGTTCATCCAAAAAAAAGACGATTGAAAGAAATTCGAAATTTATTTAAATAGAGTGATTAACATAGAAAATGGCCCTTCATCGAGGCCAATCCTACCCTGGCTTACTACAAAAGGGCGGTTGCTAGATAAATGTCGCGTGGGGCCATTTCGGACAGATCACCCCGTTAGAATATCCGGGCTGGTTACTGTCCAGGAACGATTTGTAGTTTGTGGGCAGGTAGGTACCAAACATCTTCCTTTAGATCGATGCCGCCCCCCATTTGTTCCTGTACGGTCCTATCGACCACATACACTCCTATTTCGGCCATATGATCGAAGGTATCGATGCCATTATCCGGAAAACCGACCCGGGTTCGATGGATATTGAATTTTTCGGCGAATGTATGGCCAAAGGCTTTTTCAACCCCCTCCCTGCCCAACATAAAGCCCAATAGACCCCCCCATGTGGCGGTCGGGTTATCAGAATCCCATCCCGACAAGGCGCCGATTTTGATGGTCTCCTTTAAATCGCCAGCTCCGTATAATAAACTCACCATGCTTGCGCCAAAATTGATTCCTGCGGCAAAACAGCCATTACATTCCTTCTCTTTGGTGGCCCATACATAGCCATCTTCCTGTCGTACCTGGTACTTCTCATACAATGCATCGCGCGCCTCTTCCCAGGTGGCTCCTGACCGATATTGCGCCATCACAAAATCATACATCTTCGCCGAATACGACGCATTGGGCAACCGTTTTCGGGCTTCCGACGCCATCCAAAATAGGTTTTCCTGGATTGATTTGGCCGGATCGGCCAATGACGCCAACGAATACATGATCACATTGAACTCAGATATCCATTGTGCATTTTCTCGAGCGACGGTACGAATCGGCAAATTGGCCATTTTCAGGGCAATATCGGGCCGTGTAGGGGCAAAAAAACCAAAAATCTCGGTGGTAAGCTGGGCATCGATCATCTCATAATTCGGGTTCAGCTCCGGATTACTGGTTTCGGGTGGCACAATGCCTTTTTGCATCAGGTCGAAGGCCGTCTGGTTCGAAACCCAAAGATAATTTTCCTCTTCTTTTTTGATGTGTTTTAGCCAACCTTCCCGAATCTGTTTCCCCGTCAATATACTGGTCTTGTCGCTATATAAGAGATTCTGATAAATGTATTCGATATCGGTATCGTCATCGGCCCCCCAGATACTATCTTGGTCCGCATAAATAAAATCAATGGTTTTTGAATAGGCATTGGAGCCCCAAATATTAGGTTGGTCGGGTTGGCCCCAATCCTTACGGGTATAAAATCCGGCACCTTTGCCATCTTTGCCATTGCCTCCGATTTTATCCATTTCGGTAATCAGGCCGGTCCAATTGGCAATACATTCGGCCAACCAAAAACCATACAGTTTATCCTTATACTCCGATCTTGAAATAATCCTATCGGTAGCCTTTGGGGTATAGGCTTTGTACTTCAAAAGCGAGTCCCTCAAATCATTCTTAAGGCCTTGGATATTGTCAGCAGGGCGGCTTTTACAGGAGGTAATCATAAATCCCAGCAAAATCATCGATAATAACATCGGGGTACCTATTGTTTTGGAAATTTTCAACATATGAACATATTATGATTAGCTATACTGTGCTTTTAAAATGGAAGGTTTTGCAAATCGACGTTACCCCCCGAAATAATGATACCGACCTTCTTGTTTAAGAAGTTATCTTTGTCGGTTAAGATCGCTGCCAATGCCACGGCGCTCGAAGGTTCAATAATAATTTTCATCCGTTCCCATACCAATCGCATTGCCTCCACGATTTCATCTTCGGTCACCCGGATGATACGGTCAACATATTTCTGAATAATGGGGAAATTCTTATCGCCCAATTGGGTTCTGAGTCCGTCGGCAATCGTTTTTGCACTGTCATTCGATTCTATTTTTCCACTTTGAAGGGACCGATAGGCATCATCCGCTTCGAAGGGCTCCCCGCCGATCACTTTGCAATCGTTTCCAAAATAAAAGGCGGCCAAAGCGGTACCGGCAATGAGTCCGCCGCCGCCTATCGGTACGACGACAAAATCAAGATCTGGGTAATCTTCCAATAATTCCATACAGGAGGTACCCTGTCCTAATATTACCTGCTCATCGTTTGAAGGGTGTATAAACGTAGCATCCTTTTCTATTTCAATCTTCCTTGAAGCTACCTCCCTTGCTTTAAGTGTTGGTTCGCATTCTATAATTTCCCCTCCATATTCCAAAACGGCATTTTTTTTAACTTGAGGAGCCGTTGTGGGCATTACGATATACGCCTTTATGCCGATTCTTTTTGCCGCCAAGGCAAGTGCCTGCGCAAAATTTCCCGAAGAATGCGTTACCACGCCTTTATTTTTTTGCCTATCGGAGAGCTGTAATACGGCATTGGTAGCCCCGCGCATCTTGTAGGCACCACCCCTTTGAAAGTTCTCGCACTTAAAAAAGAGTTCGGTTCCCGCAATTTTGTTAATTCCTCGCGAACTAAGCACCGGGGTCCTATGAATGTGAGGTTTAATCCTCTCATAGGTCGTATTCAGAAGTTCAATAGTACTTTGCATGGTATGGTAATTTAGGGTGATTTTTAAATCTTCCTGGCTAAAACTACAAAGAATATTTTGGATGCCATAGGGGTCAAAAAACCAAATGGCTTTTTGAAAAGAACGGTCATCGCAGTACCTCTACCTAAGGAGAAACCGATTTGGTTTTTGACGATACGATGGCGAAGGCTAACTTCATTGAACGCATAGGAACTTTTTTGAAAAACCTCCTGGCAATAATCGGTTTTGGCCTATTTACGACTATTGAAGTTGGAGTGCCAGGTTTAAGTCTAAATGGGCCACAGATTCAATAACCAAATCAGGTTTGAACGGAAAATCGTCTAATGTATGTTTTTTGGAAACTCCAGAAAGTGTCAATATGGTAGTATATCCGAGTTGAACACCTCCGAGAATATCGGTATCCATGGTATCGCCGATAATGATGGTCTCCCTGGCCTCCAAACCTAATGTTTTTCGGGCCGCGCGCATCATCACGGGGCTTGGCTTGCCAACGGAAAATGCTTTTTTACCGGTAGCTTCCTCTAACATGGCTACGATGGCCTTGATGCCGAGATTGGTCCACCCTTTTTTCTTCGGTGAAGGATCTAGGTTGGTGGCTATAAGCTTGGAACCCGAAAGAATCATATCGACCGCATTGTTGACCATTTCCAAGGTAAAATTGCGGCCTTCCCCGACCACCACAAAATCAGGATTCTGGTTGACCAAGGTATAGCCCTGTTGATGCAGGCTAGTAATCAACCCGCCTTCTCCCAGCACATAGGCCGTGCCTTGTGGTTTCATAAACGACAGGAACCAAGCGGTTGCCATAGCACTACTGTATACGTTTTCCTCCTTAATCTTGATACCCATTTTGGCTACCTTGTTTACCGTGTCCAATGGGGTGCGTTGGCTATTGTTGGTCATGAACAAAAACGGAATTTTTGCTTTTTGGAGGGCCGCTATAAATTTATCGGCGCCTTCGATCATGGTGTCGCCACTGTAGATGACCCCATCCATATCAATTAAAAATCCTTTTTTCATATTTCTTTTTATGATACCCTAAGTTAGAAATATAAAAGTACGGATCTAACGTTACATTTCAAGAACTGATCTTATAATAACCCGTTATTAAACCGTTATCTTAAAAATACAAAGGCCCCAGTATCTTCCATTTGTTTTGATTTTAACGAATGTGGCCCAGTATCAATGCTTCGCGGACCCCACATTGCCTTGTTAACGATTCTTATAAAAAACCTTTCCGAAAAAGAAAGGTTCTAAAGTACCCGGGTGGCCCCGAAGCCTCGGGGAAACCCACACTCATTGATTTATCCAAATAAAAAAACCTTTCCGAAAAAGAAAGGTTCTAAAGTACTCGAGGTGGGAATCGAACCCACACGTCCGAAAACACTGGATTTTGAATCCAGCGCGTCTACCAATTCCGCCACTCGAGCCTGACTACCCATGCGCGGGCATATCAAAATAGGACTGCAAAACTAAAAAATATTTTCCTTTTCTCGATTAAAAATAAAAACAATTATCCTTTAGCAACACAAATAAATTTTTAAATTTGCACCTCCCTAATAATAAGGGAGTTATTTCCTATAATTATTGGGAAACCCAACAATACATTCAGCATGTCCTACACCGTACCTGAACCTAAAATTTTTGCCTGTACACAAAGTACTGTTTTGGCCGAGAAAATTGCCAAAGCATATGGGACTGGATTAGGGAAGGTGCAATTTTCGCGCTATAGTGATGGGGAATTTCAGCCGTCGTTCGAGGAATCGGTGCGTGGCGCCAGAGTCTTCCTAATTGGTTCTACGAATCCAAGTTCTGAGAATCTTATGGAGATGTTGTTGATGTTGGATGCCGCGAAAAGGGCATCTGCCCGTCATATTACCGCGGTAATGCCCTATTATGGATGGGCCAGGCAAGATAGAAAGGATAAACCCAGGGTTCCTATTGCCGCCAAATTGGTGGCCAAAATGTTGGAGGCTGCAGGGGCCACGCGTATCATAACGATGGATCTGCATGCCGATCAAATACAAGGATTTTTTGAAAAACCTGTAGACCACTTATTCGCCTCGACCTTGTTCCTGCCGTATTTAAAGAAATTAAACTTGGACAACCTCACCATTGCCTCCCCCGATATGGGAGGGTCAAAAAGAGCGTACGCCTACTCCAAAGCATTGGAATGCGATGTAGTCATCTGTTATAAGCAGCGGGCCATAGCGAATGTTATATCGCATATGGAGCTCATTGGCGACGTACAAGGCAAAAATGTAGTCTTGGTAGATGACATGGTCGATACGGCCGGAACATTGACCAAGGCGGCCGATTTAATGATGGAAAGGGGGGCGATAAGCGTTCGGGCCATAACGACTCATGGATTATTATCGGGCAATGCCTATGAAAAAATTGAAAAATCAAAACTTTTGGAGTTGATCATCACAGATTCTATTCCGTCGAAAAAAGAAAGTAACAAAATAAAGGTCTTGAGTTGTGCCCCATTATTTGCGGACGTTATGCAACGGGTTCACCACAACACCTCCATCGCCTCGAAGTTTTTGATGTGACCCTCGGTGAGACCTAATAAAACCTATTCTGGGGGTATAGTACAAAATAACCGGATACATTTTTAACTATTAATTTTTATATATAAATAATGAAGTCAATTACAATTAAAGGATCAGAAAGAGAAAGCGTGGGCAAGAAGGCAACCAAAGCCCTACGTAATGCTGGAAAGGTTCCTTGCGTGGTATACGGAGGGGATAAACCATTACACTTTGCAGCAGATGAACTAGCATTCAAACATTTGGTGTACACCCCGAACGCCCACACGGTTGTGGTTGAATTGGATAATGGCACGAAATTGAATGCCGTTATGCAGGACATACAATTTCATCCGGTAACGGATAGAATACAACATGTTGATTTCTATCAGCTGTTTAAGGACAAAGCCGTCACCATGGATATCCCAGTGCGGTTACAAGGCAGTTCAATAGGGGTTCGAAATGGCGGTAGGTTGTTATTTCGGAAACGAACACTGGCAATTAAGGCATTGCCAGACCATTTACCCGATTTCTTTGACATCGATATATCAACATTGAAGATCGGCGACCACGTTGCCGTAGAATCTTTGCTAAACGATGACTTTACCATTCTTCATCCCGAGAGTACCGTAGTGGTGCAGGTTAAAACAGCTCGTGCCGCTATTGTTGTTGCGGAAGAAGAAGGTGCAGAAGCAGAAAGTGCCGGTGAAGAAACCGAAGCTGTTACGAACGAAGCCACGGCCGAAGACAACGAATAGATCTTTAATTATATCTGAAAGCATTCCATACCGCTTTTTATCGGGATCTGGGATGCTTTTGTATTTTTGAACTAATGTTGAAGATACCATGTTCCATTTTTTTAAAAACTTGTTTTTCACCTCAAGAACGAACGAAGAAGAAACTGATGTCATGAAAAAATATTTGATCGTGGGTCTAGGGAATATTGGTAGTGAATATACCGAAACAAGACATAATATTGGTTTTAAAATAGTGGATGCCCTAGCGCAAAAAGAGCAATTTCAGTTTAATACAGATCGCCTTGGGGACCTAGGCAGCTTTAAAATAAAAGGCCGGATCGTTCTCTGCCTAAAACCCTCCACTTATATGAATTTAAGTGGCAAGGCCCTCAAATATTGGATGGAAAAAGAAAAGATCCTTCCTGAAAATCTTTTGGTAATTACCGATGATATCAACTTGCCTTTTGGAACCCTGCGCGTAAAGACCAAAGGCAGTAATGGAGGTCACAACGGATTGAAGGACATCGAACAAACCTTGCAAACTAATTCCTATAACCGTTTTCGATTTGGAGTAGGCGCCGATTTTAACAAAGGGCGACAGGTTGACTATGTATTGGGCGAATGGAACAAGCAAGAAAGAGAGGCTCTAAAGGAACGCTTGGAAAAATCAATCGAAATTGTCAGATCCTTCGTGCTTTCGGGTATTCAAATCACGATGAACCAGTTTAACAATTCTTGATCAAAGCACTGTAAAGTTAAAAATTCCGGAGTCCGAACTATTGCCTTCCCCATCCTTGACGACGACCCTCCAATAATACGCGGTATTTGACGATACGCTTACCTTAAATGCGGTAGTACCTGCCGATGTAGAGGCCGTCAGGGTTACCGGGGGGGTATCAGTCGAAAAATAAATATCGTACCCGATGATATCATTATCAACATCGGCACCCGACCAATCCAAGGTTATCTCATTATTTATATCCTTAAAGACATATTCGGCTAACTTCGGAGCAATGATAATAGGCGGAAACGGGGGATGCGAAGTTTGGTACCCCGCATTGTAAAATCGCCAGGTCGCACTGGGAACTGCTTGACTTACCTGCGAATTTTTTGAATTTACCAACCAAGAAAATGGAACGCCCTTTGTTAAGGGAAGTTTTGCGGAGAGTGCCTTTGTACTGATGGTCTGTGTATTACCGGTATTAATATTGGTAACACGCAATTCATAGGTTTCCGTATGGTTGGCCGACAACCATTTGAATTCTACCCGGCTGGTCGTGGCATTTAAATCTTGTCCTGTTGTGCATTCCGAGTTTTCCAAAGGAAACGCAAGCAGGGCTGCCTCTGGTTGTTTTGGAGTGTCTTTTTTGGAACACCCAACCAGTATACAGCCCATAATAAATAATAAAAACAACCTCATTTCTTGATTATTTTTGTCGTTGCTTTAATAATTGGGCCGTCAATTTTAAGGATATACGTTCCTGATGGCAATGAGGTAAATTCCATTTCAATTACTGTACGATTCCCCGAATAGTAAATGCTTTGAATATGCTGGCCGTTCAAGCCGTAGATCCCAATGGTCACCGCCTCGGTCTCAGAACCTAGCAAAATTGTCAAGAAATCAGTAAAAGGATTTGGATATACCATGGGTTGGTCCGAGAAGAAAAACTGTTCTTCATAGATGCCTTGACAAGGAATACCGGTAGAAACTTTTAGCGTATTATTACCGTTTTTAAGATCCACAATGAAAACCTCATTAACGGTCTGTAGCGGCACCCCGTTGAATTCAATAAGATAGCTATCGGACCCTACCAGATTCAAGGTAAGCTGTTTCCCATTGGCACTTAATTTCGAGCTTACCGATAAAGGTGGAGGTTCGGCTACGGTTACCTCAAAACAATTGGGTTCATATTGAATGGTCCCATCGGTGCCATTAATGCATATATCATAGGCTCCGGCGCTTAAATTTGGCAAAGTATACTCATTCGTGAAATTTGCCGAAACATTAACCCCAGTGCCTATAATAGAAATTTCATAGGCTAAGGGCAAGATCGCCGTTACTTTGATTGTCCCATCATTGTTGTTTCGGCAAGTTTCACTTTGGGCCGTTATCGCAAAATTATTGTTGGGGAATCGATAGACCGGGCAACCATTTGAATTTACCTCAGCACCCTCGGGCGTTCCCAAGCATAAATCGTCACCATCGTCAAAAATGCCATCGTTGTCAGCATCTGGCCTGAGGGCACCTTCAATACAAACATCCATCGAAAAGGCATTTAGAAACCCTCCATCGGATGCTGCATTGTCGGCAATCTGTAACGTCCATTCCCCCAAAATTGATTCCCCATTGAAAGAGCTCAAGGAACCTAAAGGTTTTACCGTACCGCTAATGGCAGGGTTACCTCCACAGACAAAATTATTCGCAGCGTCGTCGAAGGTGGCATTTATATTTGCCAAATCCCCGCAGGAACTCGAAACAAGCACTACCGTCGTCCCTGAAGGTGAAGTTAAACTTATCACCAAATCGGCCAAGAATGAATGGTCAAGGTCAATGTTTACGTTCAGATCGGCCAAGATCAAATTTTCATAGAATGTGATTTTAGAAGTAATGGTAGGTGTCCCAGAGGCTGATATCTCCAAGGGCAGGCCTTCGGCCGCTTCATTCTTACAGCTGAATTGTATCGTGGTAAAACTGAACTCAGGACCATAGGTACCCGTGCCACAACTATTTTCAGGACGCACACGCCAATAATAGGTCGTCTCATTCTCTAAATTATTAGGAATGTACGTATTGGATATGACCGTAGCCGTTTGAACGATATTTGAAAAAGATGCATCGGTAGCCAGTTGCACAGTATAAGCCGTGTAAGATGGATCGGCTTCCCATTCGAGCGTTAATCGATTTGATACATCCAATGCGCCATCGGTCGGAGATAACAAGGTTACATCGGGAAAAATGGAATCATGGATGCGTAAGGTGATTGCCACCGTCTTACCAAGCGTAGCCGAAATTGCCTGTACATAAAATGTATACGTGCCTTCCGGGAGATTGCCCGTACCGGCTATCGTCATATTCACCAGCGTATCGTTCGTTGCCGTGGTCGGTAAAAAGGAAATATCAAGACCTGTCGGAGGGACGGGAACGCCAAAGGTAACTTCCTCGTTGAAACCGAGATAGGTTTCATACGAAAAAGGTATCACAATATCGCTCGGCTGGCAGACTTCGTAATCGAGCGAACTGAAATTTAGGACGATTTCAGAGGCTTCAATTGTGAAGTCGGCGGCATTCACGGCATAAAATACATTATTATGGGCAACTACCATGATGCGAGCCTGTGTAGTAGGATTTCCTGGCACCACCACTACATGTTCCCCATCATTTGGAACATCTTGTGCCAAGATAATCGGAAAGGTCGAACCCCCATCAGTCGAAAGCAAAATATCGACCCCTTTTGCAAATATTGGTGCTTTCTCGGTGTTGGCAACATCCCATTGCACTTCGAGTGTCCCACCTGCCGCTAAACTAAAATTACTCGATTGCGAGGTGACTTGAAAAGGTCCGGCACTATTTACGACCGAAACATTTACTTCGTCAGAAACTACTTGACCGCCGCCTGTTGCGTTGTCTCGAACGGTGAAAACAAAATTCAAGTCCCTTTCGACATCCGAAACGGTTTCCCAGGTCGAGCTAATATTCGGTAAGGTCTGGGTAAGATTCCCAACAAGCACACTTGATAATTTTGGGAAATAGCGCCTTGGATCGGTAGTCGGTTTTAATGATCTGAAATTGGCACCTCCCGGATTCGTAGGGCCGAAAGTAGCTTGCGTTACGACCCCATCATCTACTTCTTCCCAAGTGTATGTAAGCACATCCCCGACATCACTATCAGATGCCACTCCCTCTAGGTAGAATGCCGTTGATTTCGGAATGATATAATCGCCGATATCGCCGACTACCGGAGGTGTATTCGTAAGATTGATGACTGCCCCACAACTGACTGTGGTGAGGTAATCGATAATCTGAACAATACTTACATAGTGAAAATAGTCGTCGCCTTGTAACGCCACATTATTGACCCCCGTAATACCGGCATACCCCATAATGGTCGTCCCACTACCGGGTTCGACTTGCACCTGCGTACCTTCCGACTCAAAAGACCAGGTATGGTTGGCCCCGAATTGGTGTCCCATCTCATGGGCAACAAAATCGATATCGAAGATATCCCCTGACGGATTTTGGCTTGAAGAATAGGCACTTCCCTTTTCGTTATCAACACAAACGGCGCCGACAAAACCGGCATTGCCATCATTTTGATCATTTTGGAACAAGTGCCCAATATCGTAATTGGCTTCACCAATAATACTGGTAATCGTATTCTGCACCTGAGTATTCAAATTTCCGTTATAGGGATCACTGGCGGCATTTGTAAATAGTAAGGCATCATTGTTCGGTACCAATTCCAAAGACACCCCCAGATCGTTCTCAAAAACTTGGTTTACCCTGGTAATCGTAGCATTTATCGCGGCCATGGCCCCTGCAATGGTACCTCCATGATACGCTGTATATTCCCCGGTGGCGGACACGGCAAGACGAAATTTGCGAAGAATTTGACCATCTACAGGTTTTAACGCGCTACTCCCAATACTTTTTTCGGCAAGGGACTTGGTATCGCATATAAAATCAATGTCGACCGGGCTATCCTTGTCCCGTACATAAAGTACGTAAGTGTCTTTTTTTGATTTTTGTATAAATACGTTTCCTTTTCCATTCGCACGTACCATCATGCTCTGAATCCCTTCATCGGAAACACTCACTCGTATCTTTTCAGACCTATCCTTGATGCCACGCCCGGCATAGGATTTTATACTTGGGAATTTCGCGGCCAAAGCTGGCGACATCACCGGAGATTCATACAGCTCGAATGGGATGGAATTTCCGTTTTCATCAGGAAAATAAACAATCCTTGAATTCTTCCGACTGACAGAAATATCTTTCAGTTCGTTTTTAAAAAGGTCCTCCTTGATCGTAAAAACGGTACCCTTTTTTACGTCAAAATGTTGGGAAAACTTTCCCTGTCGATCCAATGGTGCAGCTTCCTTTTTCCAATAGTTGGTTTGCGCGGTCCCGTAAAAGGAGAGAAATGCTATTGTAATTGAAAAAAGTAGACGTAATTTTGTCCTCATCAAGGGGTTTTTAACCAAAATCAAATATAAGCTTTTTTTATTTTCGTGTTTACGTGGAAACAGTCCAAAGCATCTCCAAATTCGATAAAGAACATTCCACTGTAATTACTATAGGCACTTTTGACGGGATTCATATCGGTCACCGGAAAATCTTGGAACGCCTGATCAAAAATGCCCGGGAATTACACTTAAAATCCTTGGTCCTAACATTTTTTCCCCATCCGAGAATGGTATTGCAAAAGGATACCGAAATTAAATTATTGAACACCCTGGGGGAAAAAACCAAAATCTTGGAAAAGTTGGGCTTGGATTATCTTATAGTACACCCTTTCACCAAGGAATTTTCGAGATTATCGGCTGCACAATTTGTGCG
>JALHST010000232.1 GCA_022865355.1 Maribacter sp. | reverse complement strand
CAGGGGTGTTAGGACCATAATTGCGGCGAATGCCGTCATTAGCTTCGGTCGTAATCGTGCTGCAATCGCATATTCAATTTTTTCGATATGTGTTAAGGAGGCATCCCCTTCCTGGTATTGGCGATAAGTAAAAATAGAGTTTTCCCCAATAATACCCACGATCATAATAATCCCGGTATAACTCCCCACGTTCAAAGGGGTTCCTGTGAGGTACAGACTTAATAGGCACCCCGCTACCCCTAAAATGGCTATGGTAATAATGGCCAAGGCGATTTTAATTTTCCTGAAAAGAAAAAGAATGACGATAAAAACCAATAAGATGGCCGATATCAAGATCATCATCAACTCCTTGAATGCCTTTTGCTGTTCTTGATAGGCACCACCGTATTCGATGGTAAAACCCGAAGGAAGACTGAGGTTTTTGTTTAAATGGCTCTGAATATCCTTCAGTGTAGAACCTAAATCCCTATTATTTAATCGTGCCGTTATGACGCCTATCGATTTCTGATTTTCCCTATTGATTTCAGCAACGCCCTTACCAATTTCAATTTTGGCCACCATACTGAGGGGCACACTGGAACCTTTGGGCAATATAATAGAGGTATTCCTTAGGTCCTCTACCGAAGTTTTATGGGCATCCGGATAGATCAATCGAATGTTGATTATTTGCTCCTTATCAATCATGGTACTTACCACCGTGCCTTCAATCTGAGTTTGCAACTGTAATTGAAAATCGGCCGGGGTCAGCCCCAATTGGGCCAGTACGGGAACATTCGGTATGATGGAAAGCGCCGGACCCGCCACGATGATCCCATCAAAAACATCGGCCGTTCCCGGTATGGTTTCTATTTCGGATGCCACCTCTTGGGAAAGTGATTCCAAGACGTTTACATCCTCACCAAAAACCTTGATTTCGATAGGTTGCACAGAACTCATAAGATCTCCCAGCATATCGCCGATTACCTGTCCGAAATCGATGGTCAACTGGGGTACCGCCGCTTCAACGCGCTGGCGTATTTCATCCGAGACCTCCGTAGTAGTCTTTCTGCGCTTGTCCTTTAACTTTATCAGATAATCGCCCCGATTGGGCTCCGTAATAAAAAACCCCATTTGGGTCCCCAACCTGGCCGAATAGGCCTCCACCTCCGGCTGAGTGTCAAGGATCCCATTTACGATTTGCAACATGCGATCGGTTTCCTCAAGGGTAGTGCCTGCCGGACTATTGTAATCAAGAACAATACTGCCTTCATCCATTTCGGGCAAAAAACCTGATGGCAGTCTCGAAGGTAAGATTAGAATGATCAACACGCATACCCCAAAAAATCCAACACCAATTATTGGTTTGGCCAAAATTCGATGGATCCATTTGGTACGGGGTCGGTGTTTGTTTTTAATCGGTTTGTTGCTTGAAAACAGCATGGACAAGACCGGAACGACCAACCATGTCACCAAAAAGGAAGAGGCCAAGGCGATGATCATACTATACGCCATAACCTGAAAATAGGCGCCGGCAACCCCGGTCATTAAGACAAAGGGAATAAATATGACCAAGGTACTTAATGACGAGCCGATCATTGCGGGCAATAGATGATCGATGGCCTCTTGGGCGCACCAACTGATCGCTTCATTGGGATGTTCTTCCCGAATCTTATGGATCTGCTCGATAATGATGACCACATCGTCGATCATCAGACCTATGGCTGCCGCAACGGCCCCCAAGGTCATAATATTAAACGTATAATCAAGTGCATCAAGAACGATCAACGTCAGCGATAAAGAAATTGGGATGGTACATAGAACCACCATGCTTGCCGAGAAGGAACGAAGAAAAAATATGACCACCAACAAGGCCAAGATAAGTCCGATCCAAAGCACATCCTTGATGCTGGCGATGCTTGTGTTCACGAAATCGGCTTGTTTATAATAGGGTATCAACCGAACATCCTTTGGTAGGATTTTTGACAATTCGGCGACCTTCTGCTCAATCGTATTATTGACATCGATCAGATTGGCATTGGGCTGCTTTACCACGGCGATAATGGGAACGTTTTTACCATTTGCCAAAATCTTTATGTACTCCTTTACTTCCCTGACCTCGATATCTGCAACGTCTTTTAAGCGTATCAAGCGATTGGGGCTATTGATGATGACCAAATTCTCGAGATCGTTTATATCATCGACGGCATTGTCGGTAAGCGTCAGGTACATGCGATTAAAATCGGTTATGTAACCATTCGATTGCAAGAGGTTCGAGTTGACCACTGCATTTTGGATCGTGCCAATCGAAATCCCTAAGGACTTGACGACATCGGGTCTCAAAATAACCTGATATTCCTTTTCCTTTCCCCCGATCACCGCAATATCAGAAACCCCTGGGGTTGCGGCTAGATACGGCTTTATCTGATATTTGGCGATTTTCTTTAAATCGACCTGGGAAAGATTGTCCCCTTCCAATGAATATCCCATTACCGGTAAAATAGAGGGATTCATTTTTTCGACGGAAAAGACCGTATTGGGCAAAATACTGCCCTGTGATTGATTGATAAAAGATTCAATTTGTGCTTTGGCCGTATTAATATCGGTGCTCCAATCCAAAAAAACCGAAATCTCGCAACTACCCCGTGAGGTGGTACTGCGTATATATTGTAGGCCTTCGGTTCTTCGGATGATATTTTCCAGTGGAATGGTTACCGTAGTCATCATTTTGTCCACAGGCTGTTGACCTGCATCGGCAATCACCTTGATTTTCGGAAATGTAATGTCAGGAAATAGGCCTGTCTTTAAATTGCGATATGAAAAAATACCCCCTATCAATAACAATAAGGCTATGGACAATAGTGGATATTTATATTTGAAGTGTAGGTTTTTCATTTTTTGGTTATACTTACGAGGGTCGAATCCTGCATCTGATAGGCCCCTTTGATAATGACCAAATCGTTTCGTTGTAAGCCCTCGGCGGAGGGTTCTATTTTCACCAGAGAATCATTGCGGAGCGAAGGTTTTACTGGCTGTATTAGCGCCAAGGAATCACCGACCACTTTCATGACCCAGTATTTGGTCAACAGCTCATTGGTCTGTAAAGCGGTAATGGGAATGCTCATGGCCATCTTGTCCTCCTTATAAATGGTGCGAACCTGTACGTTCAGATTTTCTGGTAATTGCACATCGGGGAGGGCTATCAAAAACGTTTGTGACTGGGCAACAGGGTCAATAGTGGGGAGTTCTGCCGAAATTTTGGCAACAATCGACACTTCGTTTTGAAGGATAATTTCGCAAATACTTCCTAAACGAACGAAATCTCCATATTCATAGGGTACATTGACTTGAATGACTAGCGATTTAGGTTGAATCACCGTGGCCAAAATATCGCCCTCGGCCACATAATCGTTCTGGGTAATATTCAAAACCGAGATAACGCCGGTCGCATTGCTCTGTATTTGCAAGGGACTAATAAATTTAGAAAGCGAACTATCAAGTTTGACTGCTTCCTTGAGCGCATCCTGTTCTTTGGTTCTCACCGTGGCAAACGTATCGCCCTTTCGTATGGCATCGCCGATCTTATATTTCATCCAAGAGATGTACCCGGTTACGTTCGACCTGATATTCTCCTTTTTCTGATATTGTGATACGCCATTGAAGGTAAGATACTCTTTGATGTCGGCCTGTCCTACGGGAACCACTTCAACGGCAATAGCCGCTTTTTTTTCGGTTTGGGTCGTATTTGTATCCTTGCAGGAAAGAAGCGAACAGAAACCGAAAAACATACTAAATTTAATCATTGGATTACGGGCCATAGGTTACCAGTTTAAATAATTGTACTGACTTTGTAAGAGCCAGATATTGGTTTGCATCTGTAATTTTGTATACACATTTTGCTTATACGTTAAAACGACGTTCAAATAGTCAACAATAGACACTTGACCCTGAACGAGCTTTCCTTTATAAATTTCAAGTACTTTTTGTTGTTGCCTTAATTGTTCTTCTATCAGTAGCAAATTGTCCTGAAGGGTGCGCCTCTGACTTTCAATACTATTAAGGCCATTGGCTAGCAATATGCTATTGTTCTTTCTGTAAAATTCGATGTTTTCCTGCTTGAATTTTGATTGTTGCGCAATAATACTCCGTTGGTTCCCGTCGTATATGGGCACGGTCAGTCGAAGGCCGGCACTTAGACCTATCCTTTTATCGATATTCCTAATTTCAACCGCATTTAAGCCGGTATTGCCATACAGACTTAGCTGCGGCTTGTATTTATTTTCAAAAACCGACCGGTCCGCTTCTATTTGAATACTATCATTTTCGAATTTCCGAATATAAAAATTCGTGTTGGGCGCGTTTCCTATTACTAAATTTGGAATCGTGATAGTGGTGGTTCCTGGCATCGGAATTCCGCTAAGGCTATACAATTGATTAATGGCCGTTCTTAGGGAATTTTTTATTTGTTCCAATTCCAGTTTTTTTGACTCGACATCCAATTGTAATAAAAGATAATCGCTCTCCATCAGGACGGCGCGCTTTACCAATAGTTCGACCACTTGTAAGCGATTCTCAATATCTTTTATGATTTCTGAAGTAAAATTGGACTGAAGTTGTAATTGATAGGCTATAATGTAGGTATCGGTAATATTCTTGATCAGGTTGTGTTCTATTTCATTATGGATCAACACCAACGAATTATTCTGAATCTTGTTCTGCAACAGGAGATTATCAACGGCGGCCTGGTTGAACAAATTTTTAGTAATGTTCAATTGAGCCGAGTATAAACCCCCATTGGTTATGCCAATATCATAACCGTAGGCTTGCGGGGATGGCGTGGTTGTAATGTCAATAAACCTGCCCCTGTTATCAAAATAGGGAGCTATCAATATTTCGGAAGTAATGTTTACCTGCAAGGCCTTATTCTGGGCAATAATTAAATCGTTTTGGAGGTTTCCGATATTTTGAAGGTTCACATTCTCGGATAAAGCAGGTGCATTTTGCTTGGCAGTTTCCAAAAAATAGTCAAGTGTAGGTTCTTGCGATACGACGAACTGCAATGAAAGAAACAAAAGGAAAAAAAATCGATACTTCATCCTTTTAAAAATTTTTAAATGGTAAGGGGGTAAAAGTAATCGGGAAATCTAAAGAATGTCTTAAGCCCCAAAACTGGTAATCAATCTATTTGTCGCCTGTTATTATAGTGGCTGTTTGCCAACATATTTTCTTAGAAGGCCATCGATTACCGTTTTTCAAAAAAATCAATTACACTTTTTATACACCTAGAATTTATATTTGAATCCTAGCCTGAAAATCTGGGTTTCATAGAAATTTTCGTAAGCCGTTGTGAATCCTTCGCCAATTAAACGTTGTTGAATACCAAATCTATTGAATATATCGCTGGCTGAGAAGGTAAGTTCGGCTTTCTTGTCCCAAAGATTTTTTTTAATGCCAAGATCGATAGAAGACCGGGCGAGCTCCTCCCCTTGCGGGATATTCTTCTTGGAGTAGAAAATTCCGGTCAGTTGAAATTCCATATTCCAAGGCAACTTAAACTCATTATTGAGTTTGGTATCCCAGGCATTGTTGGTCGAAGATTCAATAAAGAAGGGACGTTCGTATGGGAACAACAGCGTGCCTTGGTAGGCATCGATGGCGTTGGAATACCAGTTCATGCTTGCCGATACTTTCCAATTCGAAGCTATGTCTTGGCTAAACAAAACCTCAAAACCCGTATTCGTGGCATGCCCTGTATTCTGATATATCTTGTTTATAATATCATACTGTGGATTCGAATTGTCAATGCTGTAAATACGCATATAGGCGTCCTGTATTATCCGGTGATACACGGCCGAAAATAGGGATCCCCCACGCCAGGAATATTTGTGCGCCAACTCGAAGGCATCCGTAAATTGAGGACGTAAATAAGGATTGCCTACCTTCAAAAGTTCCGGATCGTCATATTTCGGGAAGATCCTTAATTCTGGCTCTCCTGGTCGATCGACCCGCTTGTTGTAAAATAATGAGATTTTGTTTCCGTCGTTCACGATGTAGGTGAACCGTATACTTGGAAAGAGTTTAAAATAGTCATATTTATCATTGTTCGGATAATAGATGTTCGTGGGGTCCAAATCGTAGGAAACTTTAGTCTGCTCGGCACGCAGACCGCCTTCAACATCAAATTTTTCCCGTTCCAATACATAATTAAAATAGCCTGCATATAAATCTTCTGCCCAGTCGGAATACGTCCCTAAGCCAGGATAAATGATTGAATTGGTACCTGGGGTAATGGTATAATCGACCGGCAGCCGACGGATGCGCGCTTTTGCGCCCATTTCCATTCGACCGCTTCGCAAGGGCCTCACATAATCACCTGATAGACTCGTTGTGTGCTCTACTGCCAGTATATTGGTCTTATCTTTTCCGATACGAATTGCGGAACTATCGTTTAATGAATAGGTCTCGTCCTCCAAACCTTGTGTGTATTGCGCATTGGCGCTCAATGTGTGCCCGGGTTGTTCGTATTTATGGCGAAAATTCACCGAAACATTGATATAGCGCGTTATTTCCTCCTCGCGCCAGGTATACAGGCGATTGCGTGATTGTGTGTTCAAATCGATGAAGGCCACTTGGGCCGTATCGATATGTTTTTCCCGGTCGTATAGCCCAGAAAAGGTAAAACTGTTATCTTCATCAAGTTCCCAATCGATTCCCCCGTTGATGATCGATCTGAACTGTCTGCGATTTTCAGGGACTTGTGAAATAATTTTACGGCCATCATCATAATTACGCGTCGTAAACTCATTATTGGGCAAGGCTTTCTGGAGAATAAACTCCGATTGTAAAAAATAATTGAGTTTATCGGTTTTATAATTAAAGTTGATACTTGGTATCAATTTAGGATTTACAGAAAAACTACCCAAATCAGTAGGGGTATCCCCCTGGCGTTTGCCCAGGGCACCCAGTCCGAATGAGAGGCCGACATCCCCATTAAAACCCGTTTGCTTTTCCTTCTTGTAAATAATATTGACAATTCCTGCAAAACCATTCGCATCATATTTCGCCGAGGGATTATTAATTATTTCTATCCGCTCGATGTTTGATGCCGGGATATTGCTCAATCCCTTTTGATTCCCGAAACCCGTTAAACTACTTTGTTTGCCATCGATTAGGACCACCACCTTATCACTACCCCGTAAAATCACTTTCCCATCCTGATCAAAGGAAACCCCCGGCATCGTCTTCATGGCATCCAAAACCGAACCTCCGGACTGCGCTATATTATCTTCTAAATTGAACGATAGTTTGTTCAAATCGGCATTCACAGCAGCTTCTTGGCCTATCAATTCAATTTCTTCCAACTGTTCGGCATTTGGCGCCATCGCTATTTTTCCGAAGTCAAAGATCGTATTCAAGCCACTCGCCGTAAATTTTTGCGCTACGGTCGTATACCCTATAAATGAAAAATTGAGCATATAGCTTCCGATAGGCAATCCCTGTATCTCAAAACGGCCCTGCTCATCGGTAATGGCTCCGGTAACCAAACTACTGTCATCGATTCGGTTGACCGCGACATTGGCATACGGCAATGTTTCATTGGTCTCACTATCGAATAATTGACCGACCATCGTAATTTCTTCCTGTGCCGACAAAAATGCGACACTAAAAATTTGAAATATCGCAAGGCATGCTTTTCTCATCTTCTTTAAAGATTTTTAAATTGATAGTTAAATTCAGATTTAAAGACTTCCCAAAGTTCAAATTGGCGTCCCGCTTTTATCAATATAGAAACGTATTTTAAAAATGTGCTGTTTTTCTTCGAACGAATAGGAAGGCGCAAAGTCATATAGGTTACATATTTTTTGAACGATGGCGAGCCCTAGGCCCATAGATTTTTTAGCCTTGGCTTCACCGTAAAACCGGGTAAAAAGCTTTTCAGGATGCTGTAATGCCGCATTCCCAGGGTTGGTGACCGTCAAGTTTTGAGGATCGATTATTACCTTAATAAGGCCATTAGCAATGGTATGCCGCAGCGCGTTTGAAATTAGATTGTCGCATAGAATATCAAGAAGATAGGGGTCCATCTTCAAGCGCACCTGCCCTTGCTCCAAGAGTTCTATTTTCGTTGGGAAAAGTTCTTTGAAATTATCGATACGCGCCCGAATAATCGAATTCAAGAAGAGCTCCTCCGGATTCGTAAACTGCCTATTTTCTAACTTTGTCAGTAGACTTAAACGTTTATTCAATTGTGTCAGGCGCTGAATATCTTTTTGAATCGAGGTGAGATGCTCATACTGCTTGGCATTCAGATTATCACTGTTGATAATATTCTCTATTTTGGCCTGAATGATTGCCAGGGGTGTCTGCAACTCGTGCGACACATCTTCGGTATACTGTTTTAGGTTCCGATAGTCGGCATTGACCTTATTGGTCAAGGTCAATATTACCGTATTGAGTTCCGAAAATTCTAATATTGAACTTTCGACCAAATGAATGGGTTTTTCAGATCCAAGCGAAAATCGCTTCATTTGCCCAAGATTCGTAAAAAAAGGAAGCCAAAGTTTTTGATTGCCTGCTTTGTTAAAATAAAACAGAAACACGAAAACAAAAATGATAATAATAAAATAGGATATGATAATGGCCATCAGAATATTACGTGTTTCGACCACAAGTGAGCGCACCGTGATTTTGTAATAATTCCCATTAATTTCTGAGTAGGAGGCCAGTTCCCTAAATTCCTCCATTTCGTTTTGGGAAGGGTCGTAGATGATAGTGTCCTTTAATTTTTCAATACCAATTTTTGATGTTTTTTTTATTTCAATCACTGGAGGCAGGGCATAAACGGCATCATTTTTCATCAATGAATTCTCGATCCTTGCCTTAGTAGAATACAATTCTTCCTCAATTTCAGATTTCAAAAGATTGCGAACATAGAAATACAGGGCAATCGTGCTGAGAATCATCAGGGCCACGCTTATCCACAGAAAGGTGCTCGAAGTTTTTTGGATAAGCTTTATTTTTTTTTTGGAAATGGCCATATATTATTCTTCCATAAATTTATAACCACTGCCATAGGCGGTCTTAATATATTTGGAGCCGTCTTCAGTCAATTTTTTTCGTAGATTGTTGATATGCACATAGATAAAATCGTAATTGTCTATCAAATCGCTATGATCGCCCCACAAATGCTCGGCTATTATCTCTTTTGAAAGTACCCTACCCTGATTCGTAATAAAAAAAAGCAAAAGATCATATTCTTTTCTGGTAAGAGGCATATACATATCGTTTATATAAGCAGTTTTAGATTTCGTATCAATGGCAATTTCATTAAACTTGATTGTTTCATTGCCTCCAAAGACGCCACGTCGCAGCACGGCTTTGATACGGGAATTCAACTCGGCCAAGTGAAAGGGTTTTGTCAAATAATCGTCGGCCCCCAGATCAAGTCCCTCGAGTTTATCCTGCAACGAATTATTGGCCGAAATAATTAGCACCCCCGTACTTTTTCTGGTTTCCTTTAACATCTTCAATATCTCAAGACCACTGCCGGTTACCAGATTTACATCGAGTATTACAATATCATATTCATAAAGATCAACTTTGTAAACGGCATCACTAAAGTTTGAAGCTACTTCGCAAATGTTCCCATCGCCTTCCAAATAGGTAACAATGGATTGTTGTAGGGCAGTCTCGTCTTCAGCAATTAAAATTTTCATCTTGCAAATCTATGAATCGAACCTTAACGAATTCTAAAGTTGACATTGAGTAAACGCTACTCCTTAGCAGGGATATCTTTTAAGATTTCTAATAGGAACTTCCAAAATTTCCGTACGGAAGGTATACTTACCCGCTCATCAGGGGAATGTGCCCCCTTGATGGTCGGGCCAAAACTTACCATATCAAGTCCGGGGTAATTTCTCCCGATGATGCCACATTCAAGACCTGCATGGCAAGCAACTACTTTGGGCTCATCCCCAAAAATGGCTTCGTATTTTTTTTGTAGGATTTTTAGGATCGCCGAATTGGGATTGGGGCTCCATCCTGGGTAATCCCCGGAAAAAGAAACCTGAAATCCGGCCAATTCAAAAACTGATCTCAAAGCGTTTGCCATATCCCATTTTGAAGAATCGACCGATGAACGTGTTAAACAGCCGATTTTTATATGCCCATTCTTTACCAAGACCCGGGCTATATTGTTCGAGGTTTCCACCAAATCAGGAATGGCGGCACTCATCGCATAAACACCATTATGGGCGGCATAGATTGCCTTGATCAGTTTTTCCTGTGATTCTTTGGACATTACAAGATCGGGTCTTGGGGCAGTGCCAAGCTGTATCGAGAGCTTAGGCTCAATAAACAGTAGTTCGTTCTGTATGGTTCGGGCCCATTTTTCAAAATCCTTTTTGAACGCTTCCGATTGATTTTGATCAACAACTATAATCGCATTACTTTCCCTGGGAATCGCATTCCTAAGTCCGCCCCCATCAATCTCCGAAATTCTTAAATCGAACGAAGCTTGTAAATGATACAATACCCTATTCATGATTTTGTTCGCATTGCCCAGACCCTTATGGATCTCAATTCCGCTATGCCCTCCTTGTAGTTTACTAACTGCAATTGTATAGGAGTCAACTGCCTTTGATAAGTCCTCCTTAACGTAGTCGCCCTTGGCGGTAACATCGATGCCCCCGGCGCATCCAATATCAATTTCGTCATCCTCCTCGGTATCGAGATTTAAGAGGATCTGACCTTTCAATAGGCCGCCCTCCAGACCCAAAGCCCCGGTCATACCCGTTTCCTCATCAACGGTGAACAAGGCTTCCAACGCTGGATGGGGGATATCGGTACTTTCCAGTAATCCCATAATCGTTGCCACCCCGATACCATTATCGGCACCCAAGGTGGTGCCTTTGGCCTTCACCCAATCGTTGTCAATATACATTTGAATGCCCTGAGTATTAAAATCAAAAGGGGTATCGGCATTTTTCTGGTGTACCATATCCAAATGGGACTGCAGGGTAACCATTTTACGATTTTCCATACCAGAAGTAGCAGGTTTTCGTATCAGTACGTTGCCTACTTTGTCCTCAAATGTCTCGAGGCCCAGATGATTTCCAAAAGCTAAGATGAATTTGATTACTTGTGCCTCCTTTTTTGAGGCCCTTGGGACTCGATTGAGATTTGCAAAGTGCTTCCATATACTACTGGGATTCAATCTTCTAACTTCTTCGCTCATAATATTGCCCTATTTTAGATCAAAAATACAGTTTGAAAAACAAAAATGCCCCATTATTACTTATTTTTGAATGCATGGGTTCACGATTCAAAAACGCAATTGCACTATCGCTCCTTCCCCAAATAATTTTGGTCAAATGGTGGGGCTCTTATCCTGATTCTATCGAGAAATACTATAGTAATGGCTTCTATCCCATCGTTTCAAAATTTTTTCGTTATTTATTCGGATGGGTCCCTTTCTCGGTGGGCGATGTGCTCTATACCCTACTAGTTTTACTGGCGTTAGGTTATCTTGTTCGTGAGCGGGAAAAAATAATAAAGCACCCCTTATCCTTTGTTCGCAGCATCATAATGGTGCTTTCAGTAGCCTACTTCACATTTCATATGATGTGGGGTCTCAACTATTATCGCCTACCCATTTCCCAAAAATTCAATTTAACTGCAACCTATTCAAAAGAAGATTTGATATCTGTTGTAAAACAATTGACCAAAAAAACCAATCAAGTTCAATTTGAAATTACCTCCGACACGGCCAAGGCCGTTCAAGTACCCTATACCAAAAAACAGATCTTTGAAAAGACCCTCGAAGGATTCGATGCATTGGGCAAACGCTTCCCATTTTTAAAATATGATGTTCCAAGCCTAAAGAAATCGGTCTATAGTCTTCAGTTGACCTATATGGGGTATGGGGGGTATTTGAATCCGTTTACGAATGAAGCCCAGGTCAATGGCAAGCTTCCCTTTTTCCGCTTACCCGTGGTATGTGGTCATGAAATTGGGCATCAATTGGGCTATTCGGCAGAGAATGAGACCAATTTCATAGGGTATTTGGCCACCGTGGGCCAGGATGATATTTATTTCAAATATGCCGCCTATGCCTATGCCCTTTCTTATTGTTTGAGCGAGTTACGGGGAACCGATGAAGATCAGTTTAATGAACAGTACGCCACTTTGCATCAAGGCGTCAAGAAAAATTACGAGGAAATGAACAATTTCTGGATGGCCTATGAAAATCCAATGGAACCCTTATTCAAATCGGCTTTTGATATCTTTTTAAAGTCAAATAATCAGACAAAGGGGATTATGAGCTATAATTCAGTGGTGTCACTCTATGTGAACTATTATAAGGTACATCCTTTATAGTTGAGGGACAATTTTAGGCAATTAAAACGTTAAAAAATGGGTAATCCTAGTCAAATTCCCATGACTTACCTTATTTTTAGATCGACTAAATCAAATAATACAGAACGACATGAAGATGCGATTACTCGCACTGGCCTTCTTTTTGTGCAGTGCTTCCTTATTTTCCCAAGATTACTTTCCTAAAAACGACGGCGTAAAAGCCAAAAATAACAATTATACGGCCTTTATAAATGGCAAGATTTATATCACTCCTACCCAAATCGTGGATAATGGCACCCTGCTTATCCAAAACGGCAAGGTCGTTCAAGTAGCAAAATCGGTTGTGCTTCCAAAAAATACGGTCGTTATCGATTTGAAAGGCAACTATGTGTACCCTTCGTTTATCGATGTCTTTTCTGATTTTGGGGTAGAAAAACCAAAAAGAGATTCGCAAGGTCGACGCTCCGCTGCATATGACCCAACGCGCGAGGGATATTATTGGAACGATCATATTATGCCCGAGAATGATGCGGCAGCCCTATTTAAATATGATGACAAAGTTGCTAAAACGCTTCGCGACTTAGGTTTTGGCGTTGTTAATTCTCATATCGAGGACGGAATTGCCCGTGGCACAGGGGTATTAGTTGCCCTCAATGGTGCAGGAACAGATGCCGACCGAATATTATCGGACGAATCGGCACAATATTTTTCATTCGACAAAAGTGTGGCCAAAAATCAATCGTACCCGTCGTCGTTGATGGGTGCCATGGCCTTATTACGACAAATGTACTATGATGCCGATTGGTATGGCAAAGGAAATGTGCGTACTACCGACCGATCCTTGGAGGCCTTGAACAACCATAAGGGCCTAGTCCAGATCTTTGCCGCCGGCGACAATGGCAATGTGCTGCGGGCAGATGCCATCGGCGATAAATTTGGAATTCAGTATGCCATTTTAGGCGGTGGGGATGAGTATGAAAGGATCGCAGATGTAAAGGCGACCAACGCGAAATTGATCTTGCCATTAACGTTCCCAGAGCCATCCGACGTGTCGAACCCGTATGAGGCCAATTTCTTTTCAATCAAAGATTTGCGCCACTGGAATCAGGCTCCTACCAATCCCAAGGTCGTTGCCGAAAATGGGGTGTTGTTTTCGTTTACTATGAACGATTTAAAGTCGACCTCCGATTTTAAAAAGAATTTATTGAAATCAGTAGAGTATGGTCTTTCCAAAACCAAGGCATTGGAGGCATTGACGACCGTACCTGCCCAAATTTTAGGAAAATCAGACCAAATAGGTTCTCTTAATGCCGGATCCCAAGCTAATTTTTTGATTGCATCGGGCGACCTATTTGATGAAAAAACCACACTGTTTGAAAATTGGGTGCAAGGAGAACAAAATGTGATCAATGACATGCGCCTTAAAGACATTCGAGGAGAATACGACCTTTCGGCGGGAGGAAATCAATTCAAACTTTCCATAACCGGAGAGCTTAGCAAACCGAAGATCGAAGTCAAACAGGATACGATTAAATTAAAATCGAATATTAGCTATGCCGAAAATTGGTTGGATATTTCTTTTGCTACCGATAAAGGCGCTAAAAATTATCGTATGACCGGTTTGGTAGATACCGCTTCGGATAACCTTTCTGGCTTAATGGTATTGCCCGATGGAACAGAAGTTCCTTATCGTGCAATTAAAAATGCCCCTTTCAACGAAAAGGACAAAAAAGCGGACGAATCAGAAGAAGGCCCAAAAGTCGTCGCCATGACCTTCCCAAATGTGGGCTATGGAAATTCGGCAATTCCCAAAAAGGAAAATCTCTTATTCAAAAATGCCACCGTATGGACCAGTGAGGATGCCGGTATTCTTGAAAATACCGATGTATTGGTGAAAGAAGGGAAAATTGCCAAAATAGGTAAAAACCTAAACGCTGCCGGTGCTCAGGTTATTGATGCCACAAACAAATACTTAACCGCCGGTATCATTGATGAGCATAGTCATATTGCGGCCCTCGCCATCAACGAAGCTGGTCAAAATTCTTCTGCCGAAGTGAATATGGAAGATGTTGTTGACCCTACCGATATGGATATCTATCGCGATTTGGCCGGAGGCGTGACCTCCATTCAGTTGCTGCACGGTTCGGCAAACCCCATCGGGGGCAAGTCGGCCCTATTAAAATTAAAGTGGGGAGAAAGCGCTAAGAATATGATTTATACCAATTCACCAAAATTTATAAAATTTGCCCTCGGGGAAAATGTCAAACAAAGTAATTGGGACAGCCGCGGTCGTTTTCCACAATCGCGCATGGGTGTTGAACAGGCATTTATAAATTATTTTCAACGTGCCAAAGAATACGATGCGAAAAAGAAGAGCGGTCAGCCCTACCGTTATGATGAAGAAATGGAAACCTTGGCGGAGGTCTTGAACGGCGAACGATTTATAACATGCCATTCGTATGTGCAGAGCGAAATTAACATGATGATGAAGGTGGCCGAAAAATTCAATTTTAGGATCAATACGTTCACCCATATCCTTGAAGGTTATAAAGTCGCCGATAAAATGGCAAAACACGGCGTTGGTGGATCTACATTTAGTGACTGGTGGGCCTACAAATTTGAGGTGAACGATGCCATCGCATACAATGCGGCCATTATGCACGATGCAGGTGTTACCGTTGCCATAAACAGTGATGATGCAGAAATGTCGCGTCGATTGAACCAAGAGGCGGCAAAGACCATTAAATATGGCGGCATGTTGGAGTTGGAGGCATGGAAAATGGTGACCATCAATCCCGCTAAATTGCTGCATCTTGATTCAAGAGTTGGAAGTATCAAGGAGGGTAAGGATGCCGATTTGGTTTTATGGACGGATAATCCGCTTTCGGTTGCAGCAAAGGCCGAGAAAACGCTCATAGAAGGCGCTACGTATTTTGACCTCATGAAAGACAAGGAGCAAAGGGATGCCGTTAAAAAAGAAAAGAGCGAATTGATCAATATGATGTTGAAGGCAAAAGCAGGGGGTGGAGACGCCATGGGGCCACGTCCCAAGAACAAAGAAAGATTCAATTGCGAAAGCCTTTAATTCGAATAAAAAGACTAAAAAATGAAAAAAGCACTGTATATCTCCATACTTGCCCTTGGGATAACCTTTCAAGGTTTCAACCAGCAGACCCCGGCACCGAAACAAAGTGAACCTATTACCATACAGGATGCAACCGTACATGTGGGCAACGGTGAAGTCCTAGAAAATGCCACAATCGTTTTCGAAGATGGAAAAATTGTGGCCATCGGGGACAAAAGCACCCCAACGAAAGGAAGAATTCTAGCAGCCACAGGCAAGCATGTATATCCAGGTTTTATCGCAACTGCTTCCAAGTTAGGGCTCGTGGAGATCGACGCGGTGAGGGCAAGCGACGACCAAAGTGAACTGGGCGACCTCTTGCCGCATGTGCGAAGTCAGATCGCCTATAACGCAGAAAGTAAAGTTGTGGAAAGCATGCGACCGAATGGTGTGCTTTTGGGGCAGATCACACCCAATGGCGGGCGTATTTCCGGAACCTCAACCATCATGCAATTTGATGCATGGAACTGGGAAGATGCCACGGTAAAAGTAGATGATGGCATACACCTCAACTGGCCCGATTCGTTCCGCCGTGGTCGATGGTGGATGGGTGAGGACAGAGGTTATCAGCCCAATAAAGAGTATCAAAAGCAAGTCTCGGAAGTAGAAACTTTTATACAGAACGCAGCGGCTTATGGAAAAGATACCCCAAAGGAGGTGAATGCGCCATTTGCTGCCATGCAAGGACTTTTCAACGGTTCCCAAAAATTATATATCACGGCCAATGGGGAAAAGGAAATTATCGATGCCGTGACCATGGCATTGAAAAACGGAATGAAGCACGTGGTATTAGTAGGTGGTTACCATGCCTATAAAATAACCGATTTTCTTAAGGAAAATAATGTTGCCGTATTGGTACGCGCACCTCATAACCTGCCACAATTTGATGACGATGATTACGACCTGCCATACAAACTTCCAAAATTACTCTCTGATGCAGGTCTTGTAGTAGCCATCCAAAATGCCGATGAGGCCGTTTTTCAAACGCGGAACCTACCATTTTATGCTGGCCACCTGGTGGGGCAAGGAATGAAAAAGGAACAGGCCCTTCAATTGATAACTTTAAACCCGGCCAAAATTTTGGGTATCGACGATGCCTATGGCACATTGGAAGTGGGAAAAAGCGCTACCCTGTTCATTTCAGAAGGCGATGCCTTGGATATGCGTACCAACCAATTGACCCATGCCTTTATCGATGGCCGGGCCATATCTTTGGAAACCCATCAGACCGAACTATGGAAACGGTACAAGGGAAAATATGAGGGCGAGTAATAGCTCCAGGTCGTTTTAAAATATTTTAAATTCGATACCCGAGTAGGTAGTATTTGTGGCAAGGAGGCAGGGAAAGGTACACATGCCAAGCCAATCATGGTCGGAAAGTGCTAAGTGATGAAGAGGACGGAAATACCTGATCAGCTCTTTATATACTGCCCAGGATTCCGCTCAAAACTAACTTTACATCCATCACAACAGAAATAAACTTTTTCTCCATGATATTCAATGATATGTTTTGGGTTTTTTCTTGAAACAGGGACATTACAGACCGGATTGATGTAATATTCCTCTGCAAACTTATCTTCGGGAGTTGGTGTGGATGGCGTTGGGACCTTTAAATCTTCCATTCGCTCTGGTATTGCAGCCGCGACTTTTCCATTCCTGAAATGGTCAATGACGTCCCCAAGAATGCTGATTGCCACCTCGCTTGCCAGTTTTGCATTGATATCTAGACCGACCGGGCTTTTTAACTGTATGATGCGTGCATCCGGAATGCCTTCATTTTTTAAATAAGTCTTAATATCCTCCGCCTTTTTGGCGCTGGCGACAAAACCAACATAGGGCGCAGAAGTTTGTAATGCCTTTTTAACGGCCATCTCATCATTCTCACCTTGAGTGGTAACGATGATGTACGTTTTTGAAAGGTTTTTAAAAGGGCCAAAATCGATTAATTCTGAAATATGATGGGCCTCTGGGAACATCTGAACGTCCACATCATTGGCCAAAACAGAAACCCTAAAATCTGCAACAGAAGCGATTTGGGCCAACTTTCGGGCTATGTTCGACTTTCCAACAATAATCAGTTCGGGTTGCGGAAGTACCGGTTCAATTAGAATTTCCAATGTGCCTTTACTTTGACATGACATAACATATTCTTTAAAATTTGCAGTTTCCCGTGTTCCTCCCTCGGGAGAAATTCGAACCCTTCGATATCGTTTTGACTTTATGACATCGATTGCCTCCTTGATAACGATTCCTCGCACACAACCCCCGCCGATCCAGCCAATCATCTCACCAGATTCGAGTATAATGGCCTTATCCCCTACCTTACCCGAACAAGGTGCAATACGGTCTACCACCTGGGCTATGGCAAAGTTGGAACCCTTGGCCAACTGCTCTTCAATTTTTAATGCGAGTTCATTAAACATCCATCAACAATTTTTCCAATTTCAACAAGCTGTCTAGATTATGAGCCGATTCGAAAGCATCCAAATGCGGCATTACATTGATCATTCCCTTTTGAATGGGTTGATAATCTTTCATTCCTTTCAATGGATTCAACCATATAAGCGTCTTACACTTTCTTTGTATGGTACTTACTGCGTCCTTAAGCTGGCTTACGTTTCCGGTTTCCAATCCATCACTCAATATGACCACAATGTGCTTCTGACTTAAAAACTTGCTTCCATAGACCGAAAGAAATTCGGTCAATGACTCCCCAATTTTTGTCCCGCTTGACCAGGTATGCACTTTTTTGCCAATCTGCTTCAATATTTCCGGCTCATGATTCGCCCGAAGCAAAGGGGTGACATGGGTCAGGTGCGTGCTAAAAGTAAAGAATTCCAAAGTCTTAAAATACTTCTTTAACACTAAGATGTACCGTAACAAATAAAAACTGTAGGTATCCATAGACCCGCTCACATCCAATAGAAAAACTACCTTTCGTTTTTCTTTTCGCTTTTTTTTGTAGGCAAGATCCAACATCCATCCCCCTTTGGAAATACTATTTCTTACCGTCCTTCGAATATCAACACTGCCTTTATTTGAGCTTTCCATACGCCTTTTAAAACGCATGCTCATTTGGTGAAACAATTCTTCGGCCAATTCTTCCAACCGCTCCTTGTCGGCAATGTCTATTTTAGAAAAATCCGTTCTGCGTAAACGCTCCGTCTCATTAGCCCCCTTGGTCTGCTTGGTTTCCTCTTCTTTTTCTATTTGGGGTTTATTAAATCGGGCACCCAGGAAAATGATGGAATCGGTATCATTATTTTTCGGTTTGGGCTTGGACTTTGATTTTCGCAACTCGAGCCGTTCCTCATAATATCGGCTCCAAAAACGGTCGAACATCTCGTCAAATCGATCAAAATGTTCCTTCCGTTTGCAAAAAATGGCCTTGAGGCTATATTGAAAGAGCTTTCGATCAAGCATATATCCCCTCTGGGAAATATCAAATGCTTCCCTGGTCTGTTGCGGACTAAGGACGAACTGTCGTTCTTTACAATAGAAAATAAAGTCGATCAATCGTTCCTTGAATGTTTTGTCTATCTCGACCACGATGTTATCGTCATATATCAGAGGCTGCTGTGCTATTCAATTGGATGTAAAAACTCCTGAACCTTTTTGTTTTGTACAAATTCGATGTCGTCTTTATGTTTTAAAACACTGCCAATGGTATTGTGAACAAGCTCATCGGTAATATTTTTGGCATTGAGCAACAAAAGGGTTTTAGCCCAGTCTAAAGATTCCGCGATTCCTGGAGGTTTGTGCAGGCTTGACTTTCTTAGATGATGTATAAATGT